>NZ_JBSRZF010000018.1:0-118183 GCF_054057335.1 Pseudomonas sp. TE3786
CTAAGGGTGTGCCCGGCTTTCAAAACCCTCCCCCGATGATCAGTCGGAGACTATCTCCTCTTTCGAGGAGGAGTCGAGATACAAGGGTGTGCTGTGCGCACCAGGCGGCTTGTGGATTTCCGCATTCGCAGCGGTCCGACTACGCGGAATGACGGCATTCCCCCAGCACCCACCGTCATCCCCGCGAAGGCGGGGATCCAGAATGGTGCGGCTGACAAAGTAGTCCGAGCGGCTATACGGCGTTTGAGCTTACGTAGACCGTTAGGCTGACTACCTGCGTCGTCTATGTCTTTTTCAGGACTACAAATTCAGGTCTTTGTGTTTGGAATACTCATGTCCCTTGCACAGCACGCGTTGTAGGGTGCCATCGGTTCTTATGATGGAGGTGCCGTAGTAGGTTGTTATGAATACCTCGCCAGTCTCTGTCATCCATTCGTCCTCGGGGGCGGCGTCCAAGCCGAACAGAATGGAATAGTCCACAGAAGCGCCGGTTTCTTTTATCAGGAACACCTCTCCAACGCTGGACATCATGTGGCTAAGCCCGGACACCACAATGATTCCGTTGCTGGTTTTGTATAAGTCGCGAATATTGCCTTTGAGTATCTGCTGCGCGTCGCCTTTCGGCGGTATGAGCATAAGCTCACCGCCCCATTCCCCTCTGTTGCTTCCTGCCAGCCAGTTCTCTCCGACTCTCAGTGCGACGTTGGGCGTCTGTGAGATGACTTCGGATACTCGGCCGTTTTTTCCGTGCCCGTAGACGGTGGCTTTATAGCTGAGGGACTTCAGTTGTTCTTTGTCGTATTTGTAGGTCAGTTTGGTGGGCTCACGCGGTGCTTCCGCATGAGTACAGTCGATCTCGGAGAAGGGGGCGGCCGATAGGGGTAGGGCGAATAAAGCGCAGAGTATTGCGAGGGCGGTTTTCATGGAGTTCCTTTCCGTTGGGCTGCCAGTGCGCCGGTTGTGCGCGTGCTGACTTCCTTGTCTTTGAGTGGGCTGATACTGCCATTGGGGTGGTGGGGTTAGCTAGGGTCAGGGCCGGGAGATTTTGGGGTTCCCGCAGCCTGGAATTTGAGCGGGGTGGTGGGGTGATATCGCTGCCCTCTCCCCAGCCCTCTCCCGCAAGCGGGAGAGGGGGGCGACTGTGCATGGCGGTGGATTGAGGGTTGCAGGGTTCGCCAGCGAGCTGGCTCCTACACAGACAACACGCGAAATGGGGGGCGTAGGTTGTGTTGAGCGCAGCGAAGCCCAACGGCGGGCGTTTATCGCGGCCAATAAAAAAGAGCCCCGAGTGAACTGACCGCGCAAAGTTGGACAGTTTGAGCCAGGCACCGAAGGCCTGAGTCCGGTATTGCACCGGGCTCAGGCCTTTTAGTTTGAGTTTGATGCGGTCGTGATTGTGATGGTGAGTTCATTTTGAACTGACCCCGTCTGCGCGGGGGCGACGCTGAGCCCCATCAAACGTGGTCGTTCTCGCCCAGGCGGGAACCCAGGTTGAGCGTAGCGAAGCCCTACGGGCGACTTCGCCGCGATCAGCGTGTGCCTTTTGCTAGCGATAGTCCCGGCAAGCTTGCCAACTCACGCCACTGCCCTGCGTGGCCTGCACCAACCACGGCACCGCCACCGGTGCCTTGCTGTGGATGTCGTGGAACAGAATCACGCCACGGCGCCACAACAGCATCAACGTGAGCACGCGTTGGCCGGCGGCATCGGTGCTGACTTTACTGCTCCAGTCTTGCGAGTCGATATTCCAGAGCCCCACCTGCAGCGCCTGTTGCTTGAAGAAGTCACCGCTATCGGGCCGACGCTGAGCATAGGGCGGCCGGAACCAGCCCACGTAGTTGTCCGGTAACGTTTGTTGAACCAAGGCCTGGGTGCGCGTCACCGAGTTCTGCCACTCGGCCCACTGTCCGTGGGATTTATGTTCCCAGCCATGCAGCCCTACACATTGGCCGGCATATAAGCGCTGCAGCGTTTCCGGCGAACTGTGTTGAAGGCGCGCCTGAAAGTTGCTGCCCAGCACGTAGAAGATGGCGCTGAGCTTCTGCTCTGCCAGTGCGGCCATCAACCGTTCGCTATTGCCCGCCTTGACGGTGGGGCCGTCGTCGAAGGTCAGCAAAAACTGCCGATCTGCCATTTCGTCGCCCGTGCGCTCAAGGTCTGAGAACACTGAAATTTCACTGCTGATGGCCGGAAACAAGGCCGCCAGGCGCAATTGCTCGTTCAGGTAGCTGCGATGAAACGTTGCGCTGGCAGTTGCCCATGCAGCGAACTGCGGTGCAACGATGAATTGGCTCGCCTGCTGACGCAACGAGCCCTGATCGGTGATGGCAGGGCAAAACGCTGCGGCCTCGGTGCAACTGACCTTTGCCCGCAGGTAGTTTTCCAACAGTCGCGCCCAAAAGCGCTGGCGCACTGTTTCCAGCGAAGCCAGGTTGACCTGCTTCACCCCTAACTGCTCTTTGAGGGCTGGTTCGGCGATGCTTTCACTGGCCAGCAAGGTTTTGGCGAACATTAATATTTCTGCTCGCGAGGCGGTGTCGAAGGCTGCCGAGCTGTTCAACTGCTCGGGCCAGCCGGCCCTGTCCATCGTGGCCATGCTCTGCGGCCCGGCGGCATATGCGCTGGTCGCCAGCAGGCCGACTGCCAAGAGTAAAAATCGAACCGTCATGCTGTGCTCCTGAAACAACAACGCGCCTGAAAAGGCGCGCCGTGTAATTCACTGATTTAACCGATGCTTACTTGCTAAGGCGTTCGATGGCTTTGTCGTACACCGGGTTGGCCTTTTGCTCCTTGGCCAGCCGGTATTGGGCCAGGGCGTCGTCGGTTTGGCCGGCGGCTTCATAGATGCGCGCGATGTTGTAGTACGAGCTGGCCCGCACGGTGGGTGCCGATGTGCCAGTGGCCAGGGCAATGGCCTTGCGGTTTGCCCAGATGGCTTCAGCCGTGCGCCCGGACTTCTGATACGCCAGGCCGAGGTTGCTGTACGCCTGACCGTAGGTGCCGTTGAGCTCAATCGCCTGACGGAAGAAGTCGATGGCCTGGTCCAGGTTATTGGCGTGATAAGCCGCTTCGCCTTTGACGTTCAGGGCTTTGGCCGAGTCTTGAGCGGCGGGGCTGACCGTTTGGGTGTTAACGACCTGGGCGTCGTTTTCCAGCGGTTGCAGCAGGTGGCCCAGTGCAGAGCTCTCCTCATTCACCCCGTCAAAACTGTTGATGTCTTGAAACTCACCAGCGCCCGTAATGCGAAACACTGTCCAGAGGTTGCCTGGCTTGTTCGTTGGCACGTAGTAGGTGCGTACCAAGGATTGACCGACATAGACAAACACCTTGGCTTGGCTGTTGGTCAGGCCTCTGGATTGTGGATCTCCACTGTGGGTGAAGTCATGCACGGCATACACATACGTCTCGCCGAAGCGTTTCTTCTCCAGGGTGATGGTTTCCGGGCCGAAGCTGTTGGTGTCGTCTACGTCGAGGTTGGCATCCAGGCCTTTTTTACTGTCGAAGTAGACGTGGTTACCTGGGTAGGCAATGTGTGAGTCCAGGTCCGCTGGTGTTTGTCCCCATGTGAGTACCACGCGCATACCGTCGAGGCTCTGCATCACCGGGCTGATCGCGTAGGTCAGGCCCTTGCAAGGGCATTTGGTGACGAGGTTGGAGTAGCCGTCTTTCTTGATGATCAGCAGGCTGTCGCCGTCATCGGCGAAGTCGCTGGTTAGCTGAACCTGGCCCTGCGCATTGGTGGTGCCGACCACCGTTTGGGCACCGTTCTTTTGCAGCAGCACCTGTGCATCGGCAATTTTCTGGTTTTTAACCACTGCGCTCAGCACTTCAATCGGCACTTGCTCGGCCTGGGCCAGAATGGCCACCGAGCTAAGTAGAAGGCTGGAGGTAAAACGGAATAGGGACGCACGCATTGCGACCTCCTTGTCGTGGGGGGGACTCAGCTACTGAGCGCTATACGGCTCAAAGCGCGCGCCACTATAGCTGAAGCTATAAGCGGCCGACATGGGCGCGCGCGGATATAAAAGTGCAGGCATTCACACCTTCTTCAATGCGCTACGGTTCACTCTGCACCGGGTGTAGCGGTTGCCTACAAGTCTTCACCCTGTAGGCGAGATAAGCGCCCTGCAGTATTCATTTCCCGGCAAGTCAATTCACCTTTCCATCGATGTCTCGGCACGGTCTTGCAGCCAGTCACCCGGCTAGTCCGTAAGTTTTGCAGCCTCGCCACGCTGCAAACGAGACGCCGACATGGATGTGCACAGTGGTTTTTTCCGCTGCATCGCTCGCCTGCTGATGGGGGTGCTGTTTCTTAACCCTCTGCTGAGCAGTGCTGCCGAGCTGGCCGTTGATACCGCTGCCGGTAGCAACACTGCCATTACCCAGGCCGCCAATGGCGTGCCCATCGTCACTATCGCCACGCCCAACGGCAGTGGCCTTTCGCATAACAAATTCACTGATTACAACGTCGGGCCGCAGGGGCTGATCCTTAACAACGGCACGGCGGCGTTCAATCAAACTCAGCTGGGCGGGGTGATTCTCGGCAATAGCAATCTGGCCGGCCAGGCGGCCACGCTGATCCTCAACGAAGTCACCGGTGGCAACCAGAGCCTGCTCAAGGGTTACACCGAGGTGGCCGGGCAGGGTGCCCAGGTGGTGCTGGCCAACCCCCATGGCATCAGCTGCGACGGTTGCGGCTTTATCAATACGCCGCGGGTGACGCTAAGTACTGGGGCTCCAGTCATCGTCGCGGGCCAGCTGCGCCAATTCGATGTGGATGGCGGGCAGATCGTGATCGAGGGGGCGGGCCTTAACGCCGCCACCATCAGCCAGTTCGACCTGATCACCCGCAGCGCCAAACTCAATGCGGCGCTGTATGCCCAGCAGCTGAATATCATCACCGGCCGCAATAGCGTGGATGCCGCGAGCCTGGCGGCGACCGCCAAGGCCGATGACGGTCGAGCCCGCCCCGGGGTGTCCATCGACAGCTCAGCGCTTGGCGGCATGTACGCCGGGGCCATCCGCCTGGTCGGCACCGAGGCGGGGGTGGGGGTCAAGCTCGCCGCCGATATGGCCGCCAGCGGTGGCGATATCCATATCGATGCCAAGGGCCAATTGACCCTGGCGCGGGTGGTTAGCGCCGGCGCGTTGCGGGCCAGCGGCGAGCAGATTGAATTCACCGACAGGGCCCATGCCGACGGGGCTGTGCAGGTGCTTGCCGGCGGCGCGGTTACCGTCGCCAACAGCCTGACCAGCGCTGCTGCTATGTCGATCAGCGCCGCCACGTTAACCAATCACGGCACCTTGGGCGGTGCCGGCACCGTGAACCTGGAGGTGCCTGGTCTAGTTAACCAGGGCGGCCTGATCTTCAGCGGCCAGGGCATGACCCTGAAGGTCGATAGCTTCAGCAACCAGCGCGGCGACGTATACAGCCTGGGTGATCTGGTTATTGCCGCCACGGACCAGCTCGACAACCGCTCAGGCGTTATCGAAAGCGCCGGCAATCTGAAGATCCAGGCCCGGCGCATCAGCAACCAGCGCGATGTGCTGAGCACCCGCCAGGAAAAATACGCCGCGCAGATTACCGAACTGCCCTGCAGCGCAAGCTATGGCGCGGGTGACTGCGATGGCAGCAAGGAAAACCAGGTTTGGCAGATCATCGAGCGGGACCGGCTATTAGTCACCGCCGCCAGTGCCGCCTCGTTTATCACCGCGGGCGGCAACCTTGAATTGTTGGGCGAAAGCCTGCTTAACCACGCCAGCGCCATCAGTGCCGCAGGCGATCTGAGCATCAAGGTCGACGCCCTGCAGAACACTGGAATTCAGCCTGGCGAGTTCGAAACCAGGCGAATTTTTACCAGCGCCCGCACCCGTAATGCCGAGCCGTTGCGGACTGCTGCAAACGCCTTTAACGCGTTGTACTGGCCGCAAACCAACGACCCCCTTGGCCTGGTCGCGGCGCTAAATACCTTCCTCGGCGACATGGAGTGGGAACAGCCGCAGTTCCGCACCAGCACCGCGATCAACGCCGACGCAGCGACCTACAGCGCGATTATTCAGGCGGGCGGCAAGGTTGATATCACCACTAAAAACGGCTTCGACAGCAGCGTCGTGCGCCCCACCTATGCCTACGTCGCCGGTGGCAGTCTGGGCACCACGGATCTCGCTGGTTCCAGCATTGCCACCGCCATCAGTCATAACCCCCAGATGGCCCCCGATCTCAGTCATTTACCCAGTCTTCCGGGCTTCAACCTGCCCACTGGCAACAACGGTTTATTTCAACTCAACACCGACGGCAGCCATCCCTACCTGGTGGAAACCACCCCGGCCTTCGCCAGCCTGCGCGGCTTTCTCAGCTCCGACTACCTGCTCACTATCGTCGGCTACAACCAGGACCTCACCCAGCGCCGCCTCGGCGACGGCCTCTACGAACAACGGCTGATCCAGCAGGCCGTAGTCGCCAGAACGGGCAAACGCTTTCTCGACGGCCTGAGCTCCGACGAAGCCCAGTTTCGCTACCTGATGGACAACGCCATCGCCAGCAAACAGGCGCTTAACCTGGTGCCGGGTATCGCGCTGACGGCTGAGCAAGTGGCGGCGCTCACCCACGACATCGTGTGGATGCAGGAGCAGGAGGTTGCCGGCCAGAAGGTCTTGGTGCCGGTGCTGTACCTGGCTCAGGCCAGGGATCGGTTGGCGCCCACGGGGGGCATTGGTTCAGGGCCAAGACCTCAACCTGATTTCCGGCAGCTCGCTTACCAACAGCGGCACCTTGCGGGCCAGCAACAGCCTTGGCGTCAGCGCGCAAACCATCCGCAACAGCGGGCTGATACAGGCCGGCGATCAGCTGTCGCTGCTGGCCACCGACAGCCTCCGCAACACCCAGGGCGGCCTGATCGTCGGCAAAGACGTCAGCGCCATTGCCCTGGCCGGCGATATCGTCAACGAACGCAGCCTTACCACCCACCAGTCCGCCAAACCAGGCTTTGAACGCCGCGATACCTTCGTCGACAGTGCGGCCGGCATTGAAGCCAGCAACCGCCTGACCCTGTCGGCCGGTCGTGACCTGATCAACCAGGGCGGCAACCTGAAAGCCGGCGCTGACGCCGATCTGAGCGCCGGTCGTGACCTGGTCATCACCAGCCAGACGGAAACCGACAGCGCCGCCCACCAAGACCGCAAAGGCCACGCCAACCGCGAGCAAACGATCCAGCACGGCAGCACTCTCGAGATCGGCGGCAACCTGAAAGCCCAAGCCGGCCGCGACCTGAGCGTAATCGCCAGCACGGTAAAAGCCGCAGGCGATATCCAACTCTCCGCCGCCCAAGACCTCAGCATCGCTTCCGCCGCCAACCAGAGCAGCAGCGACAGCTACCGCAAAAGCGCCGGCAAAAAAGTCACCGCCCAACGCAGCAGCGTGCGCCAGCAAAGCGCCGTAATCGAAGCCGCTGGCGACCTCGATATGGACGCCGGCAATAACCTTGTTGTCAGCGCCAGCCAGCTCAAAGCCGGCAACGAAGCCTACTTCTACGCCGGCGAGCAGCTCGCCCTCTTGAGCGCCGAAGACAGCGACCACGCCCTCTACGACAAGAAAAGCACAGGCAGCCTGGGTGCCAAGCAAACCCGCAAAGACGAGACCACCAGCGTCCGCAATGTGGGCACAACCATCGTCACCGGCGGCGACCTGAGCCTGGTCAGCAAAGGCGACCAGCACTACCAAAAAGCCAGCCTGCAAAGCGGTGCCGCCCTGACCCTCGACAGCGGCGGTGCCATCAACTTCGAAGCCGTAAAAGACCTCGAGCAAGAAAGCCACCAACGCAGCAAAAGCGACTGGGCCTGGAACAGCGCCAAAGGCCAAGGCAGCAGCGACGAACGCCTGCGCCAGAGCGAGCTGATCGCCAACGGCGAAACCATCATCCGCGCCGTCAATGGCGTGCATATCGACATCCAGCAGATCGACCGGCAAAGCGTCAGCCAGACCATCGACGCCATGGTGGCGGCGGACCCGAATCTGGCCTGGCTCAAGGCAGCGCAACAGCGGGGGGATGTGGATTGGCGGCGGGTGAAGGAGATTCACGACTCCTGGGACTACCAAAGCTCCGGCCTGGGGGGTGGCGCGGCGCTGATCATTGCCATCGTCGTCACCGTACTGACCACTGGCGCGGCAAGTGCCGCTCTAGGCGCTGCGTTCTCTACGGGAGCCGGCTCCACGATGGCAGCGGCCACCGCCGGCGCGGCAGCAGGGGCGGGAAATATTGCCGCCACTGCCGCTATCACCTCTGCAGCCAGCACCGCTGCCGTCAGCGCCATCAACAACAAGGGCAACCTCGGCAAAACCCTCAAAGACGTCACCTCCGCCGACAACCTGAAGAACTACGTTGTCGCCGGCGTGACTGCCGGAATCATCGCCGGGGTAATCGACCCCGCCCTCAAGGTAAACACCGACCCCAGCAACGGCACCATCCAAGGCTTCGACCTCAGCACCCTCAGTGGCGTCGGCGGCATGACCCAACACGCCGCCGCCACCGCCCTTGTGCAAGCCGGCGTAGGCACCGCCATCAAGGGCGGCAGCCTTAGCGACAACCTGCAAAGCGCCCTGACCAGCCAACTGCAAGGCGTGCTTCAAGCCGTCGCCTTTAACGCCGTAGGCGACTACAGCCAGGGTAAATGGGCTGACGGCAGCCCACAAAAAATCGCCCTGCATGCCCTGGTGGGCGGCCTGCTCAGCAAAGCCGCCGGCAACGAATTCGCCACCGGAGCAGCCGCGGCCGGTGCCAATGAACTGCTGATCAAACAGCTCGACGGCCTGGTGGCCAGCAACCCGGAACTGCTGGTGGCCGCCTCGCAGATCGTGGGTATTGCCGCAGCGGGGCTCACCGACGGCGATGCGCAGATGGGCGCGGATATCGCCAAGAGTGCGACGAGTTACAACTACTTGAACCACAAGGAAGTTGAGGAACTCGCCCAGGCGCTAGTTGGTTGCCGCGATAACGCCGACCCTGCCCAGTGCCGTGCCGACACGGTTAAACGATTCGAAGACATCAGCAACCAAAAAACCAACCTCGCCTTGAACGTCTGTCGCCAGGCTCAGGAAAGCGGCTGCTCCAAGCAACTGGATGACATTCGCAATGGCAGCGATGCCCTGGACGGGTTCATCAAGAACAGCGACCTGAGCCAGACGGAGCGGGACATCCTTCAGGACTTCAGCGACAGCAATTTTCATGATTGGCAGTTGGGACAGAACCTTTGGTTTAAGGAGTTTCTGAAGGAGTCGGGGGCGGTAGGAGGTCTGTTGGTTGGCGGTGGCGTTGCCGCGGTTAACAAGCAAATTAGTGGTGTACTAGACGACGTCAAGGCAGGAACAGGTGGAGGTTGGAATGCTTTAGATGAAGTCGTACATCCCAGCGTAGTAAAACAATCTACCTCTACTGCTTGTGGTGCCGCGTGCGGTGAAATGCTACTTAAGGATCGCGGGATATTAGTATCCCAAGTTGAATTGGGTACAGAGCTAACTTCAATGACCACGTTAGCGAACAAATTGAATAGATTTGATCCTGGCTGGGTAGGTAGTCCGCTCGATGTATCCAGCTTTAATGCGTTAAATAAAACGGGCTCCTGGAGCGCGATGATGTGGAGTCCAGCAGGGAGAGTAGGTCATTGGGTTGTTGTTAATGGGTTAGATGATGTCGGTCGAGTAGTAATCAAAGACCCTTACGCCGGAACTCAATATAAGATGAGTGTGGAGAAATTTAAGGAGGTGTGGAATGGATACTCCGTTTATAAAGAGTAGCGTTTTGCTTAAGTCGATTTCCTGGTCGGCTGCATCTGGCGAGATTATTTATGTTTTCTCAGTTAATGGAGTCGAGCGTCGATTTGCAGGAGAAGTACGTGGTAGCTCAAAAATTCGAGCAATTGGATATAGTGATGAGCTTGACAATTTCATGATGTCACTTATGCCGCGAGATGGTGCGGTTAGCAAAAGACTGATTGCTATTTCTTGGGATTATATTGAGGGGAGGGATATTCAATTACCTGTAACTTTAATTTTGTAGTAAAAAATGTGTTGGGGTAGGTGGTTAATTTAGCGATCGGAAAAAGGGGGCAGACTATTAAGTTGCTCTAATTTAGAGTTGAATAATAAATCTGTCCTCTTTTTGCTAGGGAATTCGTGCATCCATGGACGCGCTTGTGGTGGCAACAGGCGTTTTTCGACGCGGAGCACAAGCCGTTGCGTGCCAGGGCGATCGTGCGTTGGAGGCGCGGGGCGGCTCAGTGGGAAAAGGAGACAGTTCTGTTAGTGAAAACTTAATATCCTTAACTTTGGCATACGTTGAGGGGGGGCGATATCGAGTTGCCCGTTGTTCTCATTTGAGGAATAAGGGGCGGCCAGGTTTTCTAAGTAACCAAGCTCACATTTCAGCTATCGGCAAATATTCTAGGCGAAAGCCTGATCACAAATCCGCATACCAACCCAAAGCTGAAGCCAGTGTAATGTGCAATGCTAGCCGCCGTTTTTGATACTAAATCAGTGCTCAACACACCGAGAATGCCTACTGCCACGAAGTAAGTGAGCAATCCCCTGGGGAATAGGTCTCTATATTTGATACCTGCGCCAATCAGAACCCCATAAAGCGCATACACGCCCCCAGACACTCCGCCAAAGCTACCCAGCAGTTGCGGCCCGAAGACCCATTGCGCCCACCCGGCCAATAAATTACCCAGAATAAAGATAAAGATCGCGCGGCGGCCAATTATTCCGGCAGCAGCGGCGGCCATTATCACCAGCTGGAAAAGATTGCTCATAAAATGGATGAGCGTGTAATGCAAATAAGGGCCCGTTAATAATCGCCAATACTGCCCTTGCTCAAGCGATTTATACATCGCGCCCAATCGGTCAAATGCAATGGAGTTTCCGCTGCCGCCTTGTAATAAAAGCTGTGTAGCGCCCAGAGTCACCATAAAGACTGTGGAGTAGAGTGCAGCCCAGCGAACGTTGGGGTTGGTTCGCAGCCAATAATAAAACAGGGCGCGCTCGGTAACCGACTGGTGGTGTCGAAGAATATAAAGGTAATCGAACGATACAACGCACCAGAGACTCAGCAGCGCTAAACCGAAATAAATCGACGCGCTATGTGGGTGTAGAAAATAAATGGCGAGAAAGGGCAGGGCGCAACCCACCGTGGCGGTGGTCGCGTTTATATAGTGCTTGCGCAGTGCAAGCATGGCTTTCTTTCTTAATTGCAAAATTTCAGTGGGCGGCAGTAAGTTAGGCGTCCCAGGGGCTCCAAACAATACCGGTAGCCCCGGAAGCCACTTCAATACGCGTTGTTTGGCATCATCCGCAGTGACTTCTTGATAAACGCCGCTTTTATATATGCCCCAGCCTGTGCCCTGATTAGCGGGCAGAAGCGAGATATTGCGCCAGGTGAATTCGGACATGGTTTTCCCAGTAGATAGATCCGCGCCAAGAGCATGGCCCAAGAAGATGGCGGATTTATTAGTTGATCTGGTTTTCGCGAGTGGGGTTGGGATCAACTAGTGAATGTCCGAATTTTTAGCACAAAACGTGCCGCTTCCTCGCGAACGCGGAGATCCAGAATATCGTGGGCAAACAAAAGCTCGCGGCTGAAGCCCCTGCCACAAAGAGCTGCAAGGCTGGGCTTGTTTATGACCCAATAAAAAAGAGACCCGAAGGTCTCTTTCCTGTGCGCCGGGCTTGCTCTTACGAAAGGAAGCCGCCGTCGACGTTCAGCGCCACACCGGTGGTGTAGCTGGAAGCGTCGCTCGCCAGGTACAGCACGGTACCGGCCATTTCGCTTGGGTCGGCTACGCGCTTTAGCGGGATTTGCTGCAGGGCGGTGTTGAGGATGGCGTCGTTTTTCACCAGGGCCGAGGCGAATTTGGTGTCGGTGAGGCCCGGCAGCAGGGCGTTGCAGCGGATGCCGAATTGGGCGCATTCCTTGGCGAAGACTTTGGTCATGTTGATGACCGCAGCTTTGGTAACGGAGTAAATGCCCTGGAACACGCCAGGGGATACGCCGTTGATGGAGGCAACGTTGATGATGCTGCCTTTGCCTTTTTCGCGCATCAGCTTGCCGGCTTCGATGGACATAAAGAAGTAGCCGCGGATGTTCACGTCGACGGTTTTCTGGAAGGCCGACAGGTCGGTGTCCAGTACGTTGCAGAACTGTGGGTTGGTAGCGGCATTGTTGACCAGAATATCCAGTTGGCCGAATTGTTCGCGGATCTGGGCGAAGACGTTTTGGATCTGTTCCATTTCGCCGATATGGCAGGCGATGGCGGTGGCTTTGCCGCCGTCGGCGATGATGGCGTCGGCAACTGCCTGGCAGCCTTCGATTTTGCGGCTCGAGACGATGACGTGGGCACCTTGCTGGGCCAGGAGTTTGGCGATGGCTTCACCGATACCGCGGCTGGCACCGGAAACGAAAGCGACTTTGCCGTCGAGGTCGAACAGGTTGGTTTTGGACATGGGGTTCCCCTGATGGTGGGTTGGCTAAGCCCGCCGCCGCGTTAACAGGCAGGGCGGCGAGCGGCGAGGCGAATTACAGCGTGGATTTGTTGATGACCTGCAGGCTCGCATGCTCCAGCAGCTTGTTCAGTTGAATGAACGAGGCGAAGCGTTTGTCCTGGGTCTGGCCATGGAAGTAGCGGTAGTAGATCTGCTGCACGATGCCGGCCAGGCGGAACAGGCCGTAGGTGTAGTAGAAGTCGAGGTTCTTCACTTCGATGCCGGAGCGCTCGCCGTAGTAGTCGGCGAATTCCTGGCGGGTGAACATGCCCGGGGCGTTGCTTGGCTGGCGACGCATCATCTGCATGGGGGCGCTGTCGCCGGCGTCGATCCAGTAGGCGAGGGTGTTGCCCAGGTCCATCAGCGGGTCGCCGATGGTGGTCAGTTCCCAGTCCAGCACGCCGATGATCTGCGTGGGGTTGTTCGGGTTGAGGATCACGTTGTCCAGGCGGTAGTCGTTGTGCACGATGGCCGGCTTGTGGTGGTCGGCGGGCATTTTTTCCCGCAGCCAGGCTTTGGCCACGTCCCAGGTCGGGGCGTCGGGGGTCATGGCTTTTTCGTAGCGGTCGGTCCAGCCGCCGATCTGGCGTTCCACGTAACCTTCGGGCTTGCCGAGGTCGCCGAGGCCGCAGGCGTTGTAATCGACCTGGTGCAGTTCAACGAATTTGTCGACGAAATTTTTGCACAGTTCGCGGGTTTGCTCGGCGCTGAAGTTCATTTCAGCGGGCATATCGGTGCGCAGGATGATGCCGTTGACCCGTTCCATGACGTAGAACTCGGCACCCAGCACGCTTTCGTCGGTGCAGTGTACGTAGGCTTTCGGGCAGTAAGGGAAGCCGTCTTTAAGCTGGTTGAGAATGCGGAATTCGCGGCCCATGTCGTGGGCGGATTTGGCTTTGTGGCCAAACGGCGGACGACGCAGCACGAACTCTTGTTCGGGGTACTGCAGCAGGTAGGTGAGGTTCGAGGCACCGCCGGGGAACTGGCTGATGGTCGGCGTGCCAGTCAGGCCGGGGATGTGTGCCTTGAGGTACGGGTCGATAACGGCGGCATCGAGTTCTTCGCCATTACGGATTCGGGTGGACTGGTCGGTAAGCGCCATACTTATCCCTTCTACTTATAATGAGGGCCCTAGATTATTGGCTAATCTAATGCCGCGGCCGAGGCCTCACAAGCCGCGCGGGCCCTTATTGGTGAGCGTGTTTTTGGATAATCAGCAGGCCTGATTAGCCGCGTTTGAAACCTCGTAGACGAAAAAAAACCGGAGTCCAAAGACTCCGGTTTCTGTTCAAGCGTAGACGCTAAATGCCTTAAACCGGGAACAGTTCGCCCAGTTTCATGGCCAGCATCATGTCGCCTTCGGCGCGCAGTTTGCCGCCCATGAACGCTTGCATGCCGTCGGTTTCACCGGAGGTGATGCCGGCCAGGGTTTCGGTGTTCATGATCAGGGTGACGTTGGCGTTGGCCGATTCGCCGGTGGCCAGGTCGACGGTGCCGTCTTTAACGGTGAGGTAGAAGTCTTCGCCGTCTTCGATTTTGAAGCCGAATACCAGGTCCAGGCCGGCAGCAGCGGCAGGGTTGAACTTGGATTTCATGGTTTGAGCGATGTCAGCAACTGTGGTCATGATTCGATCCTTTATAGTTTTCTTCGGTTACGCGCGGCCTTGCGGGCCACAGTAGACCGGAACTCAGCGGAAAGTGATGAGTTCCGGCGCCTTCAACAGTTCCAAATGCGCGTGACTGTTGAAGGAAGCCAGTGCCACCTCGCGACCGCGGAACTTGAAGCGGTTGAGCGAGGTGTTGACGATTTGCCAGTTCAGTTCGAAAGCCTGAGCCGCCGGTATTGCAGTAATAAGATGCAGCATGGCGGTAATGGTGCCGCCTGAGGTAAAGACCGCGACGCTGTCTTTGCCGGAAGCGCGCTCGAGAATGCGCGCCAGGCCGCCTTCCACCTGCTCGACGAACTCCTTCCAGCTTTGCAGGCCCGGCTTGGGGTGCTCGCCGGAAATCCAGCGGCCGATCAGCAGGGCGAACAGGCGCTGGAACTCGCCACGGTTGTTGGCGGCGTTGCGCAGGATGTCGAGGGCGTGGGGCTCTTCGGGCAGTAGATCCGGCAGCAGGGCACGGATCACCGCGTCGGCGTCGAATTCGTTGAAGGCTTCATCGGTTTCCAATTCCGGCGTGGCGATGCCAGCAGCCTGGAGTTGGGCGAGGGCGGATTTACCGGTGTGCTGTTGACGCAGCAGGCTACCGGCGACGGCTCGGTCGAAGCGCACATCGAGTTGCGCCAGATGCTGACCGAGGATTTCGGCTTGCCGCACGCCGCGCTCGGAAAGCACGTCGTAATCGTCGGCACCGAAGGAGGCCTGGCCATGGCGAATCATGTAAATGCTGCCCACGTGAGCGTCATCCCGCTACGGTGAAAGTTTCGCGAGGGTATGAGGATAGGTGGGGCCCTGTCAACGAAAAAACATACGCTTGTTTGAATCCATATCACCGCGCTCTATAACGCGGCGCAGGCGTGCAGCTTGGTAACGATTAGGCGGTCTGCTCCGCTGGTCGGGCACTGGCTGCGTCGGTATGCTTGGGCCCCTTACCTGCCGCCCGGTGCCGGGCACCAATCTGCCATCTCGAGGGAAAACGCGTGGAGTTTCTAGCCGATTACGCTGGCTTTCTGGCCAAGACATTCACTGTGTTGGTGGCCATTCTGGTGGTGTTGCTGACGATTGCCGTGTTGCGTGGCAAAGGACGTAAACGCACGGGCCAATTGGAGGTCCATAAACTTAACGACTTCTACAAGGCCCTGCACGAGCGGCTGCAAGGCGCGCTGTCGACCAAGGAGCAACTCAAGGCCCTGCACAAGGCGCAGGCCAAGGCCGACAAGCTGGAGAAAAAGAAGCCCTCGGACAAAGCGCGGGTGTTTGTGCTGGATTTCGATGGCGATATCAAAGCCTCGGCCACCGATGCCCTGCGCCATGAAGTGACGGCGTTGCTGAGCCTGGCCACGGCCAAGGATGAAGTGGTGCTGCGCCTGGAGAGTGGCGGCGGCATGGTCCACAGTTATGGCCTGGCCTCGTCGCAACTGGCGCGCATTCGCCAGGCGGGCGTGCCGCTGACGGTATGCGTGGACAAGGTGGCGGCCAGCGGCGGCTATATGATGGCCTGCATTGGCGAAAAGATTATTTCCGCGCCGTTCGCCATTCTCGGCTCCATCGGCGTGGTGGCGCAGTTGCCCAACGTGCACCGCCTGCTGAAGAAGCACGAAATCGATTTTGAAGTGCTGACTGCCGGTGAATACAAACGCACGTTGACGGTGTTTGGCGAGAACACCGAAAAGGGCCGGGAGAAGTTTCAGCAGGATCTGGAAATCACCCACGAGCTGTTCAAGGACTTCGTCGCCAGCTACCGACCGCAGCTGCAGATGGACGAAATTGCCACCGGTGAGGTCTGGCTGGGTCAGGCTGCGCTGGGCAAGAAGCTGGTGGATGAACTGATGACCAGCGACGAATACATCGCCACCAAGGCGAAAACCGCAGACGTGTTCCAACTGCACTATGCGCACAAGAAAAGCCTGCCGGAGCGGGTTGGCCTGGCGGCCAGCCTGTCCGTGGACCGCTTGCTGCTGAACTGGCTGAGCCGTTTGCAGCAGCAACGTTTCTGGTAATCCGGCTGGCAACTGACAAGAGCTGAACGCAGGAGAGCGATATGAGCAAATTCAACGCACTACAGGTCAGTGAAGTGGCTGGCGTGTTCGAGCCGCAGGTAATCGAGCGAGATACCGCGGACCTTCCAGCCGGCGAGTTGCTGATTCGTGTGCACTACTCGTCGCTCAACTACAAGGATGCCCTGTCCGCCAGCGGCAACCGTGGCGTCACCAAAAATTACCCGCACACCCCCGGCATCGATGCTGCCGGCGTGGTGGAGCAGTCCAGCGTCAGCGAGTTTGCGGCGGGCGATGAAGTGATAGTCACCGGCTACGACCTGGGCATGAACACCGCTGGTGGTTTCGGCCAATACATCCGTATACCGGCAGCCTGGGCGATCAAGCGCCCGCAGGGGCTGTCGCTGCGTGAGGCGATGGTGCTGGGCACCGCTGGGCTGACTGCGGCGCTGTGCGTCGACAAGCTCGAACAGGCCGGCCTGAGCCCCGATAGCGGCACGGTGCTGGTGACCGGTGCCACGGGCGGTGTGGGCAGTGTCGCCGTAGTGTTGCTGAAACGTTTGGGCTACAGGGTGGCGGCGTCCACCGGCAAGGCGGAACAGGCTGATTTTCTCAAAGGCCTCGGTGCCAGCCAGATCGTCAGCCGCGAAGAGCTGCAAGCGGGTGCCGAGAAGGCGATGCTTAAGGAGCAATGGGCCGGCGCGGTGGATACCGTCGGTGGCGACATTCTGTTCAACGTGGTCAAGGCCCTACAGTACGGCGGCAGCGTGGCCTGCTGCGGGCTGACGGCAGGCGTCGGCTTCAAGGGCAGTGTGATGCCCTTTATCCTGCGCGGCGTAAACCTGCTGGGCGTGGACTCGGTAGAACTGCCGATGTTCGTTAAGGCCGCCATGTGGGATCGCCTGTCGCTGCAATGGAAGCTGGACCTCGAGCCGCTGGTGGAAGAGGTGAGCTTGCAGCAACTGCCGGAAGCCTTGAAGCGCATTCTGGCTGGGAAGATGGTTGGGCGGGTGTTGCTGAATCTGGGTTGACCCTAGGGGTGTCCGCTTTACCCATCTTCTTCTCCTTGGCGATTCTGGATCCCCGCCTGCGCGGGGATGACGGAGTGTTTTATAGGTACACCGTCATTCCCGCGAAGGCGGGCATCCAGAATCTCAAAGCAATAGATGATTGCGCGGTTAAGCCTTGCTCACATACATGGTGATCTCGGCCCGAAACACCGCTTTATCCCCGACATACGCCATCACCGGCACCTTCACATCCCCCAGCGCATTCCAATCCACCGCGCCGCCATCGGCCACGGTGCGGACGTCGCCGTCGGCTTTGGCCAGGTATTCCACGGTCATGCCCTTGGGAATCCAGCGGCAACCGGCTGGAATCGACACATCGGTCATGGTGCCTGCCACCAGCTCCGCCGAGTTGCACAGGGCAATCGCATGCACAGTGCCGATATGGTTAAGCACCTCGCGGCGTTTGGCGAAGGTGACTTCCGCGTAACCCGGGCGTAGCTCGACAAACTGTGGGGCGATGCTGGCGAAGTAGGGCGCGACCTGGCCGATCATGCCGCTGAACTGGGCGGCGCCGGCTTGTTGAAACATCTGCATCATCTGGCTCATGGCAACTCCTGAAGGTGATTTTCTGGTTGAACAGCTGTGCGCGCCGAGTCAGTATTACCAGCATTAGAAATTAATTCTAGAAAAATATTCTAGTTTGCTTCGACCTCCGACCAGAGACCGTACCTCCATGGCTCGCCCCTCGCGCAAAGACGACATCCTGCAAGCTGCTCTGGCGCTGTTCACGGAGATCGGTGTGGATGCCACCACCATCGAGATGATCCGCGACCGTTCCGGAGCCAGTATCGGCAGCCTGTACCACCATTTCGGCAACAAGGAACGCATCATCGGCGCGCTGTATCTGGCCGGCACCGGCGAATACGCGGCGATGCTGGAGCAAGGCTTCGCTGAGGCGAAAAGCGCCAAGGATTGCGTGAAGTTGCTGGTCACCAGTTATATCGATTGGGTGACCGCCAACCCGGATTGGGCGCGGTTTGTGTTGCATAGCCGCGGGCGGGTGGAGGCGGGGGAGATGGGTGATCAGTTGAAGGAGGCCAACCGCGAACACTTCGCGCGGATATTCGAAGCGCTGGCCGACTATCGCGAGCAGGGCTTGTTCCGCGAGATGCCGGCGGATTGTTTCGCCTCGGTGATCATCGGCCCGACCCATGATTTTGCCCGTAATTGGCTGGCGGGCAGGGCGCAAACCGAGTTTGTCGACTGCCGAGACCTTTTGGCGCAGATAGCCTGGGAAAGCGTTCGGGCCTGAACCGAACGCTATTTAGCTGGACGCGTATTCAATCATCTTCACTGCCGATAAGCGCCTGGGCGTGATTTGGCTCCGCTCGGCACTGGTTGAGGTTGGCTGGTTGCTCGGTGCTGCGTTTTATTCGATGGCTCACCGTGGCACCGTCGCAGGTTTGGAAGCAGGTAAAGTTAGCGGCTACTGCAAGGGTGGTGGGGGCGAAGACAGGGCTGTCGGGCGGTACGGTTTGGGCTAGGGTGGGCAGATGGCTGGTGCCATCCGGCGTGAATGTTTGAAAGTTTGGATTGGGTCTGGCCGTGCCCCACACCGGTCGCTGATTTGGCTGAATTTGAACGGGAGCGGCGGAAATAATCCGCGTGGGGGCTATGTGCAAGGTGAGCACTTCAGTCTGGTCCCGGATAGTGGTCCTCTCCAGAATGTTTTGTAGCACTTGCGCATGCTGGGGCCCATAGCCGTAGAGGCTGTTCCGGCCAGCCCGAATAACCTGTTGCAGCACGGTCAACACTTCCAGGTAAGAGTCGTCGGCCTGAATGGTATAAACCCAGGCCTGAATGGCGGGGGAGTTAGGAGGCGGGATTTGGCTGGCTAGAAATTCGTTTACCCTGGCTCCGCTGAGGGTTGTGCTGATCCAGGGCGACCGCTGATTGGGCCAGCAGAGCAACCCGAGGGCATGGTCCAGTATGGTGTAGTTGGATGGCGTCCCTCCGGAGGTGCTGCTGGTGATGCCCTCGGCAAAAACGTCCTCGGGCGGATTGGCATCGATGCGGTAGACGAGTCTCCCGGTCGCCGGGGTGGTTGGTTGAGCCTGCAATGCCGGGGCACTTGCCAGTAACACCAGTAGGCTCAGGTAGGGGAGTCGCTGCGAAATTCTCAACATGACTTATGGCTCCCTGGCAGTAGCAGCGGTTTTCGGCAAGGCAATGCGATATGGCGAGGCAAGCATGGTGTCGTTCCCTTTCACGTTATGACGAGACTTGAGGCTGACGCGATGACCCAAGCGGCAAAAGCAGTCGGTTCTGCAAAGTACTGCGGTAATCCAAGCGGCAAGGCATTCCCAGCGCCGAGCTGGGTGAAGGAAAAAGGCAATATCCAGGCAATAAAAAGCCCCGCACATGGCGGGGCTTTTTATTGCCTGCGTACGCTTAGGCGCGGCGGAGAGCGCGGTTGGGTTTGCCGGGTAGTTTTACTCTTCGCTGCCTATAAAGACTTCGGCATCGCTGGGTTCTATTGGGCAGTAGCTCAGCGAGGGCGCGGTTAGGCTGCGTTTGAAGCGGTGGCCGGTCGAAGCGCCATCGCAGGTCTGGAAGCACGATCTGCTGCCGCGGGTGGCGAAGTTAGCAAAATCAGGGCTGTCTAATGGCACGAAGTTATGCAGATCATCGATCAGGTTGTCCATTTCCTCCGTGGGCTCTTGAAAGTTGGCATTGGAAGATGCCTCGCTCCACACCAGTCGTTGACCTGCTGGGGCGTCGGGCGCATAGGTAGCACGTTGGGCACTGATAATCCTGCGGGGCCTAATGTAATTGGTTAATACCTCGGCTCGGGAGCGGATGTAGGTGTTGCTCAGCAGGTGTTCTAGCGCCTCGGCGTTGGCGGCGCTGTAGCCGTTCCGGTTGTTCCGGCCCGCTTGAATAACCTGTCGCAAGACACTTTCTACCTGTACGTAGGAGTGGTCCGTACGGATTTCATACAGCCAGGCCTGGGCTGGAACGGGGCTGGTTTGAGTGGCGTGTTCACGCTCCAGCTGTCTAAGCAAAAACTGTTCGGCCTGCACTCTGTCACTGGTTGTGCTTATCCAGGCCGAGCGCCGCGCCGCATCGTCGTTGCAGGTGCGCCCTAACACATGGTCGAGCAGGAAGAATACGTTGCCATCGCTGATGATCCCGTCTTTGAACATGACTTCCGGGGGCTGCGCTTCAACGCGGAAAACTCGCTTCGGTTTATCGCTTGCAGGCTGAGCCTGTAGCGGGTTGCTTGCGAGCAAGACAAGGGTGCTCAGGGCGAAGAGCCAGAGTGAAAATCTGTAGGTGCAAGGTTGAGTGGCCATCGCCAGGATCCCATCGTGCAAAGGGTGTTTGCGATGGTGTTGCAATGTCCCTCGGCACCAGAAGTAGATGCTTCCGCAAGGGCTGTAGCACGGTGCGGCGATGGCGTGGCTGGAGGCCTTGATGCGCTAGAGGCACGTCCGAAGCCCGCTGGGCCGCAGGCAATAAAAAGCCCCGCATATGGCGGGGCTATTTATTGCCTGCGTACGCTTAGGCGCGGCGGCGGAACAGCGGTTGCGGCTGGTCAGCAGAAGCCTGGTACACCTCGTCGAACTCGCTGAAGGCTTTCAGTGCATCTTCCGGGTCTTTGTCTTCGCGCAGGGCAAAGGCATCGAAGCCCACGCGCTGCAGGGCCCACAGCTGGTCACGCAACACGTCGCCGATGGCGCGTATTTCGCCTTTGTAGCCATAGCGGGTGCGCAGCATGTAAGCGGTGGAGGAGTGGCGGCCGTCGGTGAAGGCGGGGAAGTTCAGGGCGATCACTTGGAAGTTGTCCAGCTCGCCTGCGATTTCTTCGATTTCTTCACCGGCTTCCAGCCATACGCCCAGGCCGCCATCACGGGCTTTCAGGGCGCTGCTGTGTTCCACGTAGAGGCCCAGCGGTACGATCAGGTCGTCGCAGTTGGACACGCCTTCCAGGGTCGCGTCCTTAGGCAGCAGGTGCCAGGTCTCGTCGACCAGCTGACCGTTCTTAATGATTCGCTGCATATACGCGCTCCTTGAACGGGTCGATGCCGACACGGCGGAAGGTATCGAGGAAGCTTTCTTCGTCGGTACGGCTTTCCACGTAGACGTTGATGATTTTGCTGACCACATCCGCCATGTCTTTCTCGGCGAACGACGGGCCGAGGATCTGCGCCAGGCTGGCGTCGCGACCGGCGCTGCCGCCCAGGGAAACCTGATAGAACTCCTGGCCTTTCTTGTCCACACCGAGAATGCCGATATGGCCGACGTGGTGGTGGCCACAGGCGTTCATGCAGCCGGAGATATTCAGGTCGATATTGCCGATATCGAACAGGTAATCCAGGTCGTCGAAACGGCGCTGGATGGCTTCGGCAATCGGAATCGACTTGGCGTTGGCCAGGGAGCAGAAATCGCCGCCCGGGCAGCAGATGATGTCGGTCAACAGGCCCACGTTCGGGGTGGCAAAGCCCAGTTCGCGCAGCTCGCCCCACAGGGTGAACAGCTGGCTTTGCTCTACGTCGGCGAGAATGATGTTCTGGTTATGGCTATTGCGCACTTCGCCGAAGCTGTAGCGATCGGCCAGGTCGGCGATGGCGTCCAGCTGCTTGTCGGTGACATCGCCTGGGGCCACGCCGGTCGGCTTCAGCGACAGGGTGACGGCGGCGTAACCGGGCTTCTTATGGGCAAACACGTTGCGGCTGGCCCAGCGATCAAAACCGGCGTGCTCGGTGCGCAGGGCGGCCAGCGCCGCAGCTTGGTCTTCCAGGGCTTTGTAGCTCGGGTCGATAAAGTGCGCGGCAACGCGCGCCACTTCGGCTTCGGTGAGGGTGGTCGGGCCATCCTTCAGATGCGCCCACTCGGCGTCTACACGCTGGGAGAACACTTCAGGGGTCAGCGCCTTGACCAGAATCTTGATGCGCGCCTTGTACTTGTTATCGCGACGGCCATAACGGTTGTACACACGCAGAATGGCGTCGAGGTAGCTGATCAGGTGCTGCCACGGCAGGAATTCATTGATAAAGCTGCCGACGATCGGGGTACGGCCGAGGCCGCCGCCGACGGAAACGCGGAAGCCCAGCTCGCCGGCTTCGTTGTTCACCGCTTCCAGGCCGATGTCGTGCACTTCGATGGCGGCACGGTCGCTCACGGCACCGTTGACGGCGATCTTGAACTTGCGCGGCAAGTGCGAGAACTCGGGGTGGAAGGTCGACCACTGGCGAATGATTTCGCACCAGGGGCGTGGGTCGACAATTTCGTCTTTGGCCACGCCAGCGAACTGGTCGGTGGTGGTGTTGCGAATGCAGTTGCCGCTGGTCTGAATGGCGTGCATTTGCACGGTGGCCAGCTCGGCGAGAATTTCCGGTACGTCTTCCAGTTCCGGCCAGTTGAACTGCACGTTCTGGCGGGTACTGATGTGCGCATAGCCTTTGTCGTAGTCACGGGCGATCTTGGCCATCATGCGCACTTGCGCCGAGGACATCAGGCCATAGGGCACGGCCACACGCAGCATGGGCGCGAAACGTTGGATATAGAGACCATTCTGCAGGCGCAACGGGCGAAATTCTTCGCCAGAAAGTTCGCCAGCCAGATAGCGGCGGGTCTGATCACGGAACTGCTTGACGCGGCTCTCGATGATGTCTTGATCGTAACTGTCGTAGACGTACATACGGGTCCTGTTTTCAGGCTGCTTACTGCCAAATCAGCGCGCACGGCCGCGCACTCCTCGCGGAGCCGGGGGAAGATACCAGTTCAGGTTTATGCGCAAAAGTGATGTTTTAGTATATGAACGAAACTTATGTTCATAAGAACCGCCCGCTATAAGTCATTCTTGTTTGGCCGACACCCTCCGGAGGAGCGGCTTCAGCCGCGATACCCTAAAGATAAAAAAGCATCGCGGCGCAGGCCGCTCCTACCGGGGCCGTCAGACGGCGGTATTTGTCGGCTCGCCCAGGGTGGTCTTAACTGCACATCGGACCATCCCATAAGCACAACAACAGGGGCAGCCATGACCGACCATTCCCATTCCAGTACCGACTCTGCAACCGATAACAACCGCGACAGCGTTGTCGACGCCTGGGCGATCCTTATTCTGATTGCCCTGGCAGTGTCCACGGCGGTGTTCTGGGTCAGCCACCAGTAAAGGTGTCTCCACGCCGCTTTTTGGGTAAAAAGGCGGCGTTTCTTGTAAGCATTCGCTGACAGATGGTGACAGATTGCCAGTACGCTTCTGCGTATACTGCGCGGCTGTTTCGAGCGTGAGTGCATGAAGTTGAAGGGGTCATTGCGCACCGTAGTCGCGGTAGTGGGTTTACTCGCATGGAATTGCGTCAATGCAGCTAGCGTGGTGCTTCTCAACCCGGGCAAGACCGGTGAGGAGTTCTGGGATGGCTATGTCAAGTTCATGCAGGCCGCTGCCAGCGATCTGGGCATGCAGTTGCGCGTGCTCGACTCTCAGCGTGACCGCGAGCTGATGCTGGCGCAGGCCCGTACCGTGCTGCAGGGCAATCAGAAGCCCGACTATCTGCTGTTTATCAACGAACAATATGCCGCCCCGGAAATCCTGCGTCTGGCCAAGCACTCGGGGGTAAAGCTGTTTGCCGTTAGCAACACCTTGACCACCGACCAGCAGCGCGTCATTGGCGGAAGCCGCGAAACCTATCCCAACTGGATCGGCAGCCTGGTGCCCAACGATGTGGATGCCGGCTATATGTTGGCGACGGGCTTGATCAAGCACGCCCGCGAATCACATCCCGAGCAGCCGTTGGAAATGCTCGCGTTCAGCGGCGTGAAGCAAACCCCCTCCAGTCAGCAACGCGAACAAGGGCTGAAAAAAGCCCTGGCAGAAAACCCCGACGTGCGCCTGCATGCGATGACCTATGGTGCCTGGCAGCGGCAGCGCTCGTATGACCAGGCGCGCACGCTATTTCCGCGGTATCCCAACATCAATATGGTCTGGGCGGCCAGCGATGAAATGGCCTTCGGTGCCATGCAGGCGGCGCAGGAACTGGGGCATGTGCCTGGCCAGGACATGCATTTCGCCACCATCAATTCCAGCGCTGAAGCGCTGCAAGCCAAGATCGACGGGCGTATCGAGGTGCTGGTCAGCGGCCAGTTCACCCTTGGCGGCTGGGCGCTGGTGATGTTGCATGACTACGACAAGGGGCTGGATTTCGCCAAGCGCGGCGGTAAGGACCGTACCTTGCCAATCTACGTCAGCCTCGATGAACAGCAGGCGGCGCATCTGGCCAAGCGGGTGGTGGGCAAGGACAACTATGGTCTGGATTTCCGCCGTTATCTGCTGCAGAAGCAGTCCAAGCTGCGCGAGTACAACTTCTCCCTGCGGCCGCTCATCGACTGAGTCGGCCGTTCAGATGCCGGCCAGATGCAGCACCAGTTTCACCAGCGCAAACAGCACCACCACAAACAATCCGGTGAACAGCAGGCCGATAAAGATGAACTGGCTGGGTTTGCCATGACGGAAATCGCGGGCGCGGTTTTTGCCGCTTTGCACACCGAAGGCGGCGGCCATCACGCTGTGCAGTACTTGCCAGAGGGTAGGGGGCTGATCGTTGTTGTTAGAGTCGTCCATAGCGCGCTCCTGGTTGCATCCCATGCAGCAACCATAGCCGAAGATCGCCACCGGGCCCGGCCTCAGCCATACTAGGTGCCTTCCTTTTTGCCAATACGCTCGTTCTTGCAACGCCGTGCGGAGTTTTTATGAAATACATCCACCAGCGCGAACACCTCAATGAAGACGACATCGTTGTGATTCAGTGCTCGCAAGCCTGCAATATCCGCCTGATGAACGACGCGAACTTTCGCAGTTTCAAGAATGGTGGCCGCCACACCTATCACGGCGGCGCGTTCGTAGATTTCCCGGCCAAGATCGTCGTACCCAGCAGCGGTTTCTGGAATATCACCATCGACACCGTGAGCCGCAAGGCCATCAGCGTTACCCGTAAACCGACGCTGACCCACTCGATCAAGATCGTGCGCAAATCGCCGTCGCAGTTGCGCTGAAGATCAACAACATCGCGGCGCTCCGGTCAGCCGCGATGCTCTTAGAGCTCGGCATAAATCTCACTAAACAGCGGCCGCTCTTCCACCTGGTGCGCCACACACGCTCGCTGCACCTGCCGCAACCGCTCCGGCACCGCCTCACAGCGCTCCAGCAACTCTTCCAGCAAACAGCCAAACGCCCGCGCTTCGATGCCTTGCAGGGCTCGGCCGTGGGCGCTTGCGGGGTCGAAGAACGACGCTGCGCCAAAGTCGCCCAGCAGGCACTGCCCGGCGTCGTTCACCAGCAGGTTATGGCCATACAGGTCGCCGTGCAGAATGCCATTGCTGTGCAAGTGGGCAACGGCCGAAGCGACGGCGCGGGCGATAGCCAAGGCTTCTTCCAGCGCAAAGCGGCGACCCTCGGTGTAAACATCCCGCGTGCAGCTGGCCAGTGACGGCGGGCCGGCCAGTACCTGGTAATCCGCACTGATACGCTCCAGCAACAGCCCCGGCGGCGTGCTGTCCAGCGGCCCCGCCAGGCCAATCAGGTGCGGGTGGTTGCCCGCTGCGATGCACGCGGCCATTTCGCTATGGGGCAGGCCATCGCTGGTGACCTCGCCGCGAAACAGTTTCGCCGCCATGGCACGGCCCTGCCATTGGGCCGCGTGGATAATCCCCGAGGCACCCTGGCCCAGAACCTCGCCTAACTGGATCTGGTGCATGGGGATTGCCGCCATCGGATGGCTGGCCAGTACCGCACGTTCGGCGATATCGCTAACCGGATTGCCAGCAAACGCCAGCCAGGCCAGCGCCGGCAGTTGCATCAGCCAATCGGGCAGCCGTTCGAAGCGGTTGGCGGCGATGCGCAGCAGTTGCAGGTTGCTGCAGGCACTCAGGCTGTCCGGCAACGCGCTCAATCGATTGCCCGCCAGCATCAGTTTTTGCAGGCGCGGACGTTCGCCAAGCGCCGCCGGCAGTTCGGCCACCTGGTTGTCGCTGAGGATCAGCCAGCGCAGCTGCGTCGGCAGTGACGCCGCGGGCACATGGGCGATGCGATTGGCCTTGAAACCGAGCATTTCCAGCTGCGCGCAATCCCCCAGTACTTCCGGCACTGCGCTAAAGGGGTTGTCCGAGCAGAACAGCACCTTGAGCTTGTGCAGGCGTGGCAGATCGGCGGGCAGGGCGCAGAGCTGGTTGCCGGAGAGGTTGAGCACTTCGAGGCTGTCGGCCAGGTCGAAGATTTCCGCGGGGAATTCGCGCAAGTCGCCGGACAGGTCCAGGCGTTTGATGCCGGCCAGTTCGCCACGGCGCAGTTGTTCGAGGGTATGCATAGGTGGCCGTAGGTTGGGTTGAGCGAAGCGAAGCCCAACGGGCTGCGGGTGCATATCTCGAGATCGTTTGTTGGGCTTCGCCGGCTCACCGAGCGCGGACCCACCCAACCTACTCCCCGGGACGGATCAGTTGTCGTAGCCGAGGTTCGGTGCCAGCCACCGCTCAGTCACCGCCAGGTCCTGGCCCTTGCGCGCGGTGTAGCTGTCGATCTGATCCTTATCCACCTTGCCCACGGCAAAGTACTGCGCCTGCGGGTGCGCGAAGTACCAGCCGCTGACCGCAGCCGCCGGGAACATGGCGTAGTGCTCGGTGAGGAACACGCCGCTGACACCCGCCTTGAGCTCCTGCGCCGCCGGGTCGAGCAGCTCGAACAGCGTGCCTTTTTCGGTGTGGTCCGGGCAGGCCGGGTAGCCGGGGGCAGGGCGGATGCCTTTGTAGGCTTCCTTGATCAGCTCGTCGTTGCTCAGGGTTTCTTCCGGGTCGTAACCCCAGTGGGTTTTGCGCACCTGCTGGTGCAGCCATTCGGCGCAGGCTTCGGCCAGGCGGTCGGCGAGGGCTTTGACCATGATCGAGTTGTAGTCGTCGCCAGCGTCCTGATAGGCCTTGGCCACTTCCTCGGCACCGATGCCGGCGGTGGTGATAAAACCGCCCACATAGTCGGTCACGCCGCTGCTTTTCGGCGCGACGAAGTCGGCCAGGGAGAAGTTCGGTTTGCCGTCGGTTTTGATGATCTGCTGGCGCAGGTGGTGCAATTTGGCCAGCGGCTGGCCGTCGGCACCGTACAGTTCGATATCGTCGTCCTGCACCTGGTTGGCCGGCCAGAAGCCGAACACGGCGCGGGCGCGGATCAGCTTTTCGTCGATCAGTTTGCTGAGCATTTCGCGCGCATCTTTGTACAGCGCAGTCGCTGCTTCGCCGACCACTTCATCGGTGAGAATGCGCGGGAATTTGCCGGCCAGGTCCCAGGAGATAAAGAACGGCGTCCAGTCGATGTACTCGGCCAGCACGTTCAGGTCGATATCTTCCAACACCTTTACGCCGGTAAAGCTCGGCACGGTGGGCTGGTAGCTGGCCCAGTCGAACTGCGGCTTTTTCGCCACGGCGGCGGGGTAGCTCAGGCGCTCGGTGCGGGCGCTGCGGTTGGCGGTGCGCTCGCGTACTTCCACGTAGTCTTTACGGGTGCTTTCGACGAAGCCGGCTTTCAGTTCCTTGGACAGCAACTGGGTAGCCACGCCCACGGCGCGCGAGGCGTCGGTGACATACACCACGGCATCGTTCTGGTACTTGGGCTCGATCTTCACCGCGGTGTGCGCTTTCGAGGTGGTGGCACCACCGATCATCAGCGGCAGGGTAAAGCCCTGACGCTGCATCTCGCGGGCGACGTGGACCATCTCGTCCAGCGACGGCGTGATCAGGCCGGACAGGCCGATGATGTCGCACTTCTCGGCAATCGCGGTTTGCAGAATCTTCTCTGCCGGCACCATCACGCCGAGGTCGACGATGTCGTAGCCGTTGCAACCGAGCACCACGCCGACAATGTTCTTGCCGATGTCGTGTACGTCGCCTTTCACCGTGGCCATCAGGATCTTGCCCTTGGCTTCCGGTTTATCGCCTTTTTCCAGTTCGATAAAGGGAATCAGGTGGGCCACGGCCTGCTTCATCACACGGGCGGATTTCACCACCTGCGGAAGGAACATCTTGCCTTCGCCAAACAGGTCGCCGACCACGTTCATCCCGGCCATCAGCGGGCCTTCGATCACTTCGATGGGCCGCGCGCATTGCTGGCGGGCTTCTTCGGTGTCTTCGACGATATGGGTGGTGATGCCTTTGACCAGCGCGTGTTCCAGGCGCTTGTTGACGCCCCAGGAACGCCACTCTTCGGTCTCGGCTTCTTTGACGCTGCCATCGCCTTTGTAGTTGTCGGCAATCGCCAGCAGGGCGTCGGTGCCGTGCGGGGTGCGGTTGAGCACCACGTCTTCCACGCGGTCGCGCAGCTCTTGCGGGATCTGGTCGTAGATCTCCAATTGGCCGGCGTTGACGATGCCCATGGTCAGGCCGTTCTTGATCGCGTAGTACAAGAACACCGAGTGAATCGCCTCGCGCACCGGGTTGTTGCCACGGAACGAGAACGACACGTTGGACACCCCGCCCGAGCTCAACGCATAGGGCAGGTTGTCGCGGATATAGGCGCAGGCGTTGATAAAGTCGACGGCGTAGTTGTTGTGCTCTTCGATGCCGGTGGCCACGGCAAAGATGTTCGGGTCGAAGATGATGTCCTGCGGCGGGAAGCCGACTTCATCCACCAGAATGTCGTAGGAGCGTTTGCAGATCTCGATCTTGCGCTGCTCGGTGTCGGCCTGGCCGAGCTCGTCGAAGGCCATCACCACCACGGCCGCGCCGTAGCGCTTGCACAGCTTGGCGTGGTGCTTGAATTGCTCGACGCCTTCCTTCATGGAAATCGAGTTGACGATGCCCTTGCCCTGAATGCATTTCAGGCCGGCCTCGATCACGTCCCACTTGGAGGAGTCGATCATGATCGGCACGCGGGAAATATCCGGCTCGGAGGCGATCAGATTGAGGAAGGTGACCATCGCCTTCTGCGAATCGAGCATGCCCTCGTCCATGTTGATGTCGATCACCTGGGCACCGGCTTCCACCTGCTGCAGGGCCACTTCCAGGGCTTCGGTGTAGTTGTCTTCACGGATCAGCCGGGCGAACTTGGCGCTACCGGTGATATTGGTGCGCTCACCGACGTTCACAAACAGCGACTGGCGGTCGATGGTGAACGGCTCCAGGCCGGACAGGCGGCAGGCCTTGGGAATATCCGGAATCACCCGCGGTTTGTACTTGGCCACAGCCTCGGCAATCGCCTTGATATGGCCCGGCGTGGTGCCGCAGCAACCGCCAATGATATTGAGGAAGCCGGAGGCGGCGAATTCTTCCACCACCACGGCCATGGCTTCTGGGCTTTCGTCGTACTCGCCGAACTCGTTCGGCAGGCCGGCGTTGGGGTGCGCGGACACATGGGTGTCGGCCTTGCTGGCCAACTCCTCCAGATATGGGCGCAGCTCTTTGGCACCCAGGGCGCAGTTCAGGCCGACCGAGATGGGCTTGGCGTGGCTGATGGAGTTCCAGAACGCTTCGGTGGTTTGCCCGGACAGGGTGCGCCCGGAGGCGTCGGTGATGGTGCCGGAAATCATGATCGGCAGCTCGAAGCCCAGTTCTTCGTACACACCCTGCACGGCGAAGATCGCCGCCTTGGCGTTCAAGGTATCGAAGATGGTTTCGATCAGAATCATATCCGCGCCGCCCTCGATCAGGCCGCGGGTGGCTTCGGTGTAGTTCTCCACCAACTCGTCGAAGGTGACGTTACGGAAACCGGGGTTGTTGACGTCTGGCGACAGCGAACAGGTGCGGCTGGTAGGGCCGAGCACGCCGGCGACGAAGCGCGGACGGTCCGGGGTTTCCAGGGTCTTGGCATCGGCCACTGCACGGGCCAGGCGCGCGCCTTCAACGTTCAGCTCATACACCAGCGCTTCCATGCCGTAGTCGGCCTGGGACACCTGGGTGGCGTTGAAGGTGTTGGTTTCCAGAATGTCGGCACCAGCATCCAGGTAGGCCTTTTCGATGGCCTGAATCACATCCGGACGGCTGAGCAGCAGCAGGTCGTTGTTGCCTTTTACATCGCTCGGCCAATCGGCGAAGCGCTTGCCGCGGTAATCCTCTTCCTCCAGGCGATAGCTCTGGATCATGGTGCCCATGCCGCCGTCGAGAATCAGGATGCGCTCCTTGAGGGCTTGCTGAAGCAACTGGAGGCGAGCGTGGCGATCGGACATGGGACGTACCTGAGAAAGCGCGAAATAAAGTGGGCGCGATAATAGCAAAGCTGCAACGGCCTGGAGCGCCCCATGGGTTTACATGAATCTGGCTCATGTTGGCGATGTCCCTCGTTTCCGGATTCGCGGCTAAAGCGCCGCCCACAGGAGACCGCACATCCATGTCGGAGGGGCTTTAGCCGCGATGTTGTAGATCTTCAGCACTTGACGTTCTGTCCACCGCCGCACACCCAGCACCTGACAACTCCGGAACTGCGCTTCCCGGAGCCTTGGCCAACAATGGCAACCAGTTCAGCCGATTGGCCAAGGAGGATGTGGAATGGATCGTCACGATAAATTGAGCGACACCCTGAGCGACCGCCAACTGGCCTTATTGGCCGATCAGCAGTTGCCGCTGGCGGTGCGCAGTCAGGCGCGGGTGGCCTGGAATTCGCTGGCCTGGAACGGCCGGTGCGACAGCCTGCACAGCTGGCGTCTGGCACGTATCGACGACGAAGAAATCGACCGCCTTGCCAGCTTTTACCGGCGTATGGCCTGCGTTGCGGACGGCTCGATGCAGCGCCACCAGCAGCGCATCGTGCAGCTGCTGCGGGCTCGCCATCAGCAGGACCTGGCCCTGATCCGCGCCTTGGCCCTGCCGGGTCAGGTCATCGTCGCCAGCGCCAATGGCCAGCACAGCGATTTCTACCAACTGGCCGATGAGCAGGCCCTGTCCTCGCTGCTCTGGCAGCACCGCCTGCACGCCACCAGCCTGGCGACCCCGCACACAAACGCGGCGAGTAACCACCAGCGTCTTCTGGCTACCCAGCACAGCCAGGGCCACGACAGCCTGATGCTGCTGTTCACGGCTCGCCCGGTGGTGTTGCAGCTGGATAGCAGCGGCGTGCGCCTGCATGGCGCAGCGACCAGTTACCTGGAAGCCGCCGTCGACATAGTGCCGGCCGCCACCCAGTGGCATGTGCAGGCCGAAACGAAAAAGGCCCAGCGCGCGGCCTGAACCGCTCGCCACGCCTCACTTCTTAAAGGAAATTCGGATATGCAAGAAAGCGCCAAAGTCATGGAAATGGCCGGCTACTGCGCCGCGCACTCGATCTGGAGTGTCTGCGATGGCCAAGCCCTGATCCCCCTGGTTGGCTATCTGGGTACCGACGACAAGTGCTCCATGGAGCGCCTGGCCACTGGCCCGCTGCAGGGCGAACACAGGCTGGCCAGCCTGCACGGCAACCAACTCGGCGCGGTGCTGATCAAGGATGGCTGCATGCCCCTGGGTAGTGAGTCGGCCAGCGGCAAAAGCGCCTGCCTGATTCTCGATGTGCGCTTTGCTGCCGCGCCGCACTGCAAGCTGCAATATGTGTTGCCGTACCGCAGTGGCCTGCATGAAAAAGGCTTTGCCGTCCACAACCCGGTGCTCAGCGAATGCCAGGGTTTCGACGGTGAGCAGGTGGAAATTCTCGGTCAGTTTTTCTTCAGGGGGCTGGCCGCCCATACCCAGGGCAGTGCGATCTGGCACAGCCATTACCAGCCACAGATGGATCAGCACTGCGACCCCGCTGGCCACTTCACCCTAGAAGAACTGCAACTGCTGCGCCGCGCGCCCTTGCTGGTGTTCCGCCTGATGGCCGGTAACCAGGGCGCTCTGGATAAGGCCAGCCTGCCGGGCCTGGCGAGGCTATTGGCGACTGCCGGTAACTACCTCAATCCTTTGCTTAGCCGCCTGGTCGGCCAACTGAGCCATGACCTGTCGACCCTGGCCGCCGATATGCAGGCCGGCAAGGGCAGTGCCGCAGCTGAATTATTGGTGATTCGCCAGGTATTCGAGGCCCATTTACCCGCCGCCGAGAGCCGCGCCTTTGCCCAGGCATTGCTGGCCTTGGCGAGTGATATCGGCGCATTACCGGGGATTGATCGGCGTCGCCAGGCAGCAGTGGCCAGCTGCCTGGGTTTGGCTGAAGTGTGATCTGCTTCACGCTTCTTCTTGCAGTGCTGGCCAGCCCGACAAGTTGTGCCACTAGTGCTCTAAGCATCTGATTTAATAGCCCCGCGCATGGCTGACAGGCACCGCTGTCAACCGTTACAGGGTTGTGGTTTTCCCATTCAAGGAATGAAACATGTCGCAGAATTCCCATCAGCTGTTGTTATTTTTTGCCGATCAGACCAGCCATGAAACGGCGTTGCGAGCCCTGCTGGAACTGCGCCGCGAGGCGCCTGAACGCAGCGCGCCGTTCCAGGCGCAATTGGGCGTCGAACTGAACGAACTCTGGACCGAAAACTGGTTCAACCAGCAGTTCAGTGCCCAGCCCGAATTCCTCCGCCTCGATTTCGACACCTCCACCAGTGCGCCCTTGCCGCTGCAGTTGCTCGGCCAGTTGTTCCAGGGCGCGCTGCGCGCGGCGGTGGTCGAGGTGTTCTACGACCAGGTGGGCGAAACCCAGCGTTATCACTTCAGTGCCGGCAAGCTGGTCAACCGCGATGCTTTTTATCTGGCCGAGCCTGAAGCAGGCCGGGCGGTGGATGGGCAATTGCCTGAGCCCGACGAGGGTGAGTGCATTGAGGTGGCCAAGCCCACCAGCCTCAAGCAACTGTTGGCCGAGCAGAAGAGTGAAGCCAAGCAGCGCGATGAAACCGTGCAGGCCTTTATCGAGTTGGCCAAGGTCTCCCGCGAAACCGGCAGCAACCCGCTGGAAGTGGTGCAGGTGGTGATGGTGTTGGGCGGTCTGGCCAAGGGCCTATTGCAGGCGTTTGTGTTTACCCTGGTGACGGTCCTGTTGTTCAAGGGCGTCTGGCTGTGGATCGGCCTGGGCCTGGTGTTGGCGGTGGTATTGCCGCTGTATTACGCCACCCAGGCCAACAAACCTTTTACCGCCGACGACAACGACAGCCACGACAACGCCGATTCCGACGAAACCCCTGAACAGGAGCAACCCGCATGCTGACCGAAATCGAGTGGTGGGGCGGTGTGCTGATTATCTGGGGTGCCTTGGTGGCCCGTTACCTGTGCCGGTCGGACCACGGCGAAGGCCTGAGCCTGTTCCGTTACACGGCGCTGGTGACCTTTCCCTTGGTCGGCCTGGTATTCGCCTTGTACTTCTATGAGCTGCGCCAACCGGCGTTGCGCTACGCCTTTCTCGGTCTGGCCGCCGCAGCCGGAGTAGCGACCTTGGTGTTTCTAGTGGCCTATTTGCGCCAGGACGATAGCGCCGATGAAGAGGAAGGGGAGGAGGTCGATGCCAACGCCAGCGAGGAGGATGACGAGGAACCCGGCTGGGCGGTCATGTCGTTTGTGCACGTGCTGTTTCTTTCGCCTCTGGCGGTAGCCTTGAGTCTGGTGGCGTTGAAGTCATGGGCTCTGGTGCAAACGCTGTAAGCCCGTTGCGCGTATTGCCATTAGTTGTAGCCGCGCCACCCCGGTGGCCGGTTTTAAGGATTGCCTGCGATGGACGCTGATTCGTTTTCGACCCTGCTGACTCTGTATATGCGCCGTATCCGCGCCAGCGCCTCGGGGGTGGCCAGTGAAATCGGCCTGAGCCGCGAAGCGGTAAATAACTGGCGCAACGGTCTGTCACTGCCCAACCCGAAATCCCGCGACAAGCTGCTGGCCTGCGCCGGGTACCTGCGTCTGACCGAGGCGGAAACCAACCGACTGTTCAGTGCCGCCGGTTTTGAACGGGAGTTTCCCTTGCAGGGCGAGCCGGCGCTGGGCAGCCCGTTTGCCGCGTTTATCGACGCTCTCTTCGCCCAGCTCGAGCGTCTGACGCCGTACCCCATCAGCATGCTGCTGTCCCAGGCGCACTGGGGCCAGCCACCGTTTCGTCTGGAGCTGCTGGCCCGCGCCAAAGCCTTGTATGGCGAGGCTGCCGTGCTGCATATCCAGCCGCCCTATAGCGTGAGTACCGCCAGCGCCGACTATTTCGCCGCCGTGGGCCGTCAATGTGGCTTCGATGGGGTGACCTCTGACTATGAGTTCGAGGCCGCCCTGGAGCAGCGCCTGCTCGCTGGCAATCGCCTGTTCTGCCTGGTCAGTCGCTTCGAGCAAGGTACGCCGCAGCTGCGCGAAACCCTGGCCGGCATCCTGCGCAGCCTCAGCGAAATGCACAGCGGCAACCTGCACCTGCTGCTGTGTGGCGGCGAAGGTCTGGCCGATCTGAAATACCGCAGCGGCGATCTGTCGTTGCTCAATATCGCCCAGGTCAGCCACTGGCCAGAGCTGGGCCTGGCGGATCTGGCCAGCCTGGCCGCGCGCCGCTGGCCCGAGCGGCAGTTCGCCCCGGCGATGCTCGAACACCTGCTGCAAAGCTGCGGCGGACACCCGGCCCTGGCCGAGGAGGGGCTGCAATGGCTGGTGGAATACCCCGCGGTGGACGACGCCTCGCGCCAGGCCCTGCATACCCATTTATGCAGCAGCGCCCGTTTGTGGCAGGCCTTTCAGCCACTGGTGGAAGAGCCGGCGGCCCGCGAGCGGCTGGCCCAGCGTCTGGCCGCCGACGATCTGGGCCGCGCCAGACCCTACCTGGCCGACCCGGAGCTGCGCCGCCTGTTCTGGAGCAACCTGGTATCGGTGCGCGGGCAGGGCGATAACGCCCGCCTGTATTGGCGTTGCGACGTGGTGCGTCAGGCCGGGTTGCAGGTGGTGGAAGCGGGGGCTGAGGGATGAACCTCAAAGCCGTGCTGCTCAACCGCACCTACATCCGCATCGTGGTGATCGGCCTCATCACCTATGCCATTGGCAGCGCCTTGATCCTGCCCAACCTGAACCCGGTGACGCGCTCCAGCGCCCTGACCAATGCCATTGCCTTCAATGGCTGGCAAGAAATCGGCATGTGGCGTGTTGGCATCCACCAGTACTACTCCGACCGTGGCGAGTGGCCGACCGACATCAGTGAACTACAGCCACGCGTGCTGACCGGCAACCTACTGACCGTCACCTCGCCGCAGCCGTTTCGCCTGATCGCCACCTATATCGACGACGAAAAACTCACCAGCGACCTGGCCGGCAAGCGCATCGTGCTGGACTGGAACCCGGAGACCGCGCAGTTCGCCTGTTCGCCCGGCGAGCCGCCGGTGCCGGACAAAGCCTTGCTGCCCAGCTGCCAGCGTTTCGGCAGCGAGGAGCCGGTGGGCGATTCCACCGTCTCCGAGTTGCGCTTTATCGTGATTGTTTGCGTGCTGGTGGTGTTGATCGTCGCTGTGCTGCTGTTGCTGCGCCACCCTTTGCTGGGGCCGGTGCAATCGCGCCCTGACAACCTGCTGCGCCTGCCGATTTCCCAACTACCCAAGCTGGACCGCTTGCTGCGCCTGATGGGCCGCAAGAAAAACACCCTGCTGGCCGCCGGCGTCAGTGCCAGTAACTGGCAGCGCGCCCTGGACCTGGCGGGTGGCGACGGCGCGCAACGGGTAGCTGCCCTGGCCCTGCGCGTGGGCGCCAAATGCCAAGCCAGCAGCGGCTGGACCCTGCCGGGCCGTGTGTACGAGTGGCGTTTCAGCGCCGAGCTGCCAGTCAGCCTGGACCGCTGCCTGGTGTATGTGCCGGAAGATGGCCTGGTCGACGACATGCTGGTGCAGCACCTGCGCGGCATGCAAACCGGCCTCGACGTGATGCTGGTGTTGCCCGTGGCAGACGCCGAAGCGCTGAGCGATTTCTGCCAGGACGCTGCCAACCTTTACGTGGCGGTGGATGAAGCCAGCCAGAGTGAATGGCTGCTGGCCGCCAAACCACTGGACGTGCTCCTGCGCCTGCTGGCCGCGCAACTCAAGGTCACGCGCATTTCGCCCTACCAGACCCGTGGCGGCGTGGTGCGCGCAGGCTCGTTCTTCGGCCGGGCGCAACTGCTGGCCCGGGTGCTCAACCGTGAACCGGCCAATTACCTGGTGGTGGGCGGTCGACAGCTGGGCAAAAGCAGCCTGCTCAAAGCCGTGCAACGACGTCTGGTGGAACACCCACAGATTGCCTGCCACTACATCTCCCTGCGCGACCACCGGCTGGCACCGCGTCTGGCCCTGCAATTCGGTTTGCCGGCAGAAACCGCGCTGGAGCAGGTGCTGGCCCATATAGTCGCCAGCCATGTCGGCAAGCGCGTATTTCTGCTGATCGACGAGGCCGACCTGTTCTTCCGTGACGAATCGAATAACGGTTACCGCCAGCTCTCCACCTTGCGCGCCCTGAGTGAAGAGGGCCGTTGCTGGTTTATGCTCGCCGGCTTCTGGGACCTTTACGCCACCGCCGTACTCGACTACCAATCGCCACTGCGCAACTTCGGCGAAGTACTGACCATCGGCGGCCTGGAGCCCGATGCCTGCCGCGAGCTGGCCAGCGTGCCGCTCAAACACCTGCGCCTTGGCTTTGCCAGCAATGCCTTGGTCGACGAAGTGGTTGAAGCCAGCGGCCAGCGCGCCAACCTGGTGGCGATCATTTGCCAGGAATGCCTGGAGGCCTTGCAGCCGGGCGAACGGGCCATTGGCCGCCACCACCTGCAACAGGCCCTGAGCTCGCAAGCCGTGCAAGACGCCCTGGCCGGGTGGGGCCGCTTGAGCCACGACGAAGACGCCTGCCGCCTGGACCGCATCGTGGTCTACCACACCGCCTGCCACGGCCAGACCAGCCTGCAGGAACTGGTGGCGTTGTTTGCAAACCAGCGGCAACGCGTCGACATGGACGCCCTCAATCGCGCCCTGCAACGCCTGGTGCTGGCCTTTGTCCTGCGCCGCGAACAGAGCCTGTACCGCTTTGCCATGCCATTGTTCGCGTTGCAGTTCGAACCGGCGGAGTTGGAGCTGTTTTTGCGCCAGGAACTGCAGGCCGGCAAGCCGCCGACCCGGGCGGTAGACGGAGGGTCAAGTGGCTGAACTCACCACTGGACAAACCGCTGATTCCAGCATGTGCAACGCTGAGGTTACTGTCGCCAGCAGGCCAACTCGGTACTCAATTCTGCAAGGAAGCGCTGCGCCATGATCAAGCACGATGAAGCCCGTTACGACGCCTTTGCAACGCTTATCGAGGGCCAAAACGAAGCCGAGTTTTTCCCGCTGCTCGCCAGCGCCTATCAGGCCGTCGGGATTGGCGTTGGTCTGGATTTCGCGGCATTGCAAACAGCCTGCGAGCAGGGCCAGATGCCGCCCCGCGAGTGGCGTTTGGCGCTGCTGGCACAAACGCCAGTCGACCTTTTTCCGTACCAACGCTCATTTACCTTCAACGTGATGGAGTGGCATAACCGCAGGCTGTTTGCCGATGCGCCGTGCGCTGCCTGGGTGGAGCGTGGCGAGCGCCTGGTCATGCTTTTGGCACCGCTGTTGGAGGGCCGTTATCTAGCGTCCATCCTGTGGTTTCATACCGACCCTGCCCAGCCTGAGCGTTATCACGATTTTGCCGCCACGGTGGGCGCCGGCCTGCGCGATTGGGCGCAGCAATTGGCTGACGGCAGCGGCGAGTGGGCGGCGGTATATACCTGGATGCGCCAGGCCGGCGCTGATCCGGCGCGGCTATTGAGCGCCATCCCCGAAGACGACCAGGCGCTGACCTATGAGTGGGCAACCGACCTTGCCGGTCTGCGCCTGCTGTTGATCAAGGTCCGTGAACAACTGCTGGCGGGCGCGCCTGGCGATGATCACTGGATCAATCTGCTGCTGGTGAACTCATGGGTCGGTGAGCGTTGGTACCACCGTGAGCCAGCGGCGGCCGAGAACCTGCATCACCACTGCTGTCTGCCGTTGCTTCAGGTGCTTGCCGGTAGCCCACGGCTGCGGGTGCTCGCCAGTCAGGACGGGCTCACCAGTGACTCACCTATTTGCCGACTGTTCCACAAGTTCGACCTGGCGGCCTTGTTCTGCCAGACCCCGGAAAGCTTTCGTGCGCTGATTGATGGCATGTCCGACGAATGCCTGCTCTGGCTCGCCCCGAGCGAGGAGTTTGTGCGCCTTTATCCGCAGGTCGAGCTAATTCGGGAGCAGCAGGTGCTGGCGCGTCTGGGGCAACTCAAGCCGCGGCTGACCACCGAGGAAGGTCTGGCCTGGTATGAACAGGTGCTTGGGCAACTGTCCGGGAATACGTTCAATGCCGTGCTGGAACAGCTGATGGACAAGATAGGTGAGCAGCGTTTGCACCCGCTGATCACTGGCGTGTTGCTGTCGCGCGCGGACCAGCACTACCCGTATTGCCTGCTGGAATTTATCGACAATGCCGACTGGCTCTACAGCTACCTGGCTGGCGACAACCCATGGCTACACCGCAAGGCCGCCGATCGTCTGTTCAGTGTGGCCACGACGCGCGATGAGACGGACGAGCCCTCAGACGATGACGACTTCGAGCGCCCCTACCGCTACATCCGTCACCCGTACAACTGGCCGCTGCTGCTCGAAGCCTCGGGCAACTACCCGGCGGTGTTTGTCGACACCCTGCGCTCCTACAACCTCGATCACGACGATCTGAGCCGCTGGGAATTGATCTGGAACCGACTTGACTCGCAAGACCGCGTGGAGATGGCACAGCGAGTTCTGGGTGTGGGCTTCAACAAGTACTACGGCCCAGCCGTGCTGGAAATGGCCGCGCGCCTCTATCAACAACAGCGCGAGCCCTGGCACGCGGCAGTCGCCAGTGAGGATGGCAGAATTCTGTGCCAGGAAATCGCGGTAATCGGTCCACTGGATACACCGTTGCAGGAGCTGCTGCCGGCGATGGCCGCCCGTTACCTGATGGACAGCAGCGGCTGGATGAGCGGCGGCACCAAAGCGCCATTGCCCAGCGTTTATGTGACGCGTGCCCTGGCTGCCCACCCACAGGCCTTTGCCGAGCTGGAAGAAAAGGCGCAGATCAAACTGCTGCCGCTGTTCAACGATGCCGCTGTACTGGCCTGCGCCGCCACCCTCGCGCAGCTGTTCGCCAGCAGCTCGAAGCTGCTGCGTGAACCGGCCGTCACGCTGATCGCACGCAGCAGCGCTGCGACCCTCGACACCGCGAATCTGCTCGCAGCAGCTCCCAAGGCGCGCAAGCTGGTGCTGATCGGCATGGCACTGTCCAGCGAGGCGGCCATGCTCGAACTGATCACCCGCCATTTCGGCGACAAAGCCCACGACGACTACAGCCGTGGCCTCAGCCTGGATGCCCTGGAGCGCGGCGGCCAGTCGCTGAAGGGCCTCGACCCCTGGGCCGAGCTCGACCTGGCCAGTCTGCAAACCCAGGCGCAGGGGCTGAAAATTCCGGCCGCTGTGAGCAAATACTGGAACGACGAATTCGCCGCGCTGTTGGCCCCCTTGGGCGAGGCGCTGGGCCTGCAATTGCTGCACCTGCTCTACAGCGGTGGCGAACGCTTGCCGCGGCGTGCGCGGCAATTGCTGAGCTTTTTGCCGGCAGGCCAGCGCAGTGATTTCGCCTGGCTCGGCGTGCGCCAATGGATCGCCAGCAACGGCGCCACCGAGCTCGACTGGCTGCTGCTGACACTGCCGGTGTACGGCGATGAACGCATTGCCAACGACCTGGTAAAAGCGATCAAGGACTGGAAAAAAGCCCGCAAACAGAAAGCCAGCGCGGCCATGCGCCTGCTCTGCCAGTTGCCCGGCAACTTCGGCGTGGCCCAGGTGCGTGAGCTGTGGGAGAGCGGCAAGTTTTCCGAATCCATCGAAAGCGCTGCCGAGCTGGCGCTTACCGAAGCCGGGCAGCGCCAGGGCATGAGCCTGGCCGAGTTTCTCGAACAATTGGTGCCGGACTTCGGCATGACCCACCAGGGCCTGATGCTGGATGTTGGGCCATATCAGTACGTGGTGCGCATGCGCCCCGACCTGAGCCTGGTGGTGCTGGACGAAAAGGGCAAAACAAGCAAAAGCCTGCCCAAGGCCAAAGCCGGTGAAGACCTCGACAAACGCAGCCTGGCGGAAAACCAGTACAAGGCCCTGGCGAAGAACCTCAAGCCGGTGTTCAAACAGCAGAGCAAACGCCTGACCCGCCTGTTCCAGCTGGGCAGCCGTTGGCCGACCGCTACCTGGCAGCGCCTGTTTGTCGAGCATCCGTTGATGGCCGTGATCGCCCAGTCGGTGGTGTGGTCGGCAGACGACGCCCAGGGCCAGCCGCTCAAGCGTTTCCGTCCGGCAGAGGGCGGCGAACTGATCGACCTCAACGACGAGCCCTACCAACTGCCGGCCGATGCCGTGGTGCACGCCACCCACCCGCTGGAACTGGACGAGGCCGAACGCGCCGCCTGGGTGACGCACTTCGCCGATTACGCGCTGCAATCGCCAATCGAACAGTGGAGCACCCCGGTGCTTGTCCCCGATGCGGAGCTGCTGAGCGCCGACCGCTTGCCGCTACCTGCTGACAAACTCATCAACCGCGGCAAGTTCGCCAGCCTGGTGGACAAATGGGGCTACAGCAAAGGCCAGGCCGGTGATGGCGCGCAGGTGTGCGAACACACCTGGCTGCTCGACGGCGGGCAACTGCTGGTGACGCTCAACCACGGCGATATCTTCGTGTACTTCGATCCCGATGCCACCGTGAGCCTGCACGACATGCAGGTGCACCGTCGCGACGGTGAGGGGTTTGCCCGCCAACGCCTGGGCGATCTGCCGCCGGCCTTTCTCAACACCTTGCTGGTACAGGCCGCCGCGTTAAGCGCGCAGGCCCTGTAGTCAGCCAGTTTGGCCCGTATTTTTTGCAAGGAGCGCAAGCAAATGATCAAGCACGACATACAACGGTTTAAGGGGTTTATCGAACTCTCCAACTGCGAAAACCGCGTCGATTTTTTCGCCCGCCTGAAACAGGTGTACCAGGGCTTCGGTATTGGCCAGGGCCTGGATGTCGCCGAGCTGCAAAGCGCCTGGGAGAACGGTACAGACCTGCCGCTGGACTGGCGCCAGGCATTGGCGGCGCAGACGCCGATCGATCAGCAGGCGTACGACTACTTCGACAGCTTCAAACCGTCCGAGCGTTTGCGCAGCGCCCTGTTCACTGGCGAGCCGGCGGCGCACTGGCTGGCGCAGGGCGAGCACCTGGCCGTGCTGTGCGCGCCGCTGGTGCGCCCCCGCACGTTGCACCACGTGTTGAAACTGGACACCAGTACGCTCAGCGCCGACCAAGACAGCGGCTACGACGCCACCCTGGGCGCGGGCCTGCGGGAGTGGGCGCAGCAAATTGCCGACGGTACGGGGCAGTGGGGCCCGGTGAATCGCTGGCTGGCAACCGCCGGCGCTGCGCCCGGCATGCTCGCCGAGATTCTGGCCGAGCGCACCGTGTCGGTTGCCAACGTGGTGGACCTTTCTGGCTTGCGCCTGCTGCTGGTTCTGGTGCGCGAGCGCTTGCTGCTCGACCAGACCAGCGATGACAGCTGGATCGATTTGCTGCTGACCCACCTGCGCAACCTGGCGCCGACCTGGGAAATACGTCACTTGCAAAGCCCTTTGCTGTGGCTGCACAACTACACGTTGCCGCTGCTGCGCAGCCTGTGCGCCAGTCCGCGTCTGGAGCAGATGCTGACGGACGAGGACGGCACCGAGCGGTGGCTGGTCGAGGGGCTGTTTCAGGACCTGCGGGCGGTTGAGCTGGTGGTGCTGCCAAACGACCGTTACCTGCACCTGGTGAACAACACCACGGGGATGAGCTTCGCCAATCTGGAACTGACCGGGGCGTTGGCCCTGCAGTATCCCGATTGCGCATTGAAGTACCAGCAACGCCTGTTTGCCCGGCGTCAGATCGTCAATCCCACCCTCGATACCCCTGAGGCTCAGGCCTGGTACCTGTCGGTTATCGACCAGCTCGACAGCTACTTTTTTGAAAAACTATTCAACCAGGTGGGAAGCAGGAGCACGGCCGAGCAGTTGCACCAGATGATCAGCCTGTACCTGTGCCCGCGTGAAGAGCAGCGCTTTCCCTGGGAGCTGTTGGCGCGGTTGAACAATGCCGAACATCTGTACAGCTACCTGGACTGCAAGAACGTGTTGTTCCGCAACCAGCTGCCCGACTGTCTGTTCAAACTGGCGACCACGCAGCCTGATGAAGCGCCGAGCCAGGCGGACACCGAAGATAGCTACGACGAGCTACCCAACACCTACGTCAAGCATGCGCAGAACTGGGCGGTGTTGCTCAGGGCCTGCGAGCGTTATCCGAACCTGTTTGTCGGCACGTTGCAGGCTCATACCCTCAAGCGTGACGACCTCGAGCGCTGGGAATTGGTCTGGAACAAGGTAGAGGGGGAGGCGCGCGTGCAGGTGGCCGGTGCGTTTCTGGAAGCCTGCACCCACAAGCGGTATGGCGCGCAGGCGCTACTTGTGGTCGAGCGTTTGTACGCCCAGGGCGCCGAGCCCTGGTTTCGGGCCATTACCCACGGCGAGAGTTACTACCTGCATAGCGAGCTCGAAACGTTCAGCCGCGTTGAAACGCCGCTGTTGCAACTGCTGCCCGCGTTGGCTGCCCGCTATCTGGCCGTCGATGACGAGTGGGCCACAGACGCCGACCCCGACCATCTGGCCATTCGTGCCGGCGTGGTACGGGCGTTGGTGACGTACCCGCAGGCGTTTGCCGAACTCGACGAAAAGTGGCGCATTCGCTTGCTGGCGGTGTTCGATGACTGCGCGTTGCTGGCCTGTGCCGACGCCGTGGCCAAGTTGTTCACCAGCAGCTCGAAAACCCTGCGCGAGCCAGCGGTGGCGCTTATCGCCCGTAGCAGCGCTGCGGCCATCGAAGCCGCGAACCTGCTTGCTGCGCCCACCAAAGCGCGCAAGCTGGTGTTGATCGGCCTGGCCAAGACCAGCGAGCCGGCAGGGCTGGAGCTGGTCAACCGCTACTTCAAAGACCCGGCCCACGACGACTTCAGCCGTGGCCTGAGCCTGGATGCGCTGGAGCGCGGCGGCTACTCCCTGGCCGGTCTGGATGCCTGGGCCGATGCCGACCTGGCGACCCTGCAGGCGCAGGCCGCGGGCCTGAAAATTCCGGCGGCGGTCAGCAAATACTGGAACGAAGAATTCTCCACGCTCTTTGCACCGCTGGAGGATGCCCTGGGCCTGCAACTGCTGCAGTTGCTATTCGAAGCCAGCGAGCAGTTGCCACGCCGCGCCCGTCATCTGCTCGACCTGCTGCCCGCTGGCCGGCGCAGCGACTTCGCCTTGCTTGGCGTGCAGCAATGGGCGGCCGCCAACGGGGCGGTGGAGCTCAACTGGCTGCTGCTGACGTTGCCGCTTTACGGCGATGAACGCATCGCCAATGAGTTGGTAAAAGCGATCAAGGACTGGAAAAAGGTGCGCAAGGTGAAAGCCAGTGCCGCCATGCATCTGCTTTGCCAGTTGCCGGGCAACTTCGGCGTTTCCCAGGCCCGTGATCTATGGGAAAGCGGCAAGTTTTCCGACTCCATCGAAATAGCCGCCAAAGAGGCGCTGAGTGCGGCAGCCGAGCGGCGTGGCATGAGCCTCGGCGAGTTCCTCGAACAGCTGGTGCCCGACTTCGGCCTTACCCATCAGGGGCTGGTGCTGGATGTTGGCCCCTATCAGTACGTGGTGCGCATCCGCCCGGACCTGAGCCTGCTGGTGCAGGATGAAAACGGCAAAATCAGCAAAAGCCTGCCCAAGGCCAAAACAGGGGAAGACGCCGACAAACGCAGTGTCGCCGAGAACCAGTTCAAGGCCCTGGCCAAGAACCTCAAGCCGGTGTTCAAGCAGCAGGTCAAACGCCTGTCGCGCCTGTTCCTGTTGGGCAGCGCCTGGCCGAGCGACACCTGGCAGAAGCTGTTTATCCAGCACCCGCTGATGGCGGTGCTGGCGCAAGCGGTGGTGTGGTCGGCGGACGATGCCCACGGCCAGCCTTTGCAACGCTTTCGCCCGGCCGAGGGCGGTGAGCTGATCGACCTCAATGACGAGCCCTGGAGCCTACCGGCCGATGCCGTGGTGCACGTCACCCACCCGCTGGAATTGGAAGAAGCCGAGCGCGCCGCCTGGGTGACGCACTTTGCCGACTACCAGTTGGAGTCGCCGATCGAGCAGTGGACCACTCAGATCGTGGTGCCCGAGGCCGGGATTCTCGCGGCTGACCGCTTGCCGCTGCCGGCGGGTAAACAACTCAACCGCGGCAAGTTCGGCAGTCTGGTAGAGAAGTGGGGCTATATCAAAGGCCAGGCCGGCGACGGTGCGCGGGTCAATGAACACATCTGGCGTGCTGATGGTGGGCGTTGGTTGGTGACCCTCAATCACGGTGATATCGACGTGTACTTCGATGCTGAAGCCAAGGTCAGCCTGGAGAACATCGAAGTGCACCGGCGTGGCGCCAAGGGCTTTGAGCGGCAACGGCTGGGGGATCTGCCGCGGGCGTTTCTCAACACCTTGTTAAGCCAGGCGCAGACCCTGGAAGCCAATGCGCTGTAAGGGCCTGACGGCCCGTTTGTGACCTTTTACTTTTTGCAGGGAACGCCATGCTCAAGCACGACCAACAACGATTTCAGGCTTTTGCCAACCTGGGTGACAGCGTCGATGAAGCCGACTTTTTTGCCCGCCTCAACGCCGGCTACAACGACGTCGGCATCGGCAAGCAGTTGGACTTTTCCGCCATTCCTGCGGCCTGGGCGCAAGGCGTAGTGCTGCCGCTGGACTGGCGCAAGGAACTGGCCACGCAGATGCCGTTCAGCCAGCGCAGTTACAGCGGCGATGGCACCTATGTGGCCATGGACGCCATTCACAAAAAGCTGTTTGTCGGTGCCCCGGATGCGAGCTGGATAGCGCGCGGGGAATGGTTGGTGGTGTTGCTGGCGCCGCTTCTGGAGTTCTACCCGCTGGCGTCGGTGTTTCTGCCGCGCGATCACCGAACCGACGCCGGTCGCTACAAAAAAGCCAACGCCACCCTGGGTGCCGGGCTGCGGGAGTGGGCCGCGCACCTGGGTAAAGGCACTGGCGAGTGGGGTGAAACAAACGCCTGGCTGCGCAGCGCCGGGGCACAACCGAACTCGCTGGCCGCTGCTTTGGTGCCCGGCAAAGGCGCCCTGGAGGCCTATCGCATTGACGGCCTGGGCGCTCTGCGTCTGCAACTGGTGCTGGTTCGTGAGCAATTGCTGCTGGGCACGCTGACCAACGACTTCAGTGTCGACATCTTGCTTGGCTGCATGAAGGTACTGGTAGACAGCAACGCCGCCAAAGAGCTCGACGTGCCGTTGGGCGGCTTGCACCAGTTCAGCTTGCCGTTGCTCAAAGCGCTGGTCGGCGACCCGCGCTGGGGCAAGATGCTCGCCGCACCCGATAGATATGGCTACGACATCCTCGGCCGGTTGCTCAACGGCTATGCTGCTGGCGGCCTGTTTGCTGACAGTGCCGATGGCTTCCGGGCGTTTCTGGCGCCCCTGTCCGAAACGGTGTTGCGCTGGACAAAGGCGACCGAATCCTTTGCCGATCGCTACCCCGAAGCGGCCCTGATACTCGAGCAAACGCACTATCAGCGCCTTGGAGAATTCACCCCGCGCAGCACTTCGCCCGAGGCCCGCGCCTGGTACCTGAGCATTCTCGAATCCCTGTCCGGCCGCCTGTTCAGCGACGTGCTCGACCAGTTCAAACGCAGTGGCGATGAAGCGCAGTTGCATCAGGTGATCACCCAGTACCTGAGCCCGCGTGACGAGGAGCAGGACTTTAGCTGGGAGCTGCTGAAAAACTTCAGCAATGGCGAGTACCTTTACAGCTACCTGAGCAGTAGCAACCCCACCCTCAGCGCGCGGGCGGCTACGTATCTGTTCGACGTGGCGACCATTCGCCTGGTGAGCGAAAAGCAAAACGACGAGCGCGCCGACGCCTACGCCAAACACCCGCAGAACTGGCCGCTGTTGATGCAGGCCAGTGAGGCGTTTCCAGCATTGTTCATCGAGATCCTTGACCAGGAGATTCAACGCGACGACTTGGAGCGCTGGCAACTGCTGTGGGATGTGACGACGGCCGAGGGCAAGGCCAAGGTGGCCGCCACCTGCATGCAGACGCTGCAGGTGAAGTACATCCGTGCGCCGTTGATCGCGTTTATGGAGCGCCTGTACGCGCAGCACCCCGAGGCTTTCCACGCCTATATCGATAAGGAAAGCGGCTGGTCTGCAGATGAACAGATTCTCGCCCTGGCCAAGCAGAAAACCGCGTTGATGCAACTGGTGCCGCACCTGGCCGCCCGCGCTCTGGTGGCCGACAAAGACTGGGCGCGCCACGTGGCACGCAACCCGAAAAGCGCGGCCGCCATCGCCGCCAAGACCCTGGTGGAATGCCCGCAGGCCTTTGCCGTGCTGGATGACAAAGCGCGCCTGCGCCTGCTGCAATTGTTCGACGACAGCACCCTGGTGGCCTGTGGCGAACCCTTGGCCAAGCTGTTCAACAGCAGCTCGAAAACCCTGCATGACCCGGTGCTCGCCTTGCTCACCCGCAGCAGCGCCGCCGCCATTGAAGCGTCCGGGCTGCTGAATGCCGCGCCCAAAGCGCGCAAATGGGTGCTGCTGGGCATGGCGCTGGCGAGCGACCCGGCCATGGCCGCACTGGTCAACCGCCACTTCAACGACGAAGCCCACGACGACTACAGCCGCGGCCTCAGCCTCAACGTGCTGGAGCGCGCCGGACTGGCGGTGACCAGCCTTGATAGCCATGCCGAAATCGACCTCGCCGGCCTGCAGAAAGAAGCAGCGGGGGTAAAGATTCCTGCTGCTGTCAGCAAGCGCTGGAACGACGAGTTCGCCACAGTGCTGGCGCCACTGGGCGAAGCGCTGGGGCGCCAGCTGATGTTTCTGCTGTTCGATGGCGGCCAGCAGATTCCCCGGCGCGTGCGGCAGATTCTGGAGTTTCTGCCGGCCGGCCGGCGCAGCGATTTTGCCTTCCTCAGCGTGCAGCAGTGGATCGCCGCCAATGGTGCGGGAGAGTTGGACTGGATGCTGCTCACCGTGCCCGAGTTCGGTGATGAGCGGGTGGCCAATGCGTTGGTGAAAGCGGTCAACGACTGGAAAAAACTGCGCAAAGTGAAAGCCAACGCCGCCCTGCAGTTGCTCTGCCAACTGCCGGGCGACTACGGGGTGTTCCAGGCCCGCGACCTGTGGGAAAACGGCAAGCTCTCCGATGCCGTGCTGATCGCCGCCCGCCAGGCGCTCACCGAGGCCGCCACCCGGCGCGGCATGATCTTCAGTGAATTGCTCGAACAGCTGGTGCCCGACTTCGGCCTGACCCACAAGGGCCTGCTGCTGGATGTCGGTCCGTATCAGTACGTGGTGCGCATGCACGCCGACCTCAGCCTGGTGGTGATTGACGAGAACGGCAAAACCAGCAAAACCCTGCCCAAAGCCAAAGCCGGCGAGGATGCCGACAAACGCAGCCTGGCGGAAAACCACTTCAAGGCCCTGAGCAAAAACCTCAAACCGGTGTTCAAGCAGCAGAGCCGACGTCTTGCCCGCCTGTTCCAGTTGGGTAGCGCCTGGCCGGCCGCCACCTGGCAAAAACTGTTTATCCAGCACCCGCTGATGGCGGTAATCGCGCAGACCGTGGTGTGGTCCGCCAACGATGGCCAGGGCCAGCCGCTGCAGCGCTTCCGTCCGGTAGCCGGGGGCGAATTGATCGACCTTAACGACGAGCCCTACAGTCTGCCTGCCAACGCCATCGTGCACGCCACCCACCCGCTGGAGCTGGAAGAAAGCGAGCGCGCCGCCTGGGTGGCGCACTTCAAGGACTACCAGCTGGAGTCGCCTATCGAACAGTGGACCACCCCGGTGCTGGTGCCGCCGGCTGACGTTATGGCCGCCGACCGCCTGGCCCTGCCGGCACGCAAGAAGCTCAACCGCGGCAAGCTCGGCAACCTGTTGGAAAAATGGGGCTACAGCCGCGGGCAGGCCGGCAGTGGCGGGCGCATCAACGAGCACACCTGGCTACTGGACGGCGGCCGCTGGCGCGTCACCCTCAACCACGGCGCCATTGGCGTGTACTTCGACCCGGACGCCAAGGTCGGTCTGCAAGACATTCAGGTACACCGCCGTGAAGGCGAGGGTTTTGCCCCGCAGCGTCTGGGTGAACTGCCGCCAGCGTTTCTGAACACCTTGCTGCACCAGGCGCAAACCCTCGAAGCCCATGCGCTGTAAGCCCGGCTCAATAATTTTTTGCACGGATAGCACCGATGAGCACACTCGACGAACAACGGTTTCAGGCGTTTCTCAGCGTTGCAGCCAGCAGGGATGAACCAGGTTTTCTGGCTGCGCTGAAGGCTGCTTATGCCGGCCAGGGCATTGCTGCCGGGCTGGATTTTGCGGCTATCGAAGCGTTCTGGCTGCAAGGGCAGATGTTGCCGCAGCGTTGGCGCGCGGAGTTGGCCACCCAGACCTCGTTCACCCGCGGCAAGCCCAAGGGCCTGTTCGCGATGCATGGTGAGCCTGAGAAGCTGCATAACTGGGCATTTGCCGATGCGCCAAACGCCGGTTGGATCGAGCGGGGCGAGCGCCTGGTGTTGCTGCTGGCGCCGTTTCTACGGCCGTTCGACCTGGCCAAGCTGATTTTGCCGGACGTCGGTTTTTGGCAGCCCAACAGCGACAGCGTGCTCGGCCAAGGTCTCCGCGCCTGGGCTGAGCAATTGGCCGCGGGCACTGGCGAGTGGGTGGCGGTCACGGCCTGGTGGCGTGCGGCCGGCGCCGATAGCCAGGCCATGGCCACGGCCCTGGCGGCAGACCAGGGGGTGCTGGACTACAGCATGGCAGCCAGGCTCGACGGCTTGCGCACGCTGCTGTTGCTGGTGCGTGAACAGCTGCTGCGCGACGGCCTGGATGATGAGCACTGGGTGGACGTGCTGCTGGCGACCTACGACTGCGTTACCCATATGAATACCTGGACGAACGAAGGCGCGCGTGTCGAGTTGGGCGTGCGTCACCAGTGCCTGTTGCCCTTGCTGCAAGCGCTGGTGCGCAGCCCGCGTTTCAAGGAAATGTTGAACAGTGAGGCGTGGTTGTCTGGCAATGCGCTGATCGTGCTGTTCGAGCAGGTGAACCTGGGCGCGCTGTTTGCCGGTACGCCGAGCGCGTTTGCGCAATTGCTCGGCTGGATTCCCGACGAGGGCCTGCGGCGCGTTCGCTTTTCTGCGGAGTTTCGCCAAGCTCGCCCGCAAGCAGCCTTGCTTTACGAGCAACACCTGCTGGCCCGCTGCAAGCAGTTGCAACCTCGGCTACGTACACCTGAGGCACTGAACTGGTACCTGGAGGTAATGGATCAGCTCGATAGCCGTAGCCGCGAGGAAGCGTTCGAACTGCTGATCGGCCATTGCAGCGAGGCGCAATGGCACGAGCTGATCACCCGTTATCTTCGCGATTCGGGCAACCACCCGATGCCGCGCGATCTGCTTGAGGAAGTCGACAATGGCGACTACCTCTATAGCTACCTCGGTGGCCGCAACGCCGTGTTGCGTTCGTTCGCGGCTTACCGGCTGTTTCGGGTAGCGACTGTGTTTCAGCTCGACGATGAACTCTCCTGGGAGCAACGCGAACGCCCCGATGCCTACCGCCAGCACCCGCAAAACTGGACATTGCTGCTCAAGGCCAGTGCGGCGTACCCCGCTGAATTCATCGATTACCTGACTGCCGAGTTGCTCAATCGCGATGATCTGTCGCGCTGGCAACTGCTGTGGGACAAAGCCAACGCTGAACAACGGGTACAAGTGGCCAAGGCCTCGTTGCAGGGCGTATGCAGCGTTCACTACGCCAGCGCCGTGGTGGAATTGGCCGAGCGCTTGTTTGCCGAGGACGCGGCACCGTGGCACGCCTACATCGCCGACGCATCGGGCCACTACCTCGGCGCGCAGATTGCCGCCCTGGGCCGGCACCCTACAACGCTCTTGCAACTGGTGCCGGCAATGGCCGCTGCCTACCTGCTGGAAAGCAATCCGTGGTTTTCCGGCAGCGCCAAACCGCCGTTGGCGGCCGACGCCGTGGCGCGCGCCCTGGCCGCTTGGCCTCAAGCCTTTGCCGTGCTGGAAGAAAAGGCCCAGATCAAGCTGTTGCAGCTTTTTGACAGCGACGCCGTGGTGGCGTGCCGGGAAAGCCTGAGCAAGCTGTACAGCAGCAGTTCGAAATTACTTCGTGAACCTGCTGTTGCCCTGATTGCTCGCTGCACGGGCGCCGCCATCGACGCCTCGGGGTTGCTGGCGGCCGCCCCCAAGGCGCGCAAGCTGGCGCTGATCGGTATGGCCCTGGCCAACGACCCGGCGGTGGCGCAGTTGATTCGCCAGCACTTTGCCGACAGCGCCCATGATGACTACAGCCGTGGCCTCAGCCTGGATGCGCTGGAGCGCGGCGGCCATGCGCTCGCAGGGCTTGATCCATGGCTGGGTGCCGAACTGGCAACCCTGCAACAGCAGGCGGCCACCCTCAAGGTGGCGCCGGCCGCTGCCAAATACTGGAACGAAGCGTTTGCCGCCGTACTGGCCCCGCTGGGGGAGGCGCTGGGTTTGCAGTTGCTCAGCATTCTGAGTGAGGGCGATGAACAATTGCCGCGTCGTGCCCGGCAATTGCTGAGCTTGTTGCCGGCCAGCCGGCGTGCGGATTTTGCCCTGCTGGCGGTGCAGCAGTGGGTGGCGGCCAATGGTGCGGGTGAAGCGGATTGGTTGCTGCTGACCTTGCCGGTATATGGCGACGAGCGCATCGCCAACGAGTTGGTGGCAGCGATCAAGGACTGGAAAAAAGTGCGCAAACAGAAAGCCAGCGCCGCCATGCGTCAGCTGTGTCTGTTGCCCGGCGCCTTTGGTGTATCGCAAGCGCGGGACCTGTGGGAAAGCCGCAAGTTTTCCGAGTCGATCACTGCCAGCGCCGAACAGGCGCTCGGTGAAGCGGCAGCGCGGCAGGGCATGAGCCTGGATGAGTTTCTTGAGCAACTGGTGCCCGATTTTGGCCTTGGCCACGACGGCTTGCTGCTGGATGTCGGGCCTTATCATTACGTCGCCCGCATGCGCCCGGACCTTAGCCTGGTGGTGCTGGATGAAAACGGCAAAGCGAGCAAGAGTTTGCCCAAGGCCAAGGCTGGAGAGGACGCGGAAAAACGCAGCCTGGCCGAAAGCCAGTTCAAGGTACTGAGCAAGAACCTCAAGCCGGTGTTCAAGCAACAGTGCAAACGCCTGACCCGTCTGTTCCAGCTCGGCACCGCCTGGCCGAACGCCACCTGGCAAAAGCTGTTCCTCGACCAGCCGCTGATGGCGGTAATCGCCCAGTCGGTGGTGTGGTCGGCCGTGGACGAGCAAGGCATAGCCTTGCAGCGCTTTCGCCCGGACGGCGCTGGCGAATTGCTCGATCTGCACGACGACGCCTACAGCCTACCCGCCGGTGCCAAGGTGCATGCCACGCACCCGCTGGAACTCGACGAAACCGAGCGCAGCGCGTGGGCCGCACACTTCAAGGACTACAAGCTGGAGTCACCGATCGAACAATGGACCACGCCGGTGGTCGTGCCTGAACCAGAAGAGCTGGCCGGCTATAGCGTCGCGCGCGCCAAAGGTCAGCACCTCAATCGCGGCAAGTTCGGCAGTCTTGTCGAGAAATGGGGTTACACCAAAGGCACCGCCGGCGACGGTGCGCAGATCTACCAGCACACGTGGATACTCGATGGCGGGCGCTGGGAGGTGACGCTTAACCACGGCGATATCGACGTGTACTTCGAGGCGGATGACACGGTCAGTATCGATGATTTCGTGGTGCAACGCCGCAGTGCCGAGGGCATGGAGATGATCGCCCTGGGCGAACTACCACCGGCTTTTCTCAATACCTTGCTGGCTCAGGCACAGACCTTGAGCGAGCACGCGTTGTAACCTTCACGCCAACATGGGCCAGAGCCGGCGCAGTTGGATAGATGAATTCTTTGATGGGGATGCAGGGATGATCAACGCGTACGCAGCGCTGAATTTCAACAACGAACAGGCATTTTTCGACAGTCTGCAGCGGCTTTACGCCGAGGCGCAGATTGGCCAGGGCCTGGACTTTGCCGCGGTGCTGGCTTACTGGCGGCGCGAGGCGCCGTTGCCAGCGGCGTGGCGCCAGGCGTTGGCCGAACGGGTGCATCTGGTGGCAGGCACGGGGGCCGACGATGAGCGCCAGCGCAGCCCTTCATCGGTGTTCGCGTGGGCCTGCAACGGCCTCGAGCCGCAGCTGGTGCTCGAAATCGGCGAACGGCTGGTGGTGCTGCTGACGCCGCTGGTGGATGTGGCTGATCTTGTTTATTGGGTGATGCCGACGTTTATCTATGCCGATGGAAAATCCATCTGGTTCCGCGAAGACCGGCGCTGGTTGGCGGCGCAGTTCCAGGCGTTGCAGGCGGCGGCGGACGCGATTGCCGAGGGCGAGGGTGACTGGCTGCCTGTGCATCGCTGGTACGTGGACGCCGGCGTGCAGCCGCACGCGTTGAGTACGCTGTTGCGCAGTGTCGAAAATTACTACGTGCAAAGCGACACATTCGCCTCGTTCTTGAGTGTGCATACGTTGTTGGTGGCGGTACGTGAGCAGTTGCAGCGCGCCGAGGTTTCCAATCAGGCCTGGAGCCAGTTGCTGCTGCGCTTTACCACTATTACCGACAGCTTTTACTTCGGACGCGGGCTGGACGACGAGCTGTTCAACGAGCTTAAGCGGCAGATCGCTGTGCCGTTGCTTCGCGCGTTGCTCGCCTGTGAGGCATTCGCGCAGTTGGTTGCCGAGGCGCAGGACTATAAAGCACCGTTCAATACGCTGTTCAACGACATGGGCCTTTCCTATCTGCTCGCTGAAGAGCCGGATCGCATCCGCACACTGGCCAGGCAATTGGCTGGCGGCAGTATGGTGGGACTGCGTATCTCCACGGACTTCGGCAACCGTTGCCCGGCGGCGGCCCTGGAGCTGGAGCAGGTCAAGCACGCGCGGCAGAGCCATATGGAAGTCAGCCTCAGCAGCCCCCAGGCGCTGCAATGGTATCGGCAGTTGTTTGCCACCGAGTTCGAGCAGAACCCCACCTACAAATCCGTCCTCAAACAGTTGGTGAACTACATCCCCGACGATGAGCTGGACGCGTTGATCAAGGCGCATTTTTTCGATGACGCCGATGCCGAGTTCCCCGCCCATTTCCGCCGGCGCGAAAACCGCGAGCTGCTGGTTGGTTTTCTCGATGCCAAGAATACGCAGGTGCGAGAGTGCGCGGCGTACCAACTCTGGACGCTCGCCAGCGTGCATCAGCCGAGCTGGCATCACATCTATCCCAGCCCCGGCCAATTGACCATCCATTCGCAGGGCTGGGACATGGTGATGGCCGCGTGTGCCAAGTACCCGGATCTGTTTGCCCAGCACTCGGTGTTTTGTGAAGACCTGCTGCGTGGCGGCGACAGGCCCGAGCGCTGGCAGATGCTGTGGGAAGCAACCGATGACGAGGAGAGCCGTACCGCTTTGATTTCCAACGCCTGTCGGGCGCTGACCTATCCAAGCTTGCATGCGCAGGTCATGCCGTATCTAGCCAACTGGTACGAGCAAGCGCCAGAGCTTGTGGAGGAGCATTTGGGCAACAGCGGTTATTCCAACGATGAAGTCGATGCCCTGGTCGGTTGCCCACCCAGCATGTGGCCGCTGGTAATCCACCTGGCGGCCATCAAGCTGGAGGCCGAACCCGCTGCCCGGCGCGGCACCATCCGCCGTTTTCAGCGCCTTAAAGCTGGCGACGCCATTGCCGCCAACCCGCAGGTATACGCGGCGCTGGACAGCAAAAAACAGACGCTGCTGTTGCCACTGCTCAACAGCGCCGGGGTGGTCGCCTGTGCCGATGCGCTGGGCAAAGTGCTCGCCAGCAGCAACAAGGCTATTCGTGAGCCGGCGGTAAAACTGATCGCCAGCTGCAGCGCCGATATCATCCGGCGCAGCGGCCTGCTGCCGGGCGCGGCGAAGGCGCGCCTGAGCGTGCTGACCGGCATCGCCCAGTCTCGCGATCCGTTGATGGCACCGCTGATTGCCGAGTATTTCGCCGATGCTGCGCATGACGAACAAAGCCGTGGCATGAGCCTGGATGCCCTGGAAAAAGCCGGGTATCCGTTGGCGGACCTGGACCCTTGGTTCGGCCTGGAACTGGCTGGCTTGCAGGAGCAAGCGCTCAAGCAAGCCGTGGCGTTGCCCGACGGCGTGTGGAGCGACGAGTTTGCGGCGCTGCTGCTGCCCTTGGGCGAGCCGCTGGGCCGGCTGCTGTTGGCCTTGATGATCAAAGCGCAAAACCTGCCTCGCAAAGCACGGCAGATTCTGGCGTTGCTGAGCCCGGCCCAGCGCAGCGGGTTTGCCTTGTTGTGCATCGACCGCTGGATCACCGAGGGCGGCAGCAACGACTACCTGTGGCTGCTGCAGCCAATGCGCGAGTACGGTGACGAGCGCGCTGCCAACGCCCTGGCCAAGGCCGTGCAGGAGTGGAAGAAGTACCGCACGCAGAAGTCGGCCCTGGCTATCGCCTACCTCTGTGAGCTGCCGGGCAAGTACGGTTGTTACCTGGCGCGGCAGCAGTGGGAGAACGGCAAGCTGGGCAACTCGATCAAGGCCTCCGCCAGCACGGCGTTGACCGCACAGGCCGAATTGCGTGGCTTGAGCCTTGAGGAGTTTCTTGAGGTGCTGGCCCCCGATTTCGGCATGGGCCCACAAGGTTTGCTGTTGGATGTTGGGCCGTACAGTTACAGCGTACGGGTGCATTCAGACTTGAGCCTGGTGGTGTTCGATGGTGCCGGCAAGGCGAGCAAAAGCCTGCCCAAGGCCAAGCCCGGTGAGGACGCTGAAAAGCGTGCGCTGGCCGAGAATCAGTTCAAGGCACTCAGCAAAAACCTCAAACCGGTGCTCAAGCAACAGGGCCAGCGTTTGCTGCGGGCCATGCAGCTGGGGCACACCTGGCCCGGCAGCACCTGGCAACGCCTGTTCCTCGAGCACCCGCTACTCAACCTGCTGGCACAGCGTGTGGTGTGGTCGGTGACCGATGCCAACGGCCAGGCGCTGCAACGTATACGTCCGGATACCAGCGGCGGTGTGCAGACCCTGGCGGACGAGGCTTACGCTTTGCCCGAAGACTGCAACGTGCAGGTTACCCATCCGCTGGAGTTGGATGCCGCCGAGCGCACCGCCTGGGCCGCGCACTTTGCCGACTACGAAGTGGTATCGCCAATCGAGCAGTGGAGCACCCCGGTGCAGCGGGCCAGCAGCGAAGAATTGCAGGCCAGCAAGATTCTGCGCGCCAATGGCAAACTGCTGAAACGCGGCACGCTGAGCGGTTTGCTGGAGCGTTGGGGCTATCTGCAGGAAAAAGACACCGATGGTGGCTCGGAATTTACCTCGCACTACTGGAGCCTGGATGGCGACAGCTGGCAGGTCACCGTGGGCCATAGCCCGATTCAGCTGGGCTACTTCGATGCCGAGCAGCAGATTGAAGTGGCGGAGGTGGTGGTGTATCGCAAGGTCGGTGAGAACCTGCAAAGCCAGTGCCTCGGCGACTTGCCGCCGGCCTTGTTGAATACCGTGCTGGTGCAGGCACAAACCCTGGCTGAGGCAGGCGTATGAGTAAAAGCAAAACCCAGGCAGCGCCGGCTGTAGTCGCCCAGCGTTTGCCGGCCGAGCAGTTGTATGCCGCCGAACTGGCGCGGCTGCTGGCCGCTGACAGTGGCGCACGGCCGGAAGGCTGGCGCCTGTCGCCGGCCATGGTGCGCACTTTCATCTTGGGCAGCGAGGGCCGCGACATCGGCGGCGAAGCGGTGCAGCGCAAGATCTTTGGCAATGACGATGTGGTGGAGCGCTCCATCGTTACCCTGGTGGGCCAGCGTGGGTTGATGCTGGTAGGCGAGCCGGGTACGGCCAAGTCGTTGCTGTCCGAGCTGCTCGCCGCCGCCATTTGCGCCGACAGCACCCTGGCCGTGCAGGGCAGTGCCGCTGTGGTGGAGGAGAGCATTCGCTACGGCTGGAACTACGCCTTGCTGCTGCGCTCAGGCCCTGGGCCCGAGGCGCTGGTGCCCGGGCCGTTGCACCGGGCCATGAGCCGTGGCGCGTTGCTGCGGTTCGAGGAAATCAGCCGCTGTGCCATCGAGGTGCAGGACAACCTGATTCCGATTCTGTCCGAGCGCCTGCTGCATATCCCCGAAATGCAGGAGGACGCCGGCAACTGCCTGCTGGCTAAACCCGGCTTCAACGTGATTGCCACCGCCAACCTGCGTGACCGTGGGGTGAACGATATGTCTTCGGCCCTGAAGCGGCGGTTCAACTTCGAAACCATGCGGCCGTTGGCGCGTTTGCAGGACCAGAAGGAGTTGCTGTTGCGTGAGGTCAATCGGCAACTTGCAGACCAGCAGATCAGCACCCGCCTGACGCCGGATGTGGCTGAGCTGCTGGTGAGCGCGTTTCAGGAATTGCGCGCCGGCAGTGCCGAGGGCGTGGCGTTCGAGCCGCCGTCGACGGTGTTGTCGAGCGCCGAGGCAATTGCCGTGGCGTTTAGCGCGGCGGTGCAGTGCCATTACTTTGCCGAGCCCGAGGTACGCCCGCAGCACCTGGCGCGCTTTATGGTCGGCACCGTGATCAAGGACGACGAGCAGGACAGCCGGCGCTTTCGCGACTACCTGCGGGTAGTGCGCCGGGTACGCGCCAACAGTCCGCAATGGCAGGACTTCGCCGATAGCCAGGATGACTGAGGCCGTTTTTGACGCAGCGGCCATGGACCGTCTGCCCGCCGCCTATGGGCAGTTTCCCCAGCTGTTCTGGGCCCCCGTGCGCCATCACAGCCCGCACTGCGCCTGGCAGCTGCGGTGCCTGATCGACCGCGTGCGACCGGATGTGGTGCTGGTGGAAGGGCCGGAAGAAGGTAATAGCCTGCTGCCGTTTCTGCTCGACGATTACACCCGTCCGCCGGTGGCGTTTTTTATCCATGGCCAAGGCCCTGGTCGCGCCGTACAGCAGCGCTGTTTTGTGCCGTTGGCGGCGATGTCGCCGGAGTGGGTGGCGCTGCGTGAGGCAAAGCGTCTGGGTATTCCCGCGCGCTTTATCGATCTGCCGTTTATGGCCCGCCCGACGCCAACCGCGGGCGTTGGCGAGGAGGTGCTGGAGCCGCCACTGAATGACGACCAGTTGCTGGCCCGCGCCAATCCCATGGCGATTTTGTTGGCCGCCAGTGGTTGCGCCAATTTCGAAGCCTGGTGGGAGCGGTACTTTGAAAGCGGTGTGGAGTACGCCAGCGCCGAGGGCTTTTTCGCCAGGGTGCTGAACTTCGGCGAATACCTGCGTGCCGGCAGCGTGCTGGATGCTCAGACCCTGGCGCGGGAAGCGCATATGGCTGCGCGTATCGACCAGGCGCGCAGCCAGGGGCAGCGTTGCCTGGTGGTCTGCGGGGCATTTCATTGCGCTGGCATCTTGCAGCGGTTGGGGCAGGCCGCGGTGGTGGCGGATGCAGCCGCGGAGGGCACCGGTGTGCACCTGATCAGCTATTCGCTGAACCGACTGAACGCCACCCGTCATTACGCCGCCGGGATTCCCGATTGTGCCTACCAGGCGCGGGTATGGAGCGCCCTGGCGCGGCGGCGGGAAAACGCCGCTGAGGTGCATGCGCAAACCCAGGCCAGCATGGCCGCGGAGTTGGTCAATTACCTGCGTAAGCGGCGCTACGCCGCCAGCCTACCGGATGCCATCGAAGCGGTGACCCTGGCCCAGCGCCTGGGCGCTTTGCGCGGTCATCGGGGTGGTCGCCTGGAACTACGTGAAGCCCTGCTCAGCAGCCTGTACAAAAGCAGCCTGGATGGCAGCGAAAGGGCACTGCTGGCGGATATCGAGCAGTTCTTTGCCGGTAACGAGGTCGGCCGCTTGCCGGCCGGTTTGCCGGTGTCGCCGTTGGTGGAGGATTTCCGCCAGACCTGTCGCCGCCTGCGTTTGCCCCGGGCCGCGGCGCAACCGCTGGAGCGCGCGCTGGATATCTACCGCAGCCCGTTGCATCGTGAGCAGTCGCGCTTTCTGCATCGGCTGGTGAGCCTGGATGCCGACTATGCTCGCTGCATCGCCGGGCCGAAATTCGCCAGTGGCGAAGACCTGGCGCGGGTACGCGAGGTATGGGCGATTCGCTGGCAGCCGGAAACCGAAGCGGCCCTGACCGAGAAAAGCCACTACGGCGCGCGCCTGCTTGACGCGGCCACCGCCCGTTGCCTGGAGCGCTTGCAAGCGTGCCGTCAGCGCGGCGCAGCGCCAGTGCAGATATTGATCGACGCTTTGGCGATGGGTTTGCACGAGCTGCTTGGCACCATCCTCAACCAGGTACGCCATTGGTTGGCGCAGGAAAGCGACCTCACCAGCCTGTGTCTGGGCCTGTTGCGCCTGGACGCCGCGCGGCATGCCAAGGTGGTGTTGGGTGGCGAGGGGCTGGAGACGCTGGACGAATTGCTTGGCCAGTGTTTCCAACGCATCTGCCTGTGCCTGCCCTGGGTGGGTGTCCTTGGCGACGAACACCTGGAAGGCCTGGCCGATGCCCTGGTGGGCATGCGCAATCTGTTGGCCCTGGATACCCCGGGTTGCGATGCCGAGAGCTTTTTCGAAGCCTTGCATTTGCTGCTGGCCATGCAGCCCTCGCCATTGTTGGGCGGGCTGGCCCAAGGCGTATTGCTGGAGGCCGGGCATTTGAACTGCGTCGAGGTGGTGGCTGCTTATGCCGAGGCGGCCGGTTATGCCGAGCGCGATGCCTCGGCGCCGGGCCAATTTATCGCTGGGCTGTTGCGGGTAGCGCGCCATCGTTTTCTGCAGGAGCCGAGCTTGCAGCAGGGCATCAGCGACTCGTTGCAGGGCTGGGATGAAGATACCTTTCTGCAGGTGTTGCCGGGCTTGCGCCTGGCCTTTACGCGCCTGTCGCCTCGGCAGTTGGGCGAGCTCGGTGGCATGCTGTTCGGCGGCAATGGGGCGGCGATGGCGGTAAATGCTCGATCCTGGTCGGTAGCCGATCTGCAGGCCGCCGCTGCGTTACGCACCGCCCTTGTCAGCGCGCGCCAGCCGTGGGATGGAGGTGTTGATGCTTGACGCCGAACTGCGTCGCCGCTGGCGCCTGGCCCTGGGCCGTGACGCCGAGCCGAACGCCAACGAGCAGGGCGAGTCCCTGGATGCCAGCGACAGCGAACGCGATGCCGCGCTGGACTTTCTCTACCAGCGCGAATACCAGCAGCGTAGCAACCAGCAGGGCCAAGACGAGCAGCGCAGCGCTGGCCGCGAAGCCTCGCGTATGACCCCGGCCACCTGGCTGGCCAAGGTGCGCAAACTTTTTCCAGTCAGCATCGTCGAAGTGCTGCAACGTCAGGCCATCGAACGCTACCAACTGACCTCATTGCTGACCGACCCGCAGGTGCTGCGACAAAGCCAGCCAACCCTCAATCTGGTGCAAACCCTGCTGAGCTTTCGCAATCACCTGCCGGCGAGCCTGATGGACGAAGTGCGCCAGGTGATTCGCACGGTTTGCCAGAACTTGGAACAGCGCCTGGCGCGTACGCTGCGCAGCCGCATCGAAGGCCGGCGCAATCGGCAGGCCCGTGGCGGCCGGCCGAGCCAGGCGGCACTGGACTTGCACCTAACCATCCGCCGCAACCTGCGCGATTACGATATAGACGGCGACGTGCTGGCCCTGCAACGTCTGTACTACAACCCGGCGCGTCAGCGGCAATTGCCTTGGGACATCATCGTGCTGGTCGACCAGAGCGGCTCGATGGCACCCTCGATCATCTATGCGGCGGTGATTGCCAGCATCTTTAGTCAGCTGCGCAGCCTGAACACCCGTGTGTTGCTGTTCGATACCCAGGTGGTGGATGTCAGCGGGCAGCTCGACGATCCGGTAGAAACCTTGCTGGCCGTGCAATTGGGTGGCGGTACCGATATCGCCCAGGCCTTACTGCATGCGGAAAGGCTGATCAGCCAACCACGGCGCAGCATGCTGGTGCTGCTCAGCGATTTCTATGAAGGCGGCTCGCTCGACAGCCTGTATGCCAGCGTCACCCGCTTGCATGAGGCGGGTGTCAGCCTGCTGGGCCTGGCCGCGCTGGATCAGGGTGCGCAGCCCGATTACGACCACGACACCGCACTGCAACTTGGCGCGCGGGGCATGCAGGTAGCGGCGATGACCCCGGATCACCTGGCCGACTGGGTAGCTGCATGCATGGCGGGGCGTCAGCCATGAGCCTGCAGCTATGGTTGAGCGCAATTACAGACGAAACCCTCGAAGCCTGGGCTAACAAGGGTTTGCTGCGCCGCGGCTACAAGCTACTGGAGGGACAGACGCCAGCGGATTGGCTGCTGCAGGACGAGATTGCCGAGGCGCAGCTGGATGGCTTTGTGCAGCGGGTGGAGGGCGTCGGCTTTGATCGGCTGCGCTGCAGTTGTCCGGCCCTGGCCAGCTGTCATCACCAGTTGGCGTTGTTGCTGGGCCTGCGCGAAAGATTGGCGAGCCAAGCGCCAGCCGCAGCGGCCAGCACCCTATTGGCTGAGCCCTGGCTGATCGCCGATGCCCAGCAGCGCAAGGAATCGCTCGGTCAGCCGGCGTTGAGCAAGGCGCAACGCTGGCAGGCCCAGGGCGTCAGCGCCGAGTGCGCGGTGGATGAACTGCGCCTGCAGGCGCGTCTGGAAGTGAGCGGGTTGTTTACGCTGAGTATTCCTCGCGCGGTGGGTTTGCCTGGGTCGGTTTGTTCCTGTGGCGAAAGTCGCTGCGCGCACCGCGCTCTGGTGGTGCTGCAACTAACGCGGCTGTCCGATCCCGAAGCGGTACAGGAGCAAGTCGAGGCGCTGGATGACAGCCAGCAGCAGGCCTTGCTGGAGCTGGACCAGTGGCTGCGGGAGCTGACCACTCTGGGCCTGGCGGGTGCTTCGGGCATGTTGGTCGCCCGCGGAGAGGCGCTGGCCACAGCCTTGCAACAGGCTGATTTGCCGTTGCCGGGACGGCTGCTGACGCGCCTGGTAAGGGCGCTGGACGACGAACGCCGCAGCCTGGCCGGCAGCACGGTGCGTCAGGCGCGTTTGCAGGTGGCGGAGCTATTGGCCTTTCGCCGCGCTCTGGGGTGCAAGCCGTTGCCGCAACCCATGCAGCAATTGGCTGGTGTCCATCGGCGCAGCTATCAGCCTTGCCATAACCTCGAGTTGCTCTGCATCGGTGCCGAATGCTGGACCACCAACAGCGGGTTTGCCGGTTACAGCCTGTATTTTCTCAACCCGGCGAGCGGACGTTTCTTCACCCATTCGGAAAGCCGTAGCCAGGCGCTGAACCCCGGCTGGCAGGCGACGCAGGCATTTGCCCAAGGCCTGTTCTGTGGTCGTCAACTAAGCAGCCTACTGGGTAAACGCTGTCAGTTGCTCAAGGGCTGGGTGAGTGAGGAAGGGCGCTTGTCCGGCCGTGACGGCAGTCAGCTGCAGATTGGCGCCGAGGTGACGCTGGACCAGCTGGTAGCCCACGCGCAGTCACCGTCCGCACGCCTGCAGGCGTTTGCCGAACACCGACGGCGCTGGCTGTACCGCAACGACCCGCAGCCGCTGGCGCTGATCGCCGCGCGAATGGTGGCTGCACCGCAGTTCGAGCGTTTTAGCCAGCGCTGGCTGGGGGAGGCGGTGGATGACGCCGGGCAGCTGCTGCGAATTGTCTTGCCGAGCGGCCCGATGACGGCCAAAGCGGCGCAACGTCTGGGCCAGGCAGGTCAGGGCAGCAGCCTGTTGCTGGGGCGGTGGACGGTGGAGGGTGACTGCCCGACCCTGTATCCGGTGGTGTTGATCGATGACAGCGGCCAGCTATTGCTGTTCTGTGAGGTGTGATGAGCCATTCCCTCGAACACTGGTTGGATAGTTGGGGCGACTGGCTGGATAGCCTGCTTGCCGCCGGCCTGGGCAGCCCGAGCCAGGCAACTCGCGCGCGCATTCAGGCTTGGTGCGTGGATGCCGAGTTGTTGGGGTTCACTCCACAAAGCGAGCGAGCCCAACGTTTGCTGCAAGGAAGTGTACCGGCAGCGCAGCGCCATCAGATGTTTCTCGATCTGTTGCTGGAGCAGGACATGCTGGTGCGTCTGAACGCTGCCAATCGCCTGTTGGCGCGCAGCGAAATGGATGGAAATGCTGCTATAGAAGACTCGTCAGAGTGACGCTTGAGCAGTCGCCATTGGCTGTGTAACTGTCGGTAGACAGGTAGACTTGCCCGCTAATGATGCAAGGAAGTGCCAATGCCAAACCGCTTTTACGTCGCAGCAGTCCTGTGGTTTCTTGCTACAGGTGCCGGCGCCGAATCGATCTCTTATACCCGCGATGTGCAACCGATACTCACCGAGAAGTGCGTGGCCTGCCATGCCTGCTACGACGCGCCCTGTCAGTTGAATCTGGGCAGCGGTGAGGGTGTTTCCCGTGGGGCGAGTAAAACGCCTGTGTATGACGGCGGACGCACCGCAGCGACAGACACTACCCGTCTTTTTCTCGATGCCCATGGCCCCCTGGCCTGGCGGCAGAAGGGATTCTATTCGGTACTTGATGCCCAGAGCGGCCAGGCCGCGCTGATGTCGCGGATGCTGGAGCTGGGCCAGGCGAACCCGGTGCAGCCCAATGCCAAGTTGCCAGACAGCATCAAGCTGGGCGTCGATCGCCCCAACGCCTGCCCGCTGCCCGGGGAGTTCGACAGCTACGCCAAAACCCACGCCCACGAAGGTATGCCCTTGGGGGTTAGCGGTCTGACGTCGTCCGAGTTGCAAACCCTGCAGCGCTGGCTGGCCGCTGGTGCGCCGCTGGACCAACAGGCCCTGGTGGCCAACGATATCGAGCTGGCCCAGGTGCAACAGTGGGAAGACCTGTTCAATGCCCCGGGTGCCCGGGAAAGCCTGGTGGCGCGCTGGCTGTATGAGCATCTGTTTCTCGCCCATCTGTATTTCCAGAATGGCGACAACCGCCATTTCTTCCAAGTGGTGCGTTCACGTACGCCGAGTGGCACGGCCGTCGACCCCATCGCCAGCCGCCGGCCCAATGACGATCCGGGCACCACCTTCTACTACCGGCTGATTCCTGTGCAGGGCGTGATCGTGCATAAAACCCACATCACCTATCCGCTCAGCGTGCAGAAGCTGGCGCGGGTCAAGCACCTGTTCTATGGCACCGACTGGCAGGTGCAGGCCTCGCCGGGTTACGGCCCGCAGCGCCGCGCCAACCCGTTTGAAACCTTCGCCGCGATTCCGGCACGGGCGCGTTACCAGTTCATGCTGGAGAACGCCGAATACTTTGTGCAGACCTTTATCCGCGGCCCGGTGTGCCGCGGGCAGATCGCCACCGACGTGATTCGCGACAACTTCTGGGTGATGTTCCAGGACCCCGATCACGACCTGTTTATCACCGATCCCCAATACCGCGGCCAGATCACCGACAAACTGGCGTTGCCCGGGCAGCTCGATGACCTCGGTGCCACCCTCAGCCTGTGGCGCAGCTACCGCAACAAACGCAACGAATACGAAGCTGCACGCCAGGACGCCTATGCCGATGCGCCGGCACCGAGCTGGTCGCATATCTGGGCCGGTAACGACAACGCGGTGCTGTCGATCTTCCGCCATTTCGACAGCGCCACGGTGACGAAAGGCCTGATCGGCGAAGTGCCGCAGACCCTTTGGTGGATGGACTTTCCGCTGCTGGAGCGCACCTATTACCAGTTGGTGGTCAACTTCGACGTGTTCGGCAATGTCTCCCACCAGGCGCAGACGCGGCTGTATTTCGACTTGATCCGTAACGGTGCCGAGCAGAATTTTCTGCGTCTGATGCCGCCAGACTCGCGCGCCGCGATTCTGGATGATTGGTACCAGAACAGCGGCAAGCTGAAGATGTGGATGGACTATCAGGATATCGACGAAGACAGCCCGAGTGGTTTGCAGCTGCCGGAAGCCGCGGCCAAGAACGTGTTTGCCCTGCAACTGTTGGAGCGCTATGCCGGCTTCAATATGCGCCCGGACCCGATCAACCGTTGTGTGAGTGGCAACTGCTACCGGCGCAATTTCCCCAAACCCCAGCAGGATGCCGAACAGGCCCTGAGTCGCCTGACCAACAAGCCAGGGGCCGGGCTCAAGGTGATTCAGCAGATGCCGGAAGCCACCATGCTGCGGGTGGAAGAGGGTGATGGCAGCATCGATTTCTACAGCCTGCTGCGCAACCGCGCCCACAGCAACGTGGCCTTTATGATGGGCGAAAGCCTGCGCTACCAGCCGGGCCTGGACACGCTGACGGTGTACCCGGGGGTGATGAGCAGCTATCCGAACTTTATGTTCAACGTGCCGGTGGCGCAGGTGCCAGAGTTTGTCGCCGCCATGGAGCAGGTGAAGGACAGCGCGGCGTTCGAGCAGTTGGTGCAGCGCTGGGGCGTGCGTCGCAGTCATCCGGATTTCTGGCGGTATTTTCATGACCTGGACCGCTATATCCAACGCACCGAGCCGGTAGAAGCCGGGGTATTGGACATGAACCGCTACGAGAATCTGTGACCGTCTGTTGAACTCGTAGGAGCGGCTTTAGCCGCGATGCCCTTGATTTTAAAAGCATCGCGGCTAAAGCCGCGCCTACGAACCCGCCTCCAACCCTACCGTCTGATTTATGGACCTTTTCCAATCTCGCCAGGGTCAATCCTGTAATACGAACAGGCGTTAGGGGCGGGTTCTATGCTGATTTCACTGCAAGCGCTACGGGCGTTGGCGGCGTGGCTGGTGGTTGGACACCACATCATGCAGGTGTTTTTTGACTTCAAGGCAGACAGCCCTTTAGGGCAATTTTTTATCGACAAGGGCGCTGTTGGCGTCGACATTTTTTTTGTGATCAGCGGCTTTGTGATTTACCTGTCCACCCAGGGCAAGGACATCGCGGCAGGCCGCTTTCTGCTGAATCGGGTGCTGCGCATTGTGCCGGCCTACTGGCTGTTTTCCCTGCTGGCGGCGCTACTCATCGTGTACGCCAAACCGGTGATGCCGGGGCAGAGTTTCGAATTGCAGCACTTTTTGCTGTCACTGCTGTTTATCCCCGCCGACAACCCTGGCGGCTTCGGCCTGTATCCGACCCTGAGCGTGGGCTGGACCCTCAATTACGAGATGTTCTTCTATCTGCTGTTTGCCTTGGGCTTTAGCGTGCCGGAGCGCTTTCGTCTGTGGCTGATCGCCGCTGCGCTGTTTCTGGTGGGCACTGTGGCCACCCGGGAAAGCTGGGTCAGCGACTTTTACCGCAACAGCATCGTTTACGAGTTTCTCTTCGGCATCCTGCTGGGCATGGTCTATCAACGCGGCTGGATCAAGCCGGGCCGCTGGCTGCCGGTGCTGGTGATCGCCGCTTCGCTGCTGGCCATCTATCAGCTGGATAGCGCCATGCGCGTGCTGCATTGGGGGGTGCCGAGCGCGTTGATCGTCGCCAGCTGCATTGCCCTGGAAGACTATTTCCGCGGCAACCGGGTGCTCAAGTCGCTGGGCGACTGCTCCTATTCGGTGTATCTGGTGCATGTGCTGGTGCTGTCGTTGGGCTGTTACCTCAGCCAACGCTTCCAACTGAATATTTATTGGGTGATCGGTGCCTGCATTCCGGCTATCGTGCTCGCCTCTTGGGGCAGCTACGAGCTGATCGAGAAACGTTTTTTCCAGCAGGCTAAGGTCTGGCTAGACAACCAGAACGCGACTACGAACAGATCGGCTATTCCTGACTGATTTACTAGGGCTTTATTCACAAGCCCCATGGGCGTAAACTGCGCCCATGTTTGCGAGGAGTTGCCATGAGCGCCATCACCATTACTGAAGCTGCCCACGATTATCTAGCCGACCTGCTGAGCAAGCAGAGCACCCCCGGCATCGGTATCCGCGTATTCATCACGCAGCCGGGTACCCAATACGCCGAAACCTGCATCGCTTACTGCAAGCCCGGTGAAGAAAAACCTGAAGACCACGCCATAGGCCTGAAAAGCTTTACCGCCTATATCGACGCGTTCAGCGAAGCCTTTCTGGAAGACGCCGTGGTCGACTACGCCACCGACCGTATGGGTGGCCAGCTGACCATCAAGGCACCCAACGCCAAAGTGCCGATGGTCAACGAAGACAGCCCGATCAACGAGCGTATCAGCTATTACCTGCAAACCGAGATCAACCCGGGGCTGGCCAGCCACGGTGGCGAAGTGAGCCTGATCGACGTGGTGGAAGACGGCATCGCCGTACTCAAGTTCGGCGGCGGTTGCCAGGGCTGTGGTCAGGTCGATCTGACCCTCAAGGAAGGCATCGAGAAAACCTTGCTGGAACGCATCCCCGAGCTGAAAGGTGTGCGTGACGTGACTGACCACACCAACAAGGAAAACGCTTACTACTAAGCGCGTTCAGTTGCAAAAAAGGCGACCTGAGGGTCGCCTTTTTTGTGCCTCTTGGGTGGGGGGAAATCAAAAGCTCGCGGCTAAAGCCCCTCCCACAGAGAAGCGAGGGCACTTGTGGGAGGGGCTTTAGCCGCGATGCTGTTGATCTTAAGCTGACCCGGTTGATCTCAGTCTTCCAGCACCCCATCCCCGCGTTTTGCCTGCACCCACCACTCAGCCAATCGCGGTACCAACTCCCGGCTATCCAGAATCTCGCGCACCTGCTGGCAATACTCTTGCCGCTCAAGATCGCTACCACCCGCCACTGGTGCCGGGTAATGCGCCACCTTGCGCAGGTACTTGCGCAGCCGTTGCGAATCTTCTGGGTCCATTTCCGCAAAAGTGCGCTCCCGCTTGGGGGCGTCCAGATACACGGCCCACGCATCCAGGGCGTAATACAGAACGGAGTGGGGATTGATCTGCGGTTCGTGGTCGAGCCACTTGGTCAGTTCGTTGTACATGTAGCCGTTGTGCGAACCGCTGGCGCTGTACAGCGGCTTGCCGTCGAAACGGAACCTCCGGCTGCATTCGGTTTGTCCGGTCAAAAACTGGTACAGGCGCTTTTCGTCGCCATCAAACGCATCAATCGCGGCATCGTTCGAAAAGTAGGTAAAGGTCGAGCGTTCAGCGTGGTACATCAATTTGCTGGAGTCGCTCAGGCTGTACATCGGCACGTTGCGCCCCGGATAGGAAAGCAAATGCTCGGTAATGGCACACCAGTTTTCATCGCTGTTGTCGGGGTGCAGCCACAGGCGCAACACGAGCGGGATCGGGTCATCCAACTGATCGTTATCCCACCTGGGCTCTTTGGCGCTCAGGTAGTACTGCTCGAACGCCTTCATCTCGCGTTTGGTGTAGAACCCCATGTACTGGATCCGCTGCAACCGCGAAGGCCAGCTGGCTTTACGCGCGGCCAGCCCGGCGGCGGTTTGCCCATAGGTGGGCAGCGGCGGGATGCGGTCCATTTTCTGGATTTCGGCCAGATGGGGCGCCATATACGCCTTCTCTTCAGCGGCCGACATTTTCTTCTCTTCTTCGGCTCCGGAATGGGCCGACCAGGCCTTGCGCAGCTTTATAAACGCCGCCTCGGCCTCGGCCGGCACATACACCGAGGTGCAGCCATCGTCGCGGTCGTAGAAATCCACCCAGCGACCCGGCAACTCCCAGCGCTTGGCGGCGCGATTCAGGGCTTTGACGAACTCCGGCGAAAACCAGTCCGAGTCCTCCACGCCCTTGACGCGGATACGCTGCTTTTTGCCGCCCAGCTTGAACAGCAGCAGGGCCGAATCCCAACCGTCGTCGGAGTCGGACTCGACGTCGCTGATCTCCAGTTCCCCGCCACTGGCGGCGGCATATTCCTGCAGCAATTGCGGGTAGTACCACGACGGGGAGCTGCCTTGCTCCATGTTGTGGTTGCAACTGCGCGGGCCAAATAGCTGGTGAACATGGTGCGGCGCGGTTTGCTCGAGGTCCGGCGCAGCGAGCCATTGGGCGTCGATGGGCAACTGATACTGCTCGGCCAACGCGGCTGCGCGCTTGAGCATGGCGCGGTTGGTCTTGGCGACCTCGCTGTCGGCGTCGGGCGCTGCAGCGGCATCGACGGCAACCGGGGCATCGGCCACGGCCTCGCCACCGGCCAAGCGTGCCAGCGCTTCGGCCTCTTGCATCACCTGGACGCCCAGGGCGGCGGCCTTGCTGGTCTTGTCGGTACCGGGCTTGCTGCCTGATACCAGCAGGGTGGTTTTGCCGTTTACGGATTTCTGAATGGTGCCGCCCTGCTGACTGATCAGGTCTTCCAATTGCGGGCGGGTGTAGCCGCTGAACGTGCCGGTCACCACCACATACTGATCAACAAAACCCGAAACGGGCGACGGCAGATCCGTAGACATAACAATTCATCCTTGAAGAAAGAGCCGGGATCATAGCGCCCCTGTTTACGCCGCCGCCACCCGTCGCGCTGGCCATAACATCAGCAGCGCAAGCGCCACCAGCGGCAAAATCCCGATATTGATCGCCGCCCATCCCAGCCCGGTAATCAATGCCCCGGATGCAAACGACGCACAGGCCGCCACCGAGCCATTTACCAACTCCATCAAGCCCTGCGCCTGACCCCGTTCTGCCGCTGCATGCCCTTCAGCCAGCAGCGTGGTGCCGGCGATCAGCGCCAGATTCCAGCCCAGGCCAAGTAGAAACGAACTGAGCAGAAAGTGCGTGTGGCTAAGGCCTGCCAGGGCCACCACCGCACTGGCCAATAAGATACTGCCGCCAAGCACTGCTACCCGGCGACTGCCCAGGCGGTCCACCAACGGCCCCGCCCCAAATGCCGGGAGGAACATGCCGAGCATATGCCACTGAATCACCCCGGCGCTGGTGGCCACATCAAAGCCACAAAAGCTCATCGCCAACGGCGTGGCGTTCATCACCAGAATCATCAAGCCATGGCCGACCGCCGTGGTGGCGATGGCCGCTCGCACCAGCGGTCGTGCCAGTAACTGGCGCATAACTGCCAGGCCCGCTTTGCCCGGTGCCGGGGCGGCACCTTCGCGCAACTGACTGACCACTAACAGGCCCAGGGCCGCCAAGGCTGCGATCATCAGGTAGGCACCCATATAAGGTGTGCTCAGGGCGGTGCGCGACCAGAGCGCCAGGCTGGGAGCAATCAGCGCCGCCAGCACGCCGCCGCCGATGACATAGGCCGTGGCGCGGCCTTTTTCGCGCTCATCCACGGCCTCCAGGGCGGCGAAACGGTAGTACATGGCCGAGGCCTGATAAGCGCCAATCGGCAATGCACCCAGGCAGAACAGGCTGAAATCGCCAATGCCTACGCCCAAGGCACAGACCAGACCGCCCACCACACCCGCTCCAGCTCCCAGCATCAGCCCCGGCCGCCGGCCATGGCGCTGCATAAACACTGACAGTGGCTGCACCGCCAACAGGTTGCCGAGTACCAGCAAAGCCAGGGGCAGGGTGGCCAGCGCGTTGCTCGGTGCCAGTTGCAAGCCCACCAGCGAGGTCAGGGTGATACCGATCAGCGAGCAGGACCAATACAGGGCTTGGCCTGCAAACAGCAGGCGAACGGAAGCATTGCGCAGCAACAACATGGTGCGATTCCTTGTAGCGATAGAGGGGGCTAGCCGGCTTTGGCGCAGCCTTGAGGCTTTAGCACGCGTTCGGTCGAGGCCGGGTTATTTACCAACTTCGCCGCCGGGCGACGGGGGCGCTGCAGCAGTTCACCGCCGCAGTTCGGGCAGCCGCTTGCGGCCAGGTGGGTTTCGGCGCAGTCGCGGCAAAAGGTGCATTCGAAGGTGCAGATGCGCGCGTCCAACGAGTCGGGGGGCAGGTCGCGGTCGCAGCATTCACAGTTGGGGCGTAGTTCCAGCATGGTGGGGCTCCTTGTCATTTAGATCACACGCATCGCGGCTGCAGCCGCTAGCTGTTTATCAGCCAAATCGTTGGGCGTATTCCTGCGGGCTTACCGCCAAATGCTTATGAAAGGTGCGGCGCAAATTCTCCGGATGACCAAACCCGGTCAGCCGCGCCACTGTGGCAATCGACGCCTGGGCGTCCTGCAACAACGCCCGCGCGGCCTCCAACCGCAGCCGCTCCACATAGCGCCCCGGCCCCATGCCCAGTTCCTGGGTAAATACCCGCGACAAGGTGCGCGGCGTCAGCTTGGCCTGCTGCGCCAGCACCTCCAGCGACAGGTCGGCACCCAGGTTGGCCGGCAGCCAGTCGAGCAAGGCGGCCAGACGCGGCACCCGGCTGGGCTCGGGGGTGAGCAGGGCGCTGAACTGGGTTTGCCCGCCGGGCCGGCGCAGAAACATCACCAGCCGCCGCGCCACGCTCAGCGCCATGGCCCGCCCGAGGTCGGCTTCCACCAGCGCCAGGGCCAGGTCGATGCCGGCGGTAACCCCGGCCGAGGTGAACACGTGGCTGTCACCGTCCTGATTGCGCGGGTCGAAGGTGTGCAGGCGATCGCTTTCGATCAGTACGTTGGGGAAGCAGCTGCGCAGTTCGTCGACATCCGCCCAATGGGTGGTGGCCTGACGCCCATCCAGCACGCCGGCGGCGGCGAGAATCAACGCCCCCGAACAGATCGAGCCGAGACGTCGCACCTGCGGTTCAGCGCGGTGTAACCAGGCCAGCAGTTCGGCGTCCTGCATCTGCTCATCGACACCCAGGCCGCCGGGCACCAGCAGGGTGTCCAGGCGGCTCAGATCCAGCTCGCGCCAGGCAAGGTCGACACACAAGCGCATGCCGGCTGAAGTGGCCACCGGCTGCAAGTCGGCACCTACCAGCAATAGCTCATAGAACGCTGGGCGGCCTTGGCGTCCGCACTCCACGTTGGCGGAGGCAAACACCTGCATCGGTCCGGTAACGTCGAGGCTCATCACCTGCGGGTAGATCAGGCAGGCGACTGTACGCAGAGGGGCGGGGGAAAGCATCGGCAGGGCACCTTGGAAACAATGGGGCCATTCTGTCGCGCGAAGGCGTTGGCAACAATGACAATAAGCCCACAGATCTTGCCATTGGGTTTCACTGGGACCTGTAGAAGCTTTAGCTCGGATGCTTTTGTCGTTTGCCGCGAACGCGGTTGAACCCGCTCCTACGAAATTAAGGGGGGTTAGTCGGGATGCAGCTGCTCAAGAAAGCGCATCAGCGTCACTTCTTCTTCGCGCAGCCCTTTGCGCGCCCGCGGTTTGCCCAGGCCGGCCAACTCGCCGGCAATAAAATGCTCGAGCACTGCCGGATGCACATAGCACTTGCGGCAGATGGTGGGGGTGTTGCCCAGCTGGCTGGCGACATCCTTGATCACCTCGTTGATCAGCCGTTTCTGCTCGGTGGCCGAGCGTTCTTCCACTGGCAGCTGGCGCAACTGGTCCAGCGCCAGGGCGGTGCCGGCCCAGGTGCGGTAGTCCTTGGCGGTAAAGTCGCTGCCGCTGTGTTCCTGCAGGTACTGGTTGATATCGGAGGAGGTCACCACCCGGCGCTCGCCGTCGTCGTCCAGGTACTGGAACAGATGCTGGCCGGGCAGCTCCCGGCAGCGTCGAATGATCCGCGCCAGCCGTGGGTGCTGCAGGCTGACCTGATGTTCGACGCCACTCTTGCCGCGAAACTGAAAGCGGATGCCGGCACCTTTTACCTCGACATGGCGGTTGCGCAAGGTGGTGAGGCCGAAGGATTTGTTGTCGCGGGCGTATTGGCTGTTGCCGACCCGAATCAGGGTGGAATCCAGCAGCGCGACTACCGTGGCGACCACCTTGTCATGGCCCAGACCGGGCAGTTGCAGGTGCTCTTCCATGCGCGTGCGCAGCTTCGGCAGGGCGCGGCCGAATTCCAGCAAACGCTCGTATTTGTCGGCATCGCGGATCTCGCGCCAGCGGGGATGGTAGCGGTACTGCTTGCGCCCCCTGGCATCGCGGCCGGTGGCTTGCAGATGGCCCTTGGGATCGGGGCAGATCCACACGTCCTGGTAGGCCGGTGGAATGGTCAGCTTGTTGATGCGCTGCACCTCGTCGGCATCGCGTATGCGTTCGCCGTGCAGATCGAAATAGGCGAACTTGCCGCGCAACTTGCGCCGGCGAAAACCCGGCTGGCGGTCGTCGACATAATGCAGATCGGGGGGCAGCGCCGGGCAGAGCAGGGTGCCGGTGTCGCCGCCTTCGTCATCCGGGAGCGGCCGTTGGCCTTTGGCCAGGGGCAGTACTTCGGGCTTGATCGCGCTGGTCATATCGGCCCGTGCCTCTGGCTGTTGATCGCCTCGCTCCATTCTTCATGGTTGCAGCGTCGGCATTTGCCTGCCTCGCCTGCCTGCATAGCGGTGGTTAGGCCGCAGCAGGTGCAGGCGTACAGACCGGAACTGGGTACCTGGCGATACTGCTGGCGCAACGGACTGGGCAACACCGACAAACCGGGGCGTACCTGTTCTTCTGGCTGAAAATACAGGCTGACATCGCCGTTCACTTCCATGATGCCGATGCGCACCTGGCCCAGGTGCTCCACGCCTTTTTGCCGCAGCTCCATAAAGAACTCATCGGTGGAGATGTTCTTGCCTTCCAGACTCGGCACATCGCACACGCCATCCTCAATAATCACCGCCGGTTTGCCCTCCAGCCAGTCGCCAAACTTTGGCAGGCGCTCCATGGCAAAGGTGGTGACGCGGTAGAGCAACAGCAGGGTGATAAACACCATCACAATCGGCAGCAGCGGCACATCGTCATAGAAGGTCACATCGCCTGCCGCCGAGCCCAGGGTGAGGATCACCACCAGCTCGAACAACGACAGCTGTCGCACGCCGCGGCGTCCGGAAATCTTCAGAAAGCTGAACACCACCAGATAGGCGAACAGCGTGCGCAGGGTCACTTCGAACAGAAAGGGCACTGGCAGTTTGTCGATCAGCATCCGCTGCCAATCGAAGGCGGTCATGGCCGTGGGCTCAAGGGTAGAAACATGGAAGACGTCCTGCCTGTCTGGGTTGTAGAAGGTAGACGGCGAGGTGCGGGGGAGGTTCGGAGTATTTGCGCCGTGCGCAAATGGCAGAAGCAGAAACGCCAACGGGCAGCTCGAAGGCTGCCCGTTGGGGTGGTGCTGAGAATGCGCTTAGGCGGTCATCTGCCAAGGCTCAAGGTCATAACCTTGCTGGTTCAACTCGGCCCGCGATTGTTTTAGCAGGCGCTCCAGCTCGGCTGGGTTGGTGAAGGCGCTGGGGGAAACCTGGTTACGGCCCAGCAGACGGGTATTGGTGCGGTCGACGACAGAAAAATTGACTTCGCCGGTGCCATCTTGCGGCGCCCAGGCTACGCACTGGAAAGGTTGAAAAGCACGATGGGCAATCAACAAGGCTTCGTTAACACGGAGCGGGGTGTTCATGGGGTTGTTTCTCCGATGGGTCCCAAACAGTAAGCGGCCGCTGGAGCGAGTCTTCGCTACTGGGGCCTTCAAGGTGTTGATGGCCGCACCTGACCCTGGAGTCACAAGAAAGTCGCTGATTAGCAGAAAAAAGTCGCAAAACTGATAAAAGCGCCAGGTTTTTCAACAAAAAGCCCCGGCTGGCAGGGCTTTTAAGGATGAAACGCAGCCCTTGTGGGAGGGGCTTCAGCCGCGAGCTTTTGATTTTAAGAGCTCGCGGCTAAAGCCCCTCCCACAGAGAATTGCGGCTATTGCGGGTTATTGCGCTCATGCCGATACGCGCTCACCGCTTCATACACGGCTTTACGCAAGCGGTTGATGCCACCCAACGGCCGGTGTTCCGGCAGCGCATGCCACGGGTTGAACGACTGGTTGTCGCAGGCGATGGTCTGCTCGGTGCTGTCGAAATCCTGCGCCGGCACCTGGATGGTGGCCACGGTTTCGAACGGTGAAATGGCTTCGCTCCATTCGATGCTGGTGTCTTCCAAGGGCATGTAATGGTCGGGGTTCTGCCGCTGTACTTGCAGTTCGAAACAGGCCGGTACGCGGTCCAGCGACAACTGCTGATACAGCGCGTCATGCAGAAAGTTGGGCATATCGGTGTTGACCGTCGGCAGGGTGTACGCCGGGCATCGCTCCGGTGCCGGCACCACGCGGTACTTGATGTTGTGTGGGCCGAATTTGAATGGCGCCACCGAATCGTAGGTGGTCGCTACTGGGCTGTCGGGTGCCGGTGCCAGGGTTTTCAGAGCGATGGTCAGGTGGCGAACCTGCCAGGTACGCGGGTCCAGGCTGGGGAAGAACGCGCCGATTTGCTTGCCATCGGCCTGCGCCTTGAAGTTGCTCTGGTACTCGGCCACGTCGCTGACGAAAAACGACGGGTGATTGAACATCACAAAATCCTGCTCACCGGCCACCGCGGGCGAACTCATCAGCTTGGTGCCGGGCACATCGAACAGCTTGATTGCCATGCCACGGGCATCGCGCACACGGTCGAATTGCGGGTAGGCGTTGCCGTTGGATAAACGCATCAGCGCCTGCCAGGTTTTGCCCGGCTCGCTGAACACGCCCTGGCGCAGCTCGCCATTCAATTCCGGCAACACCGTGACCTCGGCCTTCACGCAGCCATGGGCCTTGGCGTGGGCGTCACGGAGCACGCGGGTCTGGTCTTTGTGTTGCTCCACCACGCGAATGGCATCTTCGATAATGCCGCGGGTCATCGCCGCTTCGCCGGGCGGAATCTGCTCCTCGGCAGACACCGGGCCAGAGAATTTCCAGGCGTAATACAGCTCGGCAATGCCCCAGCCACCCAGGCCGACCACCGCCAGAAACAGCACCAATTTGCCAAGCAAGCGGCCCAGCCACAGCCAGAAGCGTTTAAGCATAAAGCGAGTCCTTTTTGTTGTATCCGGGCTCCCGTAGGAGTGGCTTCAGCCGCGATGCTTTTACGCTCAAGAGCATCGCGACTGAAGCCGCTCCTACACGGGAGGGGAGAGTCTTATCCTTGGCAGCTCGGCCCTGGGCTCCACGGCGCCGGGGTAATCGGCTGCAGCTGGTTTTCCAGGGTGGCGTTGCCCAGCACCTTGAGGTACTCGATCAGCGCCAGGCGCTCATTGGGTTGCAAGCCACGGCCGATCACCCCTTGCTGGCGGCAGCCATCGCGGAATTCGTGGCCCTGGTTGCTGTTGCCGGTGACGCTGGTCTTGAACAGAAACCCACCGTCGAATTTCTCGCTGCGATAGCCGGCGCGCTCTGGGTCGTACTCGTGGTTGCCCACCCAGAACTCGGTGCGGCGCTCATAAACAGGCGACAGCAGCTCGAACAGCGATGGCACCGAGCCGTTGTGCAAGAAGGGTGGGGTGGCCCAGATGCCATCCAGCGGCCGCGCCTTGTAGCCGCGTTTTTCCTGCACGCCGATTGGCAGGCCGTAGCCATCCATCTTCCAGCGCTCTTCACCACTGATGCCGGCGTCCTGATAGGCGCGATTCTCTACATAAGCAGTGACATAGGCCAGACCCTTGGCGCTGGAAATGCTGCGGAAGTTCAGGTCTTCCAACTTGCCGTCAAACAGCTTCACGCCGAGGGTGCTGAGCTGCTCTTTGCTCCAGCCCAGCTTGCTGATATTGAAGCGGTGGTCGGCAATATTGTCGGCCGTGGTCGGGTCGGTACCGACAATGCTCACCGGCACAATGCGCATATGCCATTCCGGGTCGCGGGTCGGCGCCAGGCGTTTGTCCGGTGCCTTCGGGTCTGGCGCGTGGCAGTACGCGCAGTTCTCCTGATACAGCGCCCGGCCACGGCTGGCCAACTCGAGATTGACCTTGCCCAACACCGGCTCCGGCCAGGCCGGCGGCTTGAGCTGCTTGAGGGTTTCTTCCAGGGTATAGAGGTCACGCACGCGCACGCTGGAGGCATAACGCTCGGCTTCCGGTACACGGCCCTGATTGTCCTCGAACAGTTTTACCGTGGCACCAACCCCCAGGGCTTCACCGATATTGCGCGCCATCGGCTGCATCGCCGAACCGTTCCACTGCACCCAATCGAACTTCCAGATATCCCACAACTGCGGATAGCTCACTGGGGCATTGCCGACCCGGTAATTGCTCGGGTCGATGGCATCACCAAACACACTGTTGGCAATCCGGCCAAAGGCATCGGTACGGCCAAAACCTTCCTCGGTGGGGTACAGGCCGCGGTGGGTATCGTTCCAGGCCTGGGACAGAATGCGGTTGAGCGTCACCTTGAGATCGGTGCGCAACTGATCACGGCCTTCCGGGTACTTATCGCCCAGCACGTTCTTGGCGAAGCGCGTGAACTTCAGCGGGTTGTAATAAGTGAACGCCAGGCTCATGCCCAGGGCCTGACCAAAACTGCCACCCTTTAATGTCGGCACAGTAGACGCCAACGAATGCAACGCCGCGCCACCATCGATACGCACCGATTGGCCTTTGAAACGCAGCTCGCCGGTATGGCAAGCGGCGCAGCTGATATCCAGCAACTGTGCGCCGGTGTCGTCTTCCACATGGCGAGCAAAACCCACCGGCAGATTGCCGGGGTTCAACGCGGTGGGCCGTTGATTGGGCTCGGTGAGAAAACCGAAGCGGGCGAGATAGTTCGGCGCCGCGAACCTGTCCTCGGAAAACGGCAGCTCCAGCGCCGTAAACCACTCATAGCGCAGGCCCTTAACTTCAGTGCCCTGCGGCGTGTAGTAGTAAGTCTGCCGCGCCTCTGCGCTCCACTGCTCCAGGTAGTGCAGCTGACTGGGCTGCTCATACGCCGGCAAGTTGGGATTGGCGATGTAATACAACACCACGGCGAGCAGCGCCAAAACGGCGAGCAGCACCAGAAGCAAAACCCGCTTCACAACTCTCATGGAAACAATCCTTGTGCATTTTTTGTGGGCTGAGCGTTTATGCCCTGCAATTACAGGAATGGCAAGACGCTAAGCACCTAATGTTCTTACGGTCTTCGGGAACCTTTCTTATAGGGCAATGGCGCTCCTTATAAGAAAAGCATCCAAGTGCCGTCAAAAAACTTGCTACCGTTCAAACAGGGCTCGAAAACGCTTGTTTTTAATCGGAAAAAATATAAAGCCGCCAGGGAGCAGCACGCCATGCTCGACATGCTCGATAGCCACGACACCCCACCACCACTCGCCACCCTGGACGTCTACAAACGCAACGCCGAGCGCCAAGCCTTAAGCGACGCCCTGGCACGCTACGGCACCAATATGAGCGTCGCGGCAAGAATGCTGGGGATTTCGCGGCCGACGTTTTATCGGTTGTTGCACAAACATCGGTTGCGGTGAGGCTTGAAGGCCTTGCACGCCGCGCTTGAGGGGGAGGACGGCGGGCAGCGTTTAATGGCGCAGCGACAGACCTTCACGCTGCGAGTTACATGGATGAAAACAGCTCACTTGGTCATGGACGTCGCCGGTGTTATCCCCCGCAACCGTACCGCCATCCCAAACCATCGTTGTAGATGCTTGTTGGCACTACTAGGGCTTGTGCCCAGTGGCTTTGCCATGGCCGACAAATTATGGCGACGTTTAACGCAGCGTTCGCTTCAAACAACCTAAATTTATCGTCCGCACATCTCTCACAGCTGGTCTGCACTGCGCGCGAAAGCCATGCAATTTGACCCAGGCAAAGCGCGCTTCAGCGTGGCCAAACGCACCTGCCAATACCAAGCGGCCTCGACACCCATAGTGGGCACGGAGAACAACTTCGATTACAGCGTCCTGTTCTCCAGTGACAGCCAGATCGGGTTGAAAAGAGCGCAGCTTTGGCAGAGTTGAGGCATGGGGCAGTCAGGACATGATTCATAAATGGATCATGCCCCTCCGGTTTGCTCTTTATATGAACCAGTTCTTCAAGGCTCAACCGGCTCTAGGGCAATCAGCTGCAGCGGTTCGAGCAACAAATCATCCATGCGTGCGGCAAAGCTTTGGAAGTGCGGCAGGGCGATATGGGCATCCAGTGCCGCCTGGTCTTTCCAGGTTTCGCGTACGTAGAAACAGTCGGGGTTGTCGTGTAGTTGGAACAGGGCGTAGTCCAGGCACCCGGGCTCGTCGCGGGACGGTAGGACGAGGGCTTTGAGGGCGGTTTTCAGGTGGTCGCGCAGGCCGGGTTTGGCGGTGAGCACGGCAATCAGGGTGAGGGTGTCGGTGGACATGGTGGCGGCTCCGTTGGCTGAGGGTGGGGTCACTTTAAGAGGGGGACTGGGGCTCGGCAATGGTTGGGAGGGTTTGGGAGAGGGGGCCTACTTGGGTTTGCGTTCTAGCTTGAGACTCTGGGGCCCAGCCTTCGCTGGGATGACGGAGAACGGAAGAACACTTCCGTCGTCCCAGCGAAGGCTGGGACCCGGAATGCTGCGTTAGGCGCGAATTTCAAAGCCCATCGCAATGGTGTTTTTAAAACCACGCCCGAATACCAAGCACCAAACGCGCATCGCCATCGTCTTCTTCGGCCTCGGTATTGCCGTGGCTTTGGTTCCAGGTCAGACCAATGTACGGGGCGAATTCCGGGCGGATCTGGTAGCGCAGGCGCAGGCCCAGTTCGGTGTTGCCAAGGCCTGAACCCACTTCGCGTTCGGGGTCGTTTTTGCCGTAGAAGTTGGCTTCGATCAAGGGCTGGAGGATCAGCCGTTGGGTCAGCAACAGATCGTATTCGGCTTTCAGGCGCAGGGCGCTCTGGCCGGCTTCGCCGAGGTAGGCGGTGGCTTCGGTTTCCAGGCCGTACAGGGGTGTGCCCTGGATGCCGAGGGCGGCCCAGGTTTGCGGGCTGCCGGGTTTGAAGTCTTGGCGGGCACCGAGCAGCAAGTCCCACCAGGGGCTGATGGCGTGGCCCCACAGTGCTTGCAGTTCGGCTTTGTCGGTCGCGCCGTCGGTGCGTTCGCCTTCGCTGCGTAGCCACAGGCGGTCGATATTGCCGCCCAGCCAGGCGTCAATGTCCCAGGCCAGGGCGTTGCCGGCGTCGAGGTTTTGCCATTCCAGGCGGTCGATCAGCAGATAGCTGTTGAGGGCTTGGTCGTGGCTGGCGTGGCCTTGGTGGACAGGCGCAAAGGCAGCTTGGCGGTCGGCGTCGGTGAGGGCGGGCAGGGGTGTGCGACTTTCCGTGGCGGTGGGCAGTGGGGTGCTGCCAGCGCTCATATCGTGGTTCATCGAGCTGTGGTCCATTTCGCCCATGTCCATGCCCGGCATGCTCATGCCGCTGTGCTGGGAGTGGTCCATGGTTTCGGCGGCCTGGGCGTTGCTCAGCAGGGCGGCGGCCAGGGCGGCGCAGGTCAGGCGCTTCATGTCGGTTGTCCTTCTTCTACGCGCACTTCGCGCATCATGCCGGCGTCCATGTGCAGCAGCAGGTGGCAGTGGTAGGCCCAGCGACCGAGAGCGTCGGCGCTGACGCGGTAGCTGCGTTTGCTGCCGGGGGGCATGTCGATGGTGTGTTTGCGGACCTGGAAGTTGCCGTGTTCATCTTCCAGGTCGCTCCACAGGCCGTGCAGGTGAATGGGGTGGCTCATCATGGTGTCGTTGACCAGCACGATGCGCACCCGCTCGCCGTAGCTGAGGCGGATGGGGTCGGCGGCGGAGAAGGGCACGCCGTCGAACGACCAGGCGAATTTTTCCATATGGCCGGTGAGGTGCAGTTCCAGGGTGCGGCTGGGCGCGCGGCCGTCGGGGTCGGCGAAGCTGCTGTGCAGGTCGCTGTAGGTCAGCACGCGGCGGCTGTTGGCGCGCAGGCCCAGGCCCGGGTCGTCGAGTTTCGCTGTGGGGGCCATGGTTTGCATGTCTACCAGCGGGTTGTCGGTTTCGCTGGCGGGGTGCTGTTGCATGCCGGCCATCTGACTGTGGTCCATGCCTTTCATATCGCCATGGTTCATGCCCATGTCGGCCATGCTCAGTTGTGGCCGTGGGTCGAGGACCGGCACGGCGGCGCGCAGGCCCTGGCGCACGGCGAGGGTGGCGCAGGCGTAGCCGCTGCGGTCCATGGCCTGGGCGAAGAGGGTGTAGGCCTCGGCACCTGCGGGCTGGACGATCACGTCGTAGGTTTCCGCTGGGGCCAGGCGCAGTTCGTCGACGCTGACCGGGTTCACCGCTTGGCCATCGGCGGCGATCACGGTCATTTTCAGGCCGGGGATGCGCAGGTCGAAGTAGCTCATGCTGCCGGCATTGATCAGGCGCAGACGCAGGCGTTCGCCAGGCTGGAACAGGCCGGTCCAGTTGGCGTCAGGGGTGTGGCCGTTGATCAGGTAGGTGTAGGTCTGGCCGCTGACGTCGGCGATATCGGTGGGGGTCATGCGCATCTGCGCCCAGGCCAGGCGCTCGCTGAAGGTGGCGCGCCAGCCGTGTTGGCCGACGTCGTCGATAAAGTCGCCGAGGGTGCGTTTGTGGCTGTTGTAGTAGTCGGCCTGTTTTTTCAGGGTACGCAGCAGTTGATTGGGATTTTCGTCGGTCCAGTCGCTGAGCATCACCACGTAGTCGCGCTCATAGGCGACGGCTTCCGGCTCGCGTGGGTCGATCACCAAAGGGCCGTAGACGCCGGCCTGTTCCTGCATGCCGGAGTGGCTGTGGTACCAGTAGGTGCCGTGTTGTTTGACGGTGAACTGGTAGGTGTACAGGCCGTCCGGGGCGATACCGTTGAAGCTCAGGCCGGGCACGCCGTCCATGTTGGCCGGCAGCAGAATGCCGTGCCAGTGGATGGAGGTGTCTTCGCGCAGGCGGTTTTTTACCCGCAGGGTCACGGTGTCGCCTTCGCGCCAGCGTAGCAGCGGGCCGGGCAGGCTGCCGTTGACGGTGATGGCGGTGCGCGGCGCGCCGGTGAAGTTTACCGGGGCTTCGCCAATTACCAGGTCGAAGTTGGTGCCGCTCAATACCTGTTGCTGGCCGGGGCTGGATACCGCCCAGGTTGGGGTGCGCCATAGGCCCAGGCCGCCGAGCACGGTGCCGGCGGCGAGGGTTTTGACGAAGGTGCGTCGGGTGGTCATGGGGTGTTCCAGTCCGAAGGGGTGCCATGGTGTGGTTGCAGCTGCTGGGTGGAGCGAATGGGGTTTGCTGTGAAATTCTGGGTCCCAGCCTGCGCTGGGACGACGGAGGTTTTACCCCTATCACCGTCGTTCCGGCGAAGGCTGGGACCCAGAGTATTGCGCCGTACACAGGTCGCTCTGCACTCAATACTCAGCAGGGTCGTGCTTACCACCGTGGCAAGGTCAAGGCGCAGTTTTAAGCCGCAAGGTTGCCTTGGTGAAATTTTTCGGATAATTTTCATGAAATTATTCTTTATAAATTTCATATGCGTGAATTTGGACGGCTCATGTTTCAGCGCTCTGCCCAGCACGTTGCCAGTTATTACGCCCACAGTTGTGCCGATCTGCTGATCTCGCGTCCGCCGATGCAGGGTGAGCACAATACCGATGTGGTGGTGGTTGGTGCCGGTTTCAGTGGCTTGCATACGGCGTTGCGCCTGGCGCGGGCTGGCAAGCGGGTGACGGTGATCGAGGCCAGTCGTGTGGCCTGGGCCGCCAGTGGCCGTAATGGCGGGCAGGCGATTCTCGGTTGGTCCTGCGATATGCCGCCGCTGGAAGCTGCTCTGGGTCTGGAGCGTGCGCGGCGGCTATGGGACAGCATGCGGTGGGCCGCCCAGGAGCTTCGTGACCTGCCCGGCCGTCACGGCTTTGATTGCGACTACCGCGCCGGCCACCTGTGGACCTCGGTGATGCCGCGGCGCAACGCGATCCTCCATGAATGGCAACACGAGGCCAGCCACAAATGGGGCCACGATGCCCTGCAATTTATCCCCCGCAGCGAGCTGCCCGGTTGGGTGGCCAGCGAGCGCTACCAGGCCGGTTTGTATGACCCCGAAGGCGGTCACCTCAATCCGTTGAAACTGGCCCTGGGTCTGGCTGCGGCCGTCGAGGCGGCCGGCGGACGCATTCACGAGCACAGCAAGGCATTGAGTTATCGCCAGGAAGGCCAGGGCTATGCAGTGAAAACCGAGCAGGGCAGTGTGCGTGCCGATGTTTTGGTGCTGGCCTGCAATGCCTATATCGATAAGCTGGACCCGCCGCTGGCCAAGCGCGTATTGCCGGTGGGCACCTATCAGGTGGCCAGCGCGCCGCTGGACGCCGCCCAGGCCAAGGCCCTGCTACCGACCAATGCCTGCGTCACCGACAACCAGTTTGTGTTGGATTACTTCCGCCTAACCCCCGACCACCGCCTGCTGTTTGGCGGCGGTTGCACCTATCTGGGCGGCATGCCCAAGGATATCGCCGGTGCCACTCGGCCCTTCCTGGAACGGGTATTTCCGCAGCTTAAGGGCGTGCCCATCGAGTTCGCCTGGGGCGGGCATATCGATATCACCCTTAAACGCACCCCGGACCTCGGTCGCGAGGGCAATCGCTACTGGCTGCAGGGCTATTCGGGGCATGGCGTATTACCGACCCTGGCCGGTGCCCGTGCGGTGAGCGACGCCATTCTCGGCAACTCCGACCTTCTTAATCTGTACCAGAGCCTGAGCAACCCAGGCTTCCCCGGCGGCCGTTACCTGGCAGCGCCGCTGGAAGCGGTGGGCAAGGCCTGGTATCGCCTGCGCGACAGCATCTGATGGAGCACACCCCGGTGACCAAAGACGAAGAAATTGCCGCGCTGGCGATCCTGATTCACGACCTGCGCAAGCACAAGAAATACACCCTCAAGGAGCTGGCAGACAAAATCGGCCGCTCGGTGGGTTTTTTGTCGCAGGTGGAGCGTGGCCTGTCGCGCCCGACCGTGGCCGACCTTACCGCCATCAGCCAGGCGCTGGATGTCACCACCACCTACTTCTACAACCTGTCCAAGCCCAAGCAGTTGCCCTGGGTAACTCGCCCGGACGAGCGTCGCACCCTGTATTTCGCCAATGGCATTACCGACATTCTGGTGTCGCCGAAGATGTCCGCGAGTTTCTCCATGCTGGAGAGCTTACTTGAGCCGGGCTCCAGTTCCGGCGAGCGCACCTTGAGCGATATTTCCGAGCAGGGCGGCTACGTGTTGGAAGGCGAGCTGACCCTGTGGTTGGGTGACAGCGATGAGCCGGTGACCCTGCGTACCGGCGATGCCTTCCAGCTCGCCCAACATGCCCATTGCCGCTACGGCAACCTTTCCGAACTGCCCACGCGCGTGCTGTGGGTGTACACCTGATGAACGCTTTAGGAACCGCCACCATGAATGCCGACCTGCTGAACGAAGTGCAGGCTTTCCGCCAGCGCTACCCCGAGGTGCGTTATGTCGACCTGATTTCCCTGGATATTCCCGGGCACTTCTACGGCAAACGCTACCCCGTGGAGATGCTCGAAAAGGTCGCCGCCGGCAGCGCCTTGAAGCTGCCGCAGAACTGCGTGCTGCTGGGGGTGCAGGGCGGGCTGTTCAAGATTGGTGACTACTGCTTCCATGACGGCGACCCGGACGCCGTGCGCCGTCTGGTACCGGGCACGCTCAAACTGGTGACCTGGGAGGCGTCGCCCGTCGGGCAGATGCTGATTACCTCGGATGGCACCGCTGCACCCATCGAGTTCGAACCGCGCGAGGTGTTGGCCCAGGTGCTGCAACGTCTGCGCAAAAAAGGCATTCACCCGGTGGTGGCGTTCGAGCTGGAGTTTTATCTGTTCGACAAAAAACTCCGCGATGGCCTGCCGCAGTTCCCCCGCGATGAGCTGAGTGACGACGGCGACGACATGCCGAATATGCATATCGAGCGCCTCTCGCGGTTTGCCCCGGTGCTTGACGATATGGTCGAAACCGCCCGTGTGCAGGGCATCGACACCACGGTGATCACCGCCGAACTCGGCCCTGGCCAGTTCGAGATCAACTTCGGTCACCTCGACGACGGCCTCAAGGCGGCCGACTGGGCGGCGCTGTTTTGCCGCAGCACCCGTGGCGTGGCGCTCAAGCACGGTTACCGCGCCAGCTTTATGGCCAAGCCGTATCTGGAACATCCGGGCAGCGGCATGCACGTGCATGTCAGCCTGTACGACGCCGACGGTCAGAACCTGTTGGCCGGCAACGAACAACAGGCGCTGCGTCATGCGGTGGCCGGTTGTCTGGAATTGTTGCCGCACTGCATGCCGATCTTTGCCCCCAATCAAAACGCCTACCGCCGCCTGGGCGGTACGGTGAACGCCGCTACCCGCGCCAGCTGGGGTTATGAAGACCGCGATGCCTGTGTGCGCATTCCCGAGTCGGACGCGAAGAACCTGCGTATCGAGCACCGTATTTCCGGTGCCGATGCCAACCCGTATCTGGTGCTGGCGGCCATTCTGGTCGGCCTGGAGCAGGGCCTGGCCAATGGCCGTGAGCCGATTGCACCGCTGAACGAAGACCGTAGCAGCGGCCTGGATTTCCCCCTGGACATCCTTCAAGCCGTGCGTGCCATGCAGCAGCAACCGGAACTGCGCCAGGGTCTGGGTGCCGAGTTTGTGGATGTGTACTGCGAGAACAAGCGTCAGGACCACCTGGCCTTCCTGCAGGAAATCAGCGCCCGCGAGTACCGCTGGTTTCTTTAATTTTTCCCCGCCTGGCACCGTGGTGCCGGGCTGTAAGGAGTGCGTATGAGCAAGTCAGTGAACAACCCCAAGACCCTCGAATGGCAAGCCCTGAGCGATAGCCACCACCTGGCGCCGTTCAGCGACTACAAGCAGCTCAAGCAGGTCGGCCCGCGCATCGTCACCAAGGCCGACGGCGTGTACCTGTGGGACAGCGAAGGCAACAAGATTCTCGACGGTATGGCCGGCCTCTGGTGCGTGGCCATCGGCTATGGCCGTGACGAGCTGGCTGATGCCGCCGCCAAGCAGATGAAAGAGCTGCCGTTCTACAACACCTTCTTTATGACCGCGCACCCGCCGGTGCTGGAACTGGCCAAGACCATCGCCGACCTGGCACCGCCGCATATGAACCATGTGTTTTTCACCGGTTCGGGCTCCGAAGGTAACGACACCATGCTGCGCATGGTTCGTCACTACTGGCAGGTCAAGGGCAAGCCCGAGAAGAAAGTGGTGATTGGCCGTATCAACGGCTACCACGGCTCCACCGTGGCCGGTGCCGCGTTGGGCGGTATGCAAGGCATGCACGAGCAGGGCGGCATGCTGCCGGATATCGTGCATATCCCGCAGCCTTACTGGTTCGGTGAAGGCGGCGATATGAGCCCGGCCGAGTTCGGCATCTGGGCGGCGGATCAGCTGGAAAAGAAAATTCTCGAAGTCGGCGAAGACAAGGTCGCGGCCTTTATTGCCGAGCCGATCCAGGGTGCCGGCGGCGTGATCATTCCGCCCGACACCTACTGGCCGCGCGTGCGCGAAATCCTCGCCAAGTACGACATTCTGTTTGCCGCCGATGAAGTGATCTGTGGTTTTGGCCGTACCGGCGAGTGGTTCGGCAGTGACTACTACGGCAACACCCCGGACCTGATGACCATCGCCAAGGGCCTGACCTCCGGCTATATCCCCATGGGTGGCCTGATCGTCAGCGACAAGGTTGCCGAGGTGATCAACGAAGGCGGCGATTTCAACCACGGCTTTACCTACTCCGGTCACCCGGTGGCGGCGGCTGTGGCGCTGGAAAACCTACGGATCATTCGTGAGGAAAAAATCCTTGAGAACGTCCGCGAACACACCGCGCCTTACCTGCAGCAACGCCTGCGTGAACTGGCGGACCACCCGCTGGTAGGCGAAGTGCGTGGTCTGGGCATGCTCGGTGCCATCGAACTGGTAAAAGACAAAGCCACCCGTAGCCGCTACGAAGGCAAGGGCGTGGGCATGATCTGCCGTGGGCATTGCTTCAACAACGGCCTGGTGATGCGCGCCGTAGGCGACACCATGATCATTGCGCCGCCGCTGGTGATCAGCAAAACCGAGATTGATGAGCTGGTGGAGAAGGCGCGTAAGTGCCTGGATCTGACCTTGGCTGAGCTGGGGTAATCGCGGTTCGGCACCGCAGCGAAGGGGAACGCGATAGGCCGGTGTTTAGCCAACCGAGCTGCAAATTTCCACCGTCGTCCCAGCGCAGGCTGGGACCCAGAATGCTGCGCCGGGCTCGGTATTGAGGCCCGGTTCGAGCGTCTGGGTCCCAGCCTGCGCTGGGACGACGGTGTGTGGGCGTTGATGTTTGATTGTCTTGCGGGCGGCGATGCCAATAAGGGCGTTGCGCAAACAAAAAGCCCGCCATTTCGGCGGGTTTTTTTGTCAGTCGGAGATCTGTCCGGGCGTAGCCGGCTCAGCCGGTTTCTGTCCGGTGTTTTCCACCCAGCCCCCACCCAGGGCCTTGTACAGGTTGACCTCGCTGGTGAGCTGCGCCAGGCGATCGGTGATCAGCGATTGTTGCGCGCTGAACAGCGAGCGCTGGGCGTCGAGGAAGGTCAGGTTGCTGTCGATACCGGTGCGGTAGCGGCGTTCTGCCAGGCGGTAGTAGTCCTGGTTGGCGGCCACGAAGTCACGTTGCGCCTGCAGCTGTTGGTTGTAGGTCTGGCGCGCGGCCAGGCCATCGGAGACTTCCTGGAAGGCGGTCTGGATGGATTTCTCGTACTGGGCTACACGAATGTCTTTCTGGATTTTCGAGTAGTCCAGGCTGGCCTCCAGTTCACCGGCGTTGAAGATCGGGATGCTGATGGTGGGCGAGAAATACCAGCTGCCCGAGCCACCCTTGAACAGGTTGGACAGGTCGGCGCTGCTGCTGCCGGCATTGGCGGTGAGGCTGATGCTGGGGAAAAACGCAGCCCGCGCAGCGCCGATATTGGCGTTGGCGGCTTTGAGCAGGAACTCGGCCTGGAGAATATCCGGGCGGCGTTGCAGCAGATCAGACGGCAAACCGGCGGGCAGTTCTTCCAGCAGGTCGTCGGCCAGCGGCTTGTTGGCCACCAGGTCATCCGGCACCGAGGTGCCGAGCAGCAGGGCCAGGTTGTTGCGGTCCTGGGCGACCAGGCGCTGGTACTGGGCCAGGGCCACGCGTGCGCTTTCCACCGAGGTGCGTGCCTGGCTGAGGTCCAGGGCCGAGGCCACGCCCACTTCATTGCTACGTTGGGTCAGCTTGTAGCTGTCTTCGTAGGTTTTCAGGGTTTCCTGGGTCAGGCGCAACAGCTCCTGGTCGGCGGTCAGGGTCAGGTAGGCATTGGCGACGTTGGCCACCAGGCTGAGCTGGGTGCTACGCCGCGCTTGCTCGCTGGAGAAGTAGGTTTGCAGTGCTTCTTCACTGAGGCTGCGCACGCGACCGAACAGGTCCAGCTCATAGGCACTGACGCCCAGGGTGGCCGAGTACTGGCCGCTGGTGGTGGCCGAGCCGGTTTGCGACAGGTCGCCCGGGGTGCGCTGACGCACGCCGGTACCATCGGCGCTCACCTTGGGAAACAGCTCCGAGCGCTGGATGCGGTACTGCGCGGCGTAGGCGTCGAGGTTCAACGCCGCCACGCGCAGGTCGCGGTTATTGACCAGGGCGGTGTGAATCAGTTGTTGCAGCGCCGGGTCGTGGAAGAATTGGCGCCAGCCTTGCTCGGCTTCGGCCACCTGGGCCGATTCGTTCGGCCCGTAAGCCGGGCCTTGCGGGTAGGCCTGGGCAACCGGCGAGGCCGGCTGCAGGTACTCAGGGATCAGCGAGCAGCCACTGAGCATCAGGCTGGCAATCGCGAGGGACAGGAGTGACTTGCGCATCAGTGGCCAGCCTCATTGCTTGGGGTTTCGGTCTGCTTGCCTTTGAACAGCGAAGAGATCATGACGAAGAACAATGGCACCCAGAAGATCGCCAATACGGTGGCAGTGATCATGCCGCCGATCACGCCGGTACCGATGGCGTGCTGGCTGCCCGAACCGGCACCGGTGGAGATCGCCAATGGCACCACGCCGAGGATAAAGGCCATGGAGGTCATGATGATCGGCCGCAGACGCATGCGGCAGGCTTCAAGCGCCGCTTCGGTAAGCGACTTGCCTTGTTCATGCAGCTCTTTGGCGAATTCGACGATCAGGATGGCGTTTTTCGCCGCCAGACCCACGGTGGTCAACAGCCCCACCAGGAAGAACACATCGTTCGACAAGCCGCGCAGGCTGGTGGCCATCAGGGCACCGATGATACCCAGCGGCACCACCAGAATCACCGCGATCGGAATCGACCAGCTTTCATACAGGGCTGCCAGGCAGAGGAACACCAGCAGCAGCGAGATGGCGTACAGCGCCGGCGCTTGCGAGCCGGACAGACGCTCTTCGTACGACAGACCGGTCCAGGAGTAACCGATACCCGCCGGCAGCTTCTTGGCCAGGGCTTCGACTTCGGCCATGGCTTCACCGGTGGAGTAACCCGGTGCCGGCGAACCCATGATTTCCATGGCTTCTACGCCGTTGTAGCGGGCCAGTTTCGGCGAACCGTAAATCCACGAGCCGGAGGCGAAGGCAGAGAAGGGCACCATCTTGCCTTCGCTGTTGCGCACGTACCATTTCTGCAGGTCTTCCGGGGTCATGCGCGATTTCGCTTCGCCCTGGATATACACCTTCTTCACCCGCCCACGGTCGATGAAGTCGTTGACGTAGCTACCGCCCAGGGCAATCGACAAGGTGTTGTTGATGTCCGAGAGGGTTACGCCCAGGGCGCTGGCGCGCTCATCGTCGACGGTCAGCTGGAACTGCGGTTCATCGTTGAGGCCGTTGGGGCGCACTTGCATCAGCTTTTTGCTCTGCGCGGCCATGCCGAGGAACTGGTTACGCGCTTCCATCAGCTTGTCGTGACCAACGCCGGCACGGTCTTGCAGGAACACGTCGAAGCCGGTGGCGTTACCCAGCTCCAATACCGCTGGCGGGGCAAAGGCGAACACCATGGCATCGCGGAAGCTGAAGAAGTGCTGTTGAGCACGCTGCGCCAGGGCGAAGACGGTGTTCTCTTTGGCGCGCTCGTCCCAGGGCTTGAGCATGATAAAGGCCATGCCCGAGCTCTGACCGCGACCGGCAAAGTTGAAGCCGGTTACGGTAAACACCGAGTTGACCGTATCCGCTTCATCTTTGAGCAGGTAGGCGCGCATTTCATCCACCACCACCTGGGTGCGACCGGCACTGGAACCCGCTGGAGTCTGTACCTGGGCAAACAGCACGCCCTGGTCTTCTTCCGGCAGGAAGGAGGTGGGGATGCGGGTGAACAGCCAGATCATGCCGATAAACAGCACGGCATAGCCCAGCAGGTACGGCGTCTTGTTGCGCAGAATGCTGGCCACGCCACGCTCGTAACCGCGCACGCTGCGGTCGAAGTTGCGGTTGAACCAGCCGAAGAAACCACGTTTCGGTACGCCGTGGCTGCCTTCCTTGACGGGCTTGAGCAGGGTGGCGCACAGGGCCGGGGTGAAGATCAGCGCGACCAGTACCGACAGGCCCATGGCCGAGACGATGGTGATCGAGAACTGGCGATAGATCACCCCGGTGGAACCGCCGAAGAAGGCCATTGGCAGGAGTACTGCCGACAGCACCATGGCGATACCAACCAGAGCGCCCTGGATCTGCCCCATGGACTTCTTGGTGGCTTCCTTGGGCGACAAGTGCTCTTCGGCCATTACCCGTTCGACGTTCTCCACCACCACGATGGCATCGTCCACCAATAGGCCGATGGCCAGCACCATACCGAACATGGTCAGGGTGTTGATGGTGAAACCGGCAGCCGCGAGGATGCCGAAGGTGCCGAGCAATACCACCGGTACGGTCATGGTGGTGATGATGGTGGCGCGGATGTTCTGCAGGAACAGGAACATCACCAGGAACACCAGCACTACGGCTTCGATCAGGGTGTGTACCACCCCTTCGATGGAGGCGGTAACCACCGGCGTGGTGTCATACGGGTACACCGCTTTCATGCCTGGCGGGAAGAACGGCTGCAGGTCGGCGATGGTGGCGCGGATGGCTTTGGCGGTGTCCAGGGCGTTGGCCCCGGTGGCCAGTTTGATCGCCAGACCGGAAGCCGGTTTGCCGTTGAACTGGGCGCTGATGCTGTAGTTTTCGCCGCCCAGTTCGACCTTGGCGACATCTTTGAGGCGTACTTGCGAACCGTCAGAGTTGACCTTGAGCAGAATGTTCTTGAACTGGTCAGCGTTCTGGAAGCGGGTCTTGCCGATGATGGTGGCGTTCAACTGCTGGCCGGCCACCGCTGGCAAACCACCGAGCTGGCCGGAGGAGATCTGCACGTTCTGTGCGGCCACTGCGGTTTTTACGTCCACCGGGGTCAGTTGGTATTTGTTCAGTAACGCCGGGTCGAGCCAGATGCGCATGGCGTACTGGGCACCGAACACCTGGAAGTCACCGACACCGGCGGTCCGCGAGATCGGGTCCTGCATGTTGGAGACGATGTAGTTGGACAGGTCGTCCTTGGTCATGCTGCCGTCTTCGGACACCAGACCCACCACCATCAGGAAGTTCTTCACTGCCTTGGTAACGCGGATCCCCTGTTGCTGCACTTCTTGCGGCAGCAGCGGGGTGGCCAGGTTGAGCTTGTTCTGCACCTGAACCTGGGCGGTATCCGGACTGGTGCCCTGGTTGAAGGTGGCGGTGATGGTCATGCTGCCGTCGGAGTTACTTTCCGAGGTGACATAACGCAGGTTGTCGATACCGTTGAGCTGTTGCTCGATGATCTGCACCACGGTGTCCTGCACGGTTTGTGCGGACGCGCCCGGGTAGGTGACCTGGATGGCGATGGCCGGTGGTGCGATGGCCGGGTACTGGTTGATCGGCAACTTGAGGATGGACAGGGTGCCGACCAGCATGATCACCAGGGCAATTACCCAGGCGAAAATCGGCCGGTCGATAAAGAATTTCGACATGAGTTACTTCCCTTCGCCTGGGGCTTTTTCACTGGCCGGAGCCGACGGTTGCGCTGCGCCGCCATTGGCAGGCGCAACGTTGCTGGCTTCCGACACTTTTACTTCGACGCCCGGTTTGACGTACTGCAGGCCTTCGGTGATGACGCGGTCGCCGGCTTTCAGGCCGTCGTTGATCAGCCAGTCGGTGCCCAGGGTGCGTTCGGCTTTCAGCTGACGCAGCTCGACCTTGTTCTCTGCGTTGACCACCAGCGCGGTGGGCATGCCTTTGAGGTCGCGGGTTACACCTTGTTGTGGGGCGAGGATGGCGTTTTCGTTAACCCCGGCCTGCAGCTGGGCGTGGACGAACATGCCCGGCAGCAGTTGGTGCTGCGGGTTGGGGAACACGGCGCGGATGGTCACCGAACCAGTGCCTTCGTCCACCGACACTTCGGAGAATTCCAGCTTGCCTTCCTGCTCGTACAGGCTGCCGTCTTCCAGCACCAGCTTGACCTTGGCGGCGTTGTCGCCGGCCTTCTGCAGGTTGCCGCTTTCCAGTTCGCGACGCAGTTTCAGCAGTTGCGCGGAGGACTGGGTGACGTCGACGTAGATCGGGTCGAGCTGCTGGATGGTGGCCAGGGCGGTGGTCTGGCCATTGCTCACCAGCGCACCTTCGGTGACCGCGGAACGGCCGATACGACCGGCAATCGGTGCCAGCACTTTGGTGTACCGCAGGTCGATCTGTGCGCTTTGCAGAGCGGCTTCGGCTTGCAGACGCTTGGACACGGCGTCGTCGAATTCCTGGCGGCTTACGGCTTGCTCATTGACCAGCTGCTTGTAACGGTCGGCCAGGGACTTGGCCGACTGCAGGGTGGCTTCGGCGCTTTTCAGGGTGGCTTCGTAAACAGCGGCGTCGATCTGATACAGCTGCTCGCCGGCTTTGACTTCGCGGCCTTCAGTGAACAGACGCTTGAGGATGATGCCGTTCACCTGCGGGCGAACTTCGGCAACGCGGTAGGCATTGGTGCGGCCTGGCAGTTGGCTGACCAGGGAGTAGGCCTGCGGTTTCAAGGTCACCACACCCACTTGCGGGGTTTGTTGTGGCGGCGCTTCAGCTGCTTTTTCGCATCCAGTGAGCAATAAGGTTGCCAGGGCGACGGCGGAAACCAGGGCGGTGTGGGCTGGCTTGAATTGCATGAAAGGCCTCATGTCGATCGGCGCTTTAAAGAGCGTCGGTACGATTGGTTAGTTTTTAAGCGTTTTTAGTTAGGCGGCTGATCAAAGAGTGATCGAAAAGTAAAAATTTAGGGTGGATAGGTAGGATGCTAAGAAATATACTTACATTCACGGCTGTTTGTAAACGCCTAAAACCCACTGTTACATAAGCTTTTTTCAAGCTTTGCTCTTAACTGACGCGACGCTGACAAAAGCCTTACGTGTCGCTAACCAAGGGCTGTTTTTGCATGGTCAGACGTACCAAAGAAGAAGCGCAGGAAACCCGCAGCCAGATTCTCGATGCCGCCGAGCAGGCATTTTACGAGCACGGTGTGGGGCGCACTACGCTGGCCAGAATTGCCGATGTCGCCGGGGTGACCCGGGGTGCCATCTATTGGCATTTCAGCAATAAGAGCGACTTGTTCCAGGCCATTCTCGAACGCGCGCACCTGCCGTTCGAAGAGCTGGCCAAGGCCAGTGAAAGCAGCACCGAGCCCGACCCTCTGGGACGTATGCGCGAACTGCTGGTGCAACTGTTCAAGCAGACCGCCTCGGACGCCAAGGTGCGACGCATCAACGAGATTCTGTTCCACAAATGTGAATACACCGATGAGCTCAATGACCTGCGCCAGCAGATGCAGGACAACAGCATCGACTGCGACCAACGCATCGAACTGACCCTGCGCAACGCCATCAATAAAAACCAGCTGCCGGCCGACCTGGATACCCAGCGCGCGGCGATCTTGCTGCATTCCTTGATTGATGGGGTGTTGGCCAAGTGGCTGCTGGCACCGAAGAGCTTTGCCCTGGGCAAAGAGGCCGAGCGCATGGTGGACGTGGCGCTGGATATGCTGCGCTTGAGCCCGGGTTTGCGCGGGTAGGGGCGCGAGGTCCTATTTTTAAGTAAGGAAATACCTACAGGATCATAAGGGGCGTCCGAGGGCTGCCCCAGGGACGTTGTGGTGGAGTAGAGCTTGTCAGTAAACCGCTTGTTGGTTCGAGCTGTTTACACCTGCTGACCAAGGTCAGGGAGAGCAAGCTCGTTGAAAACTCTATTGGCATTCACCTTTCTGGCCCTGGCCTGCAGCCAGGCTTCGGCTGCCACCATCACCGTGGCCGACGGCAGCAATCTGGGTGACACCACAGTCGTGCCGGCCAGCACAGCGGGTGACCGCTGGATTCTGCAGGGCAACGCCAACCTCTTCGGCCCAGGTGCCTCGCCGGCGGCCAACTTTGCCCGGACCTTGCCCGTTGGCGTCGGCCTGACCATTGAGGCGGCGGCGGGCGGCAGTGTGATTACCCTGAACAACGGCGCATCAGCCTTTGGCAATTTCACCGGCTCGGGGACGGTGACGGTCAATGTGGTCGGCGACCTGACCTTTACCGGCGGCTCGCGCCCCAGCGCCGGTGGCAGTTTGTTTACCGGCACCAATCTCAACCTGAATGCCAGCGAAGGCAGCACCATTACCATCAGCGGTAACCAGGGGCTTGGCACCGGAGGTGCCATCTACGCCAACGGACACCTGAATCTGGCGACCACATCCGGCAATGTGGTCATCACCAACAACCACTCCTCGCAGAATGGCGGCGCGCTGTATAGCCAGATGCCCGGTGGCTTGGCCATCGGCAATGCCAACGGTACTGTGCTGATCACTGACAACTCTGCCGGGCTTATCTCGGGTGCCAACGCTAACTATGGCCATGGGGCGCTGGGAAATGGCGGTGGCAACAATTTCCCGCTGGTTATCACCGGTCGCACGGTGACCATCTCGAGAAATCAGGCTGCCGGTATGGCTGGGGCGATACGTTCGACCGGGGCCATCATCATCAATGGCGATCTGTTTGCCGACGCCAATGCTGCCGGTCTGGCCGGCACCGCATTCGATGGTGGCGCGTTCTCTTCGGGGGTGGGTGTCACGGTCAATGGCAGCACCAGCATGACCAACAACACCACCACCGGCCGCGGCGGTGCCATCTTCGCCGCCGTAGCCGCCACCAGTCCTGGCAATATCAGCCTGTCGTTGAACGGCGGTGATGTGACCTTGCAAAACAATATCGCCGGGCAAGCCGGCGGGGCGATCTTTACCAACACCAATATCGATGTGGCCATCGGCAACGCGGCTGGCGAGGTCACCATCACCGGCAACCGGGCCGGTTACAACGCCGCCGGGCAGGCGCTCAGTGGCGTGCGCGACGGCGGCGCGATTGCCAACCTGGGTGCGGGGGTGGAAACCTTGATCCGCGGTCGTACCATCACCCTGTCCAACAACCTGGCTACCGGGCGAGGCGGTGCCATTTACAGCGATGCGCCATTACGTCTGGACGGTAGCCTGATCGCCCAGGGCAACAGCGCCGGCACCCTTGGCGGGGTGGTCTGGGCCGCTGGCAACCTGACCCTGGCGGCTACCAGTGGCGACATGACCTTCAGCGGCAATAGCCAAGGCACAGCCAGCACCGCCCGGGCCAACGCCCTGTATCTGAACAATGGCGGCGGCAGTGCAGTGGCCACTTTCTTTGCCGACAGCGGCAACGCCATCCGCTTTTTGGATCCGATCACCAGCAACGCGGCTAACGGACTGCTCTCGGTGGTCAGCAATGGTCCCGGCCTGGTGAGTTTCGATGGCTCGCAGTACAGCAGCGCCGCAGATCGTTGGTCGACTGTGTATGCCAACACCAGCGTGCAGGCCGGTACCTTCGAGGTGGCCAACAATGCGGTGTATGGCGTGCATGCCAGCACTGTCGGCAGACCGGCACCCAGCGTATTTACCACCGCGGCGGGCAGCACCTTGCAGGGCGGCAGCAGCGGCACGGTGATTGCCGATCAGCTCACTCTGGGCGGCGATTTGTCCCTTGGCGGGCGGCAGACCGCCCGCAGCTTCTTTACCCTCGACAGCCAGCAGCTCACCTTCGCCCCGGGCAGTCAGGTGTTTTTCAACACCTTCCTCGAGCCCGGCCAACCAACCACTGCCGACCTGCTGGTGCTGGAGCTGGGCGGCAACGCGGTAAATGGCGAGACCGCCCTGCGGGTGGGCAGTTTGGCCGGGCTGGGCGGCCCCACCAGCGGGCTGGGTGTGCAAGTGGTGCAGGGCAACAACGGCACTACCGCCGGTGCCTTTACCTTGGGCAGCCGGGTGGCGGCGGGCGTTTATGAGTACAGCCTGTTCTACGGTGCCGATCCCGTCACCGGCGGCGACCCTGCCGACCAGAACTGGTACCTGCGCTCGACCCGGGTTGCCAGCGATCCCGAAGAAGCCAGCCTGCCGAATTACCGTGACGAGGTGCCGGTGAACCTGGCCGTGCCCGCCATGCTCAACCGCCTGGGCCTGGCCATGCTCGGCACTTATCACGACCGGGTAGGGGCCGATCAATACCCTCAGGTAACTGCCGACCCCAGTGCACAGCCCGCTACCTGGAGCCGGGTATATGGCCAGCGCGGTTCGGTGGGTTACGACCACGGCGGCAGTGCGTCCAGCCGTCTGCAAAGCTTTACCCGCAATGGCCCGACCTACGACTACACGGTTACCGGCATGGCCGCCGGTGCGGATCTGTATCGCCATGCCAACACCGATGGCAGCCACGACAGCGCCGGTGCCTATGTTGCCGTCGGCCGCGCCAGCGCGGATGTGGCTGGCGTGTACGGTGGCAATGCCGGTACGTCGGGCGTCAACGGCTATTCCCTGGGCGGCTACTGGAACCGCAAGGGCGACAGCGGGGCTTATCTGGACACTGTGGTGCAGGCGACCTGGTACGACAACCTGCGTGCCCGCTCCAGCCAGGGCGAATCCGCGGAGTTCCGCGCCTATGGGCTGCTCGGCTCGCTGGAGGGCGGCTATCCGATCGAGCTGGGTGGCAATGTTGTGGTCGAGCCGCAGGCGCAGGTGATTCACCAGCACACTGGCATTGATGATGGTGCCGACCGTTTTGCCCGCATCGACCAGGGCAATCTCGATATGACCTACGGTCGCCTGGGTGTGCGCCTGGTGCATCAGCAAGACCGCCAGAGTGGTCGGCCCCTGACCACCTGGCTACGGCTTAACGCCTGGCAAGCATTTGGCAGCGACGCCAGCACCACTTTTTCGGCACCCAGCGGCCGTTTTCCTGTGACCCTGCATGCCGATATGAACGGCAGTTGGGGGCAGGCCGGACTTGGTGTGTCGGGGTTGCTGCAGAGCAATCTGGAAGTGTTCGCCAGCACCGACTACAACCTGGCCCTGGACGGCGACAATAGCCATGGGGTGGAGGGGCGGGTGGGGTTGAACTGGACGTGGTAGAGCGCGGGTAGGTTGGATTGGTCTTCGCGGCGCTCACCGAACGCAGACCGACCCAACCTGCCGCGGCGTTAGCGCCGCACGCCTTTCAGGGTTTCGGCAATCAGGAAGGCCAACTCCAGCGACTGATCGGCGTTCATCCGCGGGTCGCAGTGGGTGTGGTAGCGGTCGGACAAACCATCTTCGGTAATCGGCCGCGAGCCGCCGATGCATTCGGTGACGTTCTGTCCGGTCATCTCGATATGAATGCCGCCGGCATAGGTGCCTTCAGCTTCGTGGACCTGGAAGAACTGTTTCACCTCGGCAAGGATCTGCGCGAAGTCGCGGGTCTTGTAGCCGCTGGAAGCCTTGATGGTGTTGCCGTGCATGGGGTCGGAGCTCCACAGCACATGGCGGCCTTCTTCTTTTACCGTGCGCAGCAAACGCGGCAGGCCGGCTTCGACCTTGTCGGCACCCATGCGCACGATCAGGTTGAGGCGGCCTGGATCGTTGTCCGGGTTGAGGATATCGATCAGGCGGATCAGGTCTTCGCTGCTCATGCTCGGCCCGCACTTCACGCCGATGGGGTTGCCGACGCCACGCAGGAATTCCACATGGGCACCGTCCACCTGACGGGTGCGGTCGCCGATCCACAGCATATGCGCCGAGCAGGCGTAGTCGCCGCCGGTCAGGCTGTCGCGGCGCACAAAGGCTTGCTCGTAATTCAGCAGCAGCGCTTCGTGGGCAGTGAAGAAGCTGGTCTCGCGGACTTGCGCCAAGGTGTCCATGCCGCAGGCGCGCATAAAGGCCAGGGTTTCGTCGATGCGGTCAGCCAGTTGGTTGTACTTTTCGCCGAGCGCCGAGTTCTCGATAAATTCCAGGTTCCATTTGTGCACTTGATGCAGGTCGGCAAAACCGCCCTGGGCAAAGGCGCGCAGCAGGTTGAGGCTGGCGGTGGACTGGTGGTAGGCCTGCAGCAGGCGCTCCGGGTCTGGCACGCGGCTTTTGGCGTCGAAGCCGATGCCGTTGACGATATCGCCGCGGTAGGCGGGCAGGGTGATGCCGTCGATGGTTTCGTCATTGGCCGAACGCGGCTTGGCGAACTGGCCAGCCATGCGCCCGACTTTTACCACCGGGCTGCCGGCGGCGAAGGTCATGACGATGGCCATCTGCAGCAGCACCTTGAAGGTGTCGCGAATTTTCGCCGCGCTGAACTCGGCAAAGCTCTCGGCGCAATCGCCCCCTTGCAGTAGAAACGCACGGCCCTGGGTGACCTCGGCAAACTGGCGGCGCAGTTCGCGCGCTTCGCCGGCAAACACCAGTGGCGGATAACCGGCCAGGGTTTGTTCAACGGTGCTCAGGTGGGCGGCGTCTGGGTACTGCGGTTGCTGCTGGATGGGTTTAGCTCTCCAGCTGCTGGGGCTCCATGGTTGCGACATCGAGGTTCTCGGCTCAAGCAGATTAGGCGGACAGGCATGGTAACCGATCAGCCCGGGCTCACAAGCGCAGAGGCTGCCGATTGGCGCGATAGAGGCACTGCATACGCGTTTTTAGAACAATGTCCACGGCGCGATCAGCAATACGCCGGTGATCATCAGCAGCGCATAGATGCCGTTTCGGAAATAGCGCTCGTGCACTTGTCGATGCAGGCGCTCGCCTGCCCACACGCCGAGCACCAGCAAGGGCGCATAACTCAGCACCTGCGGCAGTGCCGGCAGCAGCCGGCCATCGAGCAGAAAGGCCAGGGTCAGCAGCCCGTTGAGGGTGAACCACACCGCCACCAGAGTGGCGCGCAGGCGGCTTTTATCCAGATTGCTGCCGGCCAGGGCGAACACCAGCAACGGCCCGCCAGAGGCAAACAGGCCATGACAGATACCCGCGGCGGTGGTGATGGCGCGCATGATCCAGATCGGTACATGGCGGACTTTTGCGCTCGGGCGGCGCAGCAGCTCTCGCGCGGCGAACCACAACACCAGCACACCAAAGCCGCGTTTCAGCGCCTGGCCGTCCAGCCACGGCAACAGGCAATAGCCCAGCAGCGTTCCCAGCAGCATGCCCGGCAGAATGCTGCCGAGCAGCAAGCGCCGGTCGATCAGGCGTCGGTAGCGCCAGCTCAGGTACCCGGTCATGGCGATATTCAGCGGCACCAGAATCGGCAGCAGTTGCTCAATGGGCAGCAGCAGGGCCCCCAGCGACAGGGCAATCACCACGCTGCCGAAACCGGTAATGGCTTCCAGGGTGTAGGCCAGCAGAATAAAAACGCCTAGCGCCAGATGAACCTCAGGTGGCATTCGCGGTGGCGCCCAATGGCGTCGCGTGTGCCTCGGCCAGGGCCAGTTCGGCGGCGTGTTCGGCGATGCTCTGGCGGTAGGTATCTTTGTGTACGTAGTAGGCCATGCGCTCCAGTTCCAGGTACTGGTAACCGCCATCCAGACGAATACTGGCGCGCTCGCGCTTGGTGGCCTGGAAGGCTTTGGCCGCCGGGCTGTCGGCCTGCAGCTGGCGAATAAACAGCGCTACCAGTTCGGCCTGCTCGGCACGCCCCTGCCAGCCCAGGCCCGAGGCCTCGACCATGCCCATCATAAATAGGTCGTCGTACTCGGGATGGAACACATTGAGGTACAGCTTTGGCGCACCGGCAGTCTCCGGCCAGTTGAGGTGGCTGCGCTGGATAAAGGGGTAGTCCAGCTTGTAGCCGGTACCCTGCAGAATCAGGTCGTACTCGGCCTGCTCGCCGTCGGTGAAGGTCACCCATTTGCCGTCGACATTGACCACGTCGCGGCGCGCCTTGATATCGCCATGGCCAAGGTGATGCAGAACCAGGGAGTTCACCACCGGGTGCGATTCGTAGAGTTTGTAATCCGGGTCCGGCAGCCCGTAGTTGGACGGCTTGCCGATCAGCGCGCGAATCAGCAGGCCGTCGATGCGTTGCTTCAAGGCACGCGGCAGTTTTACCGCGCCGCCAAAGGTGTCGATGGGCCGGCCGAGGAGGAATTTGGGCAGGAAGTAGTAGCCGCGGCGCACCGAGAGGTCCACCGAAGCGGCGCGGTGCACGGCGTCCACGGTGATATCGCAGGCCGAGTTGCCGCAGCCGACGATCAACACGCGCTTGCCGGCGAAAATCTCCGCCGAGCGATAGTCGCTGGAGTGCAGCAGCTCGCCGCTGAACTGGCCCGGCAGCTTGGCCAGGTTGGGTTTGTGCAGGGTGCCATTGGCAATCAGCACGCCGTCGAACTGCCATTCATGGGCGACGCCGGCTTTTTCCGTGTACAGCTTCCAGCCTTTCTCCTGACGCTCCATACGCAGCACGCGGGTGCCGAACTGGAAGTTTTCATAGAGGCCGAAATGCTCGGCATAGTCGCGGAAGTAGCGGCGCATTTCGCTGTGGTGCGGGTAGGGTGCCACCTCGTCACGCATAGGGAATTCGCTGAACTGGGTGGTGCCCTTGGAAGAGATCAGATGCGCCGAGTCGTACATGGTGCTGTGGGGATTATCGATATCCCACAGGCCGCCGACGTCGTCGTGTAGCTCGAAGCCGATAAAGGCGATGCCGTGTTTTTGCAGCTGTCGGGCAGTGCACAGGCCCATAGGACCGGCACCAATGATGGCGTACATAAATGACGTGCTCCTGAATTTCTTATTGTAGGCAGGGCTTGAGTGGGCGAATTATCGCGTGACCAGGCCCCGACTCTTCAATGACAATCTGCGCCTTTCCCTGCAAACCTCTGGTCGGGGATGTCATGAACGCTGGAGACTGCAATGCCTGAACAGCCGCCACGGGACGAGCTGACCGAAGAGCTGCTATTGGCCGAGGTGCATGACGAGCACGGGGTGATCAAGGTCATGCAGGTGGGCGACTACCGCTTTCTCGAGTTTGGCGATGCCATCGAGCAGAGCTGCGTGTTCCTGCCCGAGCCCACTTGGCTGGAGTACGACTACACCCGCGCCATGTTTATTGGCGCGCTGTGCCACGAGCAGCCGGACAGTGCGCTGTTTCTCGGCCTTGGTGCCGGTACCCTGACCCAGGCCTGTCTGAAGTTTCTGCCGCTGGAGGATGTCGAGGCCATCGAGCTGCGCCCGGATGTGCCGCGCCTGGCCATGGAATATATGGGCCTGGACGATGATCCGCGGCTGTACGTGCGCATCGGCGATGCCCTGGAGCTGCTGGAAAGTGCCGAGTGTGCCGACTTGATTTTCGTCGACCTGTATACCGACACCGGCCCCGCCGTTGGCCATCTGGCCTGGCGCTTTCTCGAAGGCTGTCAGCAGCGCCTCAATCCGGGCGGCTGGCTGGTGATCAACCAATGGGCCAGTGACGACGGCAAGCCCCTGGGCGCGGCACTGCTGCGTGGGTTGTACCACCGTCACTACTGGGAGCTGCCGGTCAAGGAGGGCAATGTGATCCTGCTCGTGCCGGCCGATCTCGATCAGCAACTGGATATCGCCGCGCTGGAGCAACGCGCGGCGGCGTTGCAGGCGCAGCTCGGTTATTCCCTCCAGCCTCTGATCGAGTTGGTTCGCCCGGCCACCTGAATCAGCGCCCTTTGAATGTGCCGGGGCGGCGTTCCTGCATGGCGCGTACGCCTTCCTGGGCATCCTCGCTGGCCATCAGCCGGCGCATGGTTAGCGGCAGGTTGGCGGCGGCCGCGTCTTCACCTTCGTTGATGGTCTGGCGTGCCGAGGCCAGGGTGGCCTGCACGCCCAGCGGTGCCTGGGCGGCCACCCGTTCGGCGAGGTACAGGGCACGCGGCAGCAGGTCTTCGCTGGCCAGCACTTCCTGAACCAGGCCAAGGCGGCAGGCTTCGTGGGCGTCGAACTCGTCACCGGTCAGCAGCCAGCGCATGGCATTGCCCCAGCCAGCGGTCTGATGCATGCGCAGGGTGGCACCGCCAAAAGGAAAGATGCCGCGCTGCACTTCCATCTGGGCAAAACGGGTATTGCTGGCGCACAGGTTGATATCGGAGGCGAGCATCAGCTCGATACCGATGGTGTAGCAGTACCCCTGCACGGCAACGATCACCGGCTTGCTCACTCGCGGCCCACCGAATACGCCCCAGGGGTCGCAGCCGCCCGGCGGAATCTGCCAGCCGCTGACAAAGGTGGCGGCGACATTGGCCAGATCCAGGCCGGCGGTGAAGTGCTCGCCATGGGCAAACACCAGCGCCACCCGGGCTTCGCTGTCGCGTTCGAATTCGCCGTAGGCCAGAGTCAGGTCGTTGAGCAGCGGCAGGTCAAAGGCATTGCGTTTCGCCGCCCGGTCGAGGCCGATGAGCATGATGTGCCCACGTTTTTCACGGGTAACGCGGCCTTCGTTGCTGCTGCTCATGGCGATTTATCCTTATTGGAAGTGGCAAGAAAGAGGGCGACTGGTGCGGTATAGCTGGGCTGCTTTGGCTTGTCCATGTACGCCTGTGCGCCACGGCTCACAAGCGTTGCAGCGGTCTAAATCGGTGACCGGCTGGCGGAGCGTCAGGATTTTCTTGGCAAAACTTTCACCGAGGTCAAGATTTTCCGGTATAGTGCGCGCCGGCTTCAGACAGCCGTGTTCAGGTTTTGCAGGTTTTTCCCGGAGCGAGCTTCGGTTGCAGTTCACCAAGTGAGCATCCTGAATATCTTCTTTTTTCATTAATACGTTTTCGCAAATCCCCGCCTACAGGGCTGCCAGGGTTACCTTCGGGTCTTACACGGCATGCGCAGCTTTGGAACATGGGTCTTTGCGGATGCACTTTGAGGCAGACCCATGACCCAGGTATCCGGCGGCTTCGCCGCGCTCGGACTTAACCCCAATATTCTCGCTGCAGTAATCGCTACCGGTTACGAAGAGCCGTCGGCTATTCAATTGCAGGCCATTCCGGTCATTCTTGCCGGCCACGACATGATCGGCCAGGCGCAAACCGGTACTGGTAAAACCGCCGCTTTCGCCCTGCCAATTCTGAATCGCATCGACCCCGCCAAGCGCGAAGTACAAGCGCTGATCCTGGCACCGACCCGCGAGCTGGCCCTGCAGGTTGCTACCGCTTTCGAAACCTACTCCAAGCAAATGCCTGGCGTTAACGTGGTTGCCGTTTACGGCGGCGCACCGATGGGCCCACAACTGAAAGCCATCCGTAATGGCGCTCAAATTGTTGTGGCTACCCCGGGTCGCTTGGTTGACCACCTGCGTCGCGACGAAAAAGTGCTGTCGACTATTCAGCACCTGGTTCTCGACGAAGCGGACGAAATGCTCAAGCTGGGCTTTATGGATGACCTGGAAGTTATCTTCAAGGCCATGCCGGCTACCCGTCAGACCGTACTGTTCTCGGCCACCCTGCCGCACTCGATTCGCGCCATTGCTGAAAAGCACCTGCGTGACCCGAAGCACGTCAAAATCGAAACCAAAACCCAGACCGTGACCGCCATTGAGCAGGCTCACTTGCTGGTTCACGCTGACCAGAAGCACGCTGCCGTACTGCGTCTGCTGGAAGTGGAAGACTTCGACGCGCTGATCGCCTTCGTACGTACCAAGCAAGCCACCCTGGACCTGGCCGCCGCGCTGGAAGCCAAAGGCTACAAGGCTGCTGCGCTGAACGGCGATATCGCCCAGAACCAGCGTGAGCGCGTGATCGAGTCGCTCAAAGATGGCCGTCTGGACATCGTTGTCGCTACCGACGTTGCTGCTCGTGGTCTCGACGTACCGCGCATCACCCACGTAATGAACGTGGACATGCCGTACGACCCGGAATCCTACGTACACCGTATCGGCCGTACCGGCCGTGCTGGCCGTACCGGTCGCGCCCTGCTGCTGGTGACTCCACGTGAGCGTCGCATGCTGCAAGTGATCGAGCGCGTTACCGGGCAGAAAGTTGCCGAAGTGCGCCTGCCAAACGGCCAGCAAGTGCTGGACGCCCGCATCAAGAAGCTGACCAACGCCCTCGCGCCGCTGGTTGCCGATGCCGAAGCCAGCCACGGTGATCTGCTCGATCGTCTGACCGCTGATATCGGTTGCAGCCCGCGTGCCCTGGCCGCGGCCCTGCTGCGCAAGGCCACCAATGGCCAAGCGCTGACCCTGGCGGAAGTGGAGCGTGAGCAGCCACTGGTGCCGACCAGCGCACCGCGTGAGCGTAGCGAGCGTCCTGCCGGTTCCGAGCGTAGCGAGCCGCGTGAGCGTCGCGCTCCAATGCCGCTGGCCGAAGGCCGTGCCCGTTGCCGTACCGCCCTGGGCGCACGCGACGGTATCGCCGCCAAGAACCTGCTGGGCGCGATCCTCAACGAAGGCGGCCTGGCCCGCGAAGCCATCGGCCGCATCCAGGTGCGCGACAGCTTCAGCCTGGTTGAACTGCCGGAAGAAGGTCTGGAGCGTCTGCTGACCAAGTTGAAAGACACTCGCGTTGCCGGTAAGCAGCTGAAGCTGCGTCGCTATCGCGAAGACTAAGCGCCTGCGCTAGTCGATAAAAAACCCGCCAAGTGCGGGTTTTTTTATGGGCGAAAGCATCGCGGCTGAAGCCGCTCCTACAAGGGCGCGTGATCCGTAGGAGCGGCTTCAGCGGCGATGCTCTTGATCTTCAACCAAAGCGATAAATATCCATCCCCAGCGCCCCCATGGTGAACCCCTTGTGCGCGACGCTGAACGTACCGCCCGCACCCCGGGCAAAGTACAGCGGCAACAAGTGTTCATCGCGCGGGTGGCTGCGCACGGCAAACGGTGCCTGGCTGCGGTAGTCATGCAACGTTTGTTCATCGTCAGCAGCCAGGTGATCGACCATCCAGTCGCGGAAGGCTTTGGCCCACGGCTCGATCACTTCCGGCCCGGCGCGCCAGTTCAGCTCGCCGAGGTTGTGGGTGATGCTGCCCGAGCCGATCAGCAACACGCCTTGCTCCCGCAGGCTGGCCAGCGCACGGCCGACACGGGTCTGGAAGGCGGGGCCGAGGCGGGTAGGGATGGAAACCTGAGCGATAGGTATATCCGCATCCGGGTACATCAAACTCAGCGGCACCCAAACGCCATGGTCGAACACGCGATTGGCATCCAGCTCGGCCGGCAGGCCAGCGGCCACTAGCAAATCACGGGCGGCGACCGCTACCTCTGGCGCTCCCGGTGCCGGGTATTGCACCGCGTACAACTCCGGTGGAAAGCCACCAAAGTCATGCCAGGTATCGGGCTGCGGGTTGCTGTTGACCAGCAGTTGATTGCTTTCCCAGTGTGCGGACACCATCAGAATGGCCTTCGGCCTTGGCAGCTCGGCGGCCAGGCGGGCAAGGGCCGGACCACTGGCACCGGGCTCTAGCGCCAGCATGGGCGAGCCATGGGAGATAAACAGGCTAGGGAGCGACATGGGCAGATCCTCGATATTCATGGCCGCATCTTCGAGCTTGGATATATCGAAAACCAGTATAAAATTTCGAGCAATTTGATCGAATTAGTGAGGCAATCATGCAGCCCGACTTCTGGCAAAGGCGCTGGCAGAACAACCAGATCGGCTTTCATGCGCCGACCACCAATGCCTATCTGCAACAGTATTGGCCGCAACTGAATGTGCCCGCCGACGCGCAGGTGCTGGTGCCGTTATGCGGAAAAAGCCTGGATATGGTGTGGCTGGCGGGGCAGGGGTATCGGGTGCTCGGGGTGGAATTGGTCGAGCAAGCGGTGGTCGATTTTTTCCGCGAGCAGGAACTGCAGCCGCAGGTGCGTGAGCAGGGCGCGTTCCGTGTGTATGAGGCTGCGAATGTGCAGCTCTGGTGTGGCGATATCTTTGCGCTAACTGCCGACGATATACGCGACTGCACTGCCTTTTACGACCGAGCGGCGCTGATAGCCTTTCCGCCAGCAGCGCGTGAGGCCTATGCACAGCATCTGACGAGGGTGCTGCCGAGTGGCTGCCAGGGGTTGTTGGTAAGCCTGGATTACGAGCAGAGCCAAATGGATGGGCCGCCGTTTTCGGTGCCGGATGAGGAGGTGCAGGCGTTGTTGGGAGAATGGCAGCCGCTTTTGCTGCATGTCGAGAATGGGCTGCAAGCGGAAGAAAACTGGAAGTTTTTGCAGCGTGGGTTGAGTCGGATGGATGAGCGTGTCTATCGCCTTCGGCGGACCGCTGGATTCACGCCTTCGCGTTAGTGACGACGATAGCTCGGGTCATCCCAGCGCAGGCTGGGGTCCAGCGTCTTTCAAGAAAACACCGCTCGTTCCAAAACTCTGGGTCCCAGCCTGCGCTGGGACGACGGTTGTTCTGATATTGGCCTCATGATTCCTGTTCACGCAGCTCCAGCAATTCGAAGGGCAGGAGGTCAGCTGCTGCGGTACGAAATATTCAGGGCATAAAAAAGCCCCAGTCGAAACTGAGGCTTTTTGAATTTGGCTCCACGACCTGGACTCGAACCAGGGACCCAGTGATTAACAGTCACTTGCTCTACCAACTGAGCTATCGCGGAACAGCTGTCTTTCGACAACGGTGCGTATCCTACTGATTCAAAAGGGGAAGTCAAGCGTGAGCAAGCTTCCCCTGAAGATTTTTACAGGACGTTGGCGATGGCGTGGGTGACGGCTCCGAGGTTGCGGGTGTTCAGTGCGGCGACGCAGATACGGCCGGTGCTGACGGCATAGATGCCGAACTCGCTTTTCAGTCGTTCAACCTGTTCGGCGGTGAGGCCGGAGTAGGAGAACATGCCGCGTTGCTGGGCGACGAAGCTGAAATCGCGCTTGGCACCGAGGGCAGCCAGTTGCTCGACCATGGCAATGCGCATGTCGCGAATGCGCACGCGCATTTCGCCCAGTTCCTCTTCCCACAGGGCACGCAGTTCCGGGCTGTTGAGCACGGAAGCGACTACGGTGGCACCGTGGGTCGGTGGGTTGGAGTAGTTGGTGCGGATCACTCGTTTGACCTGCGACAGCACTTTGGCGGCCTGATCTTTCGACTCGGTGACGATGGACAGCGCACCCACGCGCTCGCCATACAGCGAGAACGATTTCGAGAACGAGCTTGAAACGAAGAAGGTCAGCCCCGATTTAGCGAACAGACGGACTGCGGCGGCGTCTTCTTCTATACCGTCACCAAAACCCTGGTAGGCGATATCGAGGAAGGGCACGTGCTCGCGCTCTTTCAGCACTTCGAGAATGTTCAGCCAGTCGTCAGTACCCAGGTCCACACCGGTCGGGTTATGGCAGCAGGCGTGCAGCACGACCACCGAGCGGGCGGGCAGGGCCTTCAGGTCTTCCAGCAGGCCGGCGCGGTTTACCCCGTGGGTGCTGGCGTCGTAGTAGCGGTAGTTCTGTACCGGGAAACCGGCGGATTCGAACAGTGCGCGGTGGTTTTCCCAGCTTGGGTCGCTGATGGCGACCACGGCGTCCGGCAGCAGACGCTTGATAAAGTCAGCACCGATTTTCAGCGCACCGGTGCCGCCCAGAGCCTGGGTGGTGACCACACGGCCTTCCGCCAGCAGTGCCGAGTCGGCACCGAAAATCAGTTTTTGTACGGCCTGGTCGTAGGCGGCAATGCCTTCGATCGGCAGGTAACCACGCGGTGCATGCGCGGCAATACGTGCCTGTTCGGCCTGGGCAACGGCGCGCAACAACGGAATGCGGCCCTCTTCGTTGCAGTACACACCCACGCCAAGGTTTACCTTGGTGGTGCGGGTGTCGGCGTTGAATGCTTCATTGAGACCAAGGATAGGGTCACGCGGAGCCATTTCGACGGCAGAGAACAAACTCATGATGCGGGAGCTCGAAGAAGAGGGTGGTAAACCAAAACAACCGCCTTGCAACGCAGGTGCTAGGGGTTGCGCAAGTGGGCCGCTAGTATAGCGACCAAGGTTGCGTGGGGCGATAACGTCTGCACGCATTTCGCCAGGTTTGACGTAGGGTTTTTCGCCACGTCACAGCCTTTTGTCGAGGTAATGAATGTCGCAGTTTCAGTTAGTGACCCGTTTTCAGCCCGCTGGCGATCAGCCAGAGGCCATTCGACAAATGGTGGAAGGCCTGGAAGCGGGGCTGTCCCATCAGACCCTGCTGGGCGTGACCGGCTCGGGCAAGACCTTCAGCATCGCTAATGTGATCTCCCAGGTGCAGCGTCCGACCTTGGTGCTGGCACCGAACAAAACCCTGGCCGCGCAGCTGTATGGCGAGTTCAAGAGCTTCTTTCCGAACAACTCGGTCGAATACTTCGTCTCCTACTACGACTACTACCAGCCCGAGGCCTATGTGCCGTCCTCGGACACCTTTATCGAGAAAGACGCCTCGATCAACGACCATATCGAGCAGATGCGTCTGTCAGCCACCAAGGCGCTGCTGGAGCGTTCTGACGCGATCATCGTCACCACCGTGTCGTGCATCTACGGCCTGGGTGACCCGCAGTCGTACCTGAAAATGGTCCTGCACCTGGACCGTGGCGACCGTATGGACCAGCGCGAGCTGCTGCGCCGTCTGGCTGACCTGCAATACACCCGCAACGATATCGACTTCGCCCGCGCCACCTTCCGGGTGCGCGGCGATGTGATCGATATCTTCCCGGCGGAATCGGATCTGGAGGCCATTCGCGTCGAGCTGTTCGATGAGGAGATCGAAAATATCGCCTCCTTCGATCCGCTCACCGGCGAGGTGCTGCGCAAGCTGCCGCGCTACACCCTGTACCCGAAAAGCCACTACGTGACGCCGCGGGAAAACCTGCTGAGCGCGGTGGAGAACATCAAGGTCGAGCTCAAGGAGCGCCTGGACTACCTGCGCGCCAATAACAAGCTGGTGGAAGCCCAGCGCCTGGAGCAACGCACCCGTTTCGATATCGAGATGATCGTCGAACTGGGCTACTGCAACGGCATCGAAAACTACTCCCGCTACCTGTCCGGGCGCGCATCCGGCGAGGCACCGCCAACCCTGTTCGACTACCTGCCGGCCAACGCCCTGTTGGTGATCGACGAGTCCCACGTCAGCGTGCCGCAGGTGGGTGCCATGTACAAAGGCGACCGCTCGCGCAAGGAAACCCTGGTGGAATACGGCTTCCGTCTGCCCTCGGCGCTGGATAACCGGCCGATGCGTTTTGACGAGTGGGAATCCATCAGCCCGCAGACCATTTTTGTTTCGGCCACCCCGGGCCAATACGAGGCCGAGCACGCCGGCCGAGTGATCGAGCAAGTGGTGCGGCCGACGGGTCTGGTCGACCCGCAGATCGAAGTGCGGCCTGCCACCACCCAGGTGGACGATCTGCTGTCGGAAATCAAGAAACGCAGTGCCATCGATGAGCGCGTGCTGGTCACCACCCTGACCAAACGTATGGCCGAAGACCTTACCGACTACCTGGCCGACCACGGCGTGCGTGTGCGTTATCTGCACTCGGATATCGATACCGTTGAACGCGTGGAAATCATCCGCGACCTGCGCATTGGTGCCTTCGACGTGCTGGTGGGCATCAACCTGCTGCGCGAAGGGTTGGACATGCCGGAAGTGTCGCTGGTGGCGATTCTCGACGCCGACAAGGAAGGCTTTCTGCGTTCCGAGCGCTCGCTGATCCAGACCATCGGCCGCGCCGCACGCAACCTCAATGGCCGGGCGATTCTGTATGCCGATCGGATTACCGGTTCGATGGAGCGCGCCATCGGCGAGACCGAGCGCCGGCGAGACAAGCAGATCGCCTTCAACCTGGCCAATGGCATCATCCCCAAGGGGGTGAAGAAAGACGTCCAGGACATCCTCGAAGGTGCCGTGGTACCAGGCTCGCGCAGCAACAAGCGCAAAGGTATGGCCAAGGCTGCGGAAGAAAACGCGCGCTACGAAAACGAACTGCGCTCGCCCAGCGAAATCAACAAACGTATCCGTCAGCTCGAAGAGAAGATGTACCAGTTGGCGCGGGACCTGGAGTTCGAGGCGGCGGCGCAGATGCGCGATGAGATCACCAAGCTGCGGGATCGGTTGTTGCAGGTATAACCCCCCGTCATCCCCGCGCAGGCGGGGATCCAGACTTTCGTGTCGTGCGTAAATATCCGTATGGTCCGAGATTCTGGATCCCAGCCTGCGCTGGGATGACGGTGGTGGATGGGAAGTCGGTGTTACTAGTCGCCAATCCCCAGCGCCACCATCTTCTTGTACAACGTCGAGCGCCCCAACCCGAGGCGCTTCGCCGCTTCCACCACATTGCCGTTGTGCGCCGCCAGGCTTTGTTCGATCAACTGGCGCTCAAACGCGGCGCGGGCGCTGTAGAAGTCCTGGTCGCCACTGACTTTGGGCGCTATCCGGGCGGGCAATGGACTTAACCGGCCAATCGCCACCCGCAGCGCGGCGGCATTCAGCACGGGCTCGTCGCTAAGCAACGCCGCCCGTTCCAGCACATTGCGCAGCTCGCGGATATTGCCCGGCCAGGCATGGCTGGCGAGCAGGGCGAGGGCATCGCCAGCCAGTTCGAAATGGCCACGTCCATCACCCATCAGCAGTTCATCGAGAATCGCATCGCACAGCGCCGGCAGGTCGTCCAGGCGTTCGCGTAACGGCGGCACCTGAATCGGCAGCACATTCAGGCGGTAGTACAGGTCGGCGCGAAAGCGGCCGGCGCTCACTGCGCTTTCCAGATCCAGCGAAGTGGCGGCGATCAGGCGGATATCGCTGCGCAGCATCTGGTTGGAGCCCAGCGGTTCGTATTCCTTCTCCTGTAGCACCCGCAGCAATTTGCTTTGCAGGGCCAGGGGCATGTCGCCGATTTCATCGAGAAACAGAGTGCCGCCTTCGGCCAGTTGCAGCTTGCCGGAACGGCCTTTGCGGTCGGCACCGGTAAAGGCACCGGGGGCGGTGCCGAAGAACTCGGCTTCCAGCAGATTCTCCGGAATCGCCGCACAGTTGACGCTGACAAAGGGCTTGTAGGCCCGTGCACTGGCGCTGTGAATGGCGTGGGCGAGCAGTTCCTTGCCGGTGCCGGTTTCGCCCAGCAGCAGGATCGGGCTTTCGCTGCTGGCACCACGCCGCGCATGGCGTTTCACCTCCAGGCTGCGGGCGCTGGTGCCAATAAAATGGGAAAAGCTGTATTTGGCCTGGCGTGCCTGCAATAGCGAGCGGGTGGACGCCAGTTCCTTCTGAATCTGGGTGAAGCGGGTGACCAGCGGTGCCAGGCGGGTGAGCTGGTCGAACAGGGCAAAACCGATGGCCCCGATCACCTTGCCGGCACCGTCATGGATTGGCAGGCGCATCACCACCAGCGGGCCGTTGGGGGTGTCGAGCATATCCAGCAGGATCGGTTCGCCAGTCTCCGCCACCTGGCGCATCAGGCTGCCTGGAATGACCTTTTCCACTTCCTGGCCCACCGTCGCCTTGGCGCTGGGCTGTCCATAACGGCGGGCATAACGCTCGTTCATCCAGACGATGCGCGCGTCCTTGTCGACGATCACCGTGCCCTCACTGGACTGCTCGACAATCTCGAACAACGAACGGATCGCCAGTTGGCGTACCTGCCGGTAGTCCTTGAGGTTGTCGGCGTCTTTCATCGGGCGTGGGCCTTGTGTGGGAGAGGGGCAAGCGTGCCAGAAAGGCCGGCAGACGCATACAGACGGAACTAAACGCAGCGGCGCGGCACTATCACACTGTGTGGTTTAGAGCGTTTGCCGAAAAGTATCGCGGCTGAAGCCGCTCCTACAGGTTGTGCGGACCGTAGGAGCGGCTTCAGCCGCGATGCGTTCGTACAGACACCGTGGATAACCGAGCCAGTAGAACAACAAACATGAGGTTCGAGCATGAATACTCAAGTCGAAAAAAGCGCGTTCGCGCGGTTCGCCATGCGTTGCTCCAATTGGGCGGAGCGCTGGTTTCCCGATTCCTGGGTGTTCGCCACCCTGGCCGTATTGCTGGTGAGCCTGGCGGTGCTGGGTATGGGTGCCCCTGCGCAGCAGACCGCCAAGGCCTTTGGTGACGGCTTCTGGAGCCTGATTCCATTCACCATGCAGATGGCCTTTGTGGTGATTGGCGGCTATGTGGTGGCCAGCTCCGGGCCGGCTTCGCGGCTCATAGATGTGCTGGCGCGGGTGCCGAAAAACGGACGTCAGGCGGTGGCCTGGGTGGCGCTGATTTCCATGTCGGCGTCCTTGCTCAACTGGGGCCTGAGCCTGGTGTTTGGCGGCCTGTTGGTGCGTGCCCTGGCGCGACGCGAAGAGCTGCATATGGATTACCGGGCGGCGGGGGCGGCGGCCTATCTGGGCTTGGGCGCGGTCTGGGCGCTGGGGCTGTCTTCCTCGGCGGCGCAGTTGCAGGCCAATCCCACCAGCCTGCCGCCGTCGATTCTGGCCATCACCGGGGTAATCCCCTTTACCGAAACCATCTTTCTCTGGCAGTCCGGCGTGTTGCTGCTGGCGTTGGTGCTGGTGTCCCTGCTCATCGCGTACGTCACCGCGCCGGGTGCCGCCAGTGCTCGCGATGCCAAGGCCTGTGGCATTGACCCGAGTTTCACCGTCGCCAAGCTGGAAAAGCCGACGCGCCCGGGTGAGTGGCTGGAACACAGCCCGTTGCTGATCCTGGTGTTGGTGGTGCTGGCTGGCGGCTGGTTGGCCCAGGAGTTCGCCAGCAAGCCGGCGATCACTGCGATCTCCGGGTTGAATACCTACAACCTGTTGTTTCTGATGGTGGGTGCCTTGCTGCATTGGCGGCCACGCAGTTTTCTCGACGCCGTGGCGCGCGCGGTGCCGACCACCACCGGCGTGCTGATCCAATTTCCGTTGTATGGCTCGATTGCCGCGATCATGACCACGGTGAATGGCAGCGACGGCCAGACCCTGGCCCACCATATCTCCACCTTCTTTGTGCAGATCGCCAGCCACGACACCTACGCGCTGCTGATGGGTACTTACTCGGCGGTGCTGGGCTTCTTCATTCCGTCGGGCGGCGGCAAGTGGATCATCGAGGCACCCTATGTGATGCAGGTGGCTAACGAGCTGCAATACCACCGCGGTTGGGCGGTGCAGATCTACAACGCGGCCGAGGCGCTGCCGAATCTGATCAACCCGTTTTATATGCTGCCGCTGTTGGGCGTGCTGGGGCTGCGGGCGCGGGACTTGATCGGGTTTTCCTTTGTGCAGCTGCTGGTGCATGCGCCGCTGGTGTTGTTGCTGTTGTGGGCGTTGGGAACCACATTGACCTATACGCCGCCGGTAGCTCCTTGAAAGCATCGCGGCTGAAGCCGCTGCTACGAAAGCGCGCGATCTCGTAGGAACGGCTTCAGCCGCGATGCTCTTATTGCTTGGCCAAAAACGCTTTAGCCGCGCGCGAGCCATTGGCCTTGCCGAGCACGTCGCAAATCCCTTGGCCGGCAGCAATCAGTTTGCCCATATCGATACCGGTGCTGATGCCCATGCCATTGAGCATATACAGCACATCTTCGGTGGCGATGTTGCCGGTGGCACCCTTGGCGTAAGGGCAGCCGCCGAGGCCAGCGACCGAGCTGTCGAACACGGCGATACCTTCCTGCAGGCTGGCGTAAATATTCACCAGGGCCTGGCCGTAGGTGTCATGGAAATGCCCGGCGAGTTTGTCGCGGGGGATATCCCGGCCGACCACCTCGAACATCGTGCGGGTGCTGGCCGGGGTGCCGGTGCCGATGGTGTCGCCCAGGGATACCTCGTAGCAGCCCATGGCGAACAATTCGCGGGCCACCATCGCCACCTGTTCCGGTGCCACATCACCTTCATAGGGGCAGCCGAGTACGCAGGAGACATAGCCGCGCACGCTGATCCCGTGCTGTTTGGCCAGCGCCATGACCGGCTGAAAGCGCGCCAGGCTTTCGGCAATCGAGCAGTTGATGTTCTTTTGCGAGAACGCCTCGGAGGCGGCGGCAAACACCGCCACCTCGGTAACGCCCGCTTCAATGGCAGCTTCCAGCCCTTTGAGGTTGGGCGTCAGGGCAGCATAGGTCACGCCTGGCTGACGCTGAATCTGGGCAAACACCTCGGCCGAGCCGGCCATTTGCGGCACCCATTTGGGTGAGACAAAGCTGCCGACTTCGATATAACCCAGGCCGGCGGCGGACAGTTGGTCCACCAGCCTTACCTTGGCCGCGACACTGATGGCCTGTTTCTCGTTTTGCAAACCGTCACGCGGGCCGACTTCGACCAGGCGGACGTGGTGGGGCAGGGGCATAGCAATCTCCGACATTCCGATCTTCATTGCGTTGAGTATTGTGGATTCCCGCCTGCGCAGGAATGACGGTGATGGACCACTGCACAGTGCATCAGCTAGCCACGGGCCCTCTTTTCCAGGAGTCGCGGCTAAAGTCCCTCCCACAGGGAACTGCGGTCCCTATGGGAGGGGCTTTAGCCGGGACGGCCGTGATGCTATTCCAGCTCAACCAGCACGGCCCCTTCGGCCACCATCTCGCTCTCAGCGCAATACAGCGCTTTGACGGTGCCATCCTGCGGCGCGCGGATGCTGTGTTCCATTTTCATCGCTTCCAGCACCACCAGGGCAGTGCCGGCCACTACGCTTTGGCCGGGTTTCACCAGCACGCGCACGATACTGCCGTTCATGGGTGCCGTCAGCCCGCCATGCTGCTGATGGCTGGCTTCGGCGGCGGCAATCGGGTCGAACAGCTGCACGGCGTGCAGCTCGTTCTGCCAGTCCAGATACAACGTCGCGCCCTGGCGGATGGCGAGATGCTGGCGGCGCAGGCCGTGGTCGTCCACCAGCAGGTAGTCGCCACGCAGCTGCACGCTGCTGTCGCTACCGCGCAGCCGGATTACCTGCTGTTCGCCGCCGCAGCTCAGATGCAGATCGGTTTCCGCCGGCAGGCCGGCACGAAAACCGCTGGTGGTGGCCCAGGGCGCATGCGGGTCATCGTCGCGCTGCGGGGCTACCAGGGTCAGTTGCCAGGCACGGGCGGCCAATTGCCAGAAGGCCGGCGGCAGTTCACTGGGGGCAGGCAGCAATTGCGTCTGGTAGCGGGGAATAAAGCCGGTATCCAGCTCGGCCGCGGCAAAGGCCGGGTGGGCGAGGATGCGTTGCAGAAATGCCAGGTTGGTTTTCACCCCGCCGACGGCAAATTCGCTCAGCATGGCCAGCAGACGCAGACGCGCTTCTTCGCGGTTGTCGCCCCAGGCGATCAGCTTGCCCAGCATCGGGTCGTAGAAGGGCGACACCTGATCGCCTTGTGCCACGCCGCTGTCCACCCGCCGGCCGCTGCCAGGCGCGGATTCGCGGTACAGCTGCAAGGTGCCGGTGGCCGGCAGAAAATCGTTTTGCGGGTCTTCGGCATACAGGCGCACTTCGATGGCATGGCCAATCAGCGGCACCTGCTCCTGCGTTAGCGGCAGCGTTTCGCCCCGCGCCACGCGAATCTGCCAGGCCACCAGATCAAGGCCGGTGATGGCTTCGGTGACCGGATGTTCCACCTGCAGACGGGTGTTCATTTCCATAAAGAAGAAGTCGCCGCGCGCATCCAGCAGGAACTCCACGGTGCCAGCGCCGACATAGCCAATGGCTTGCGCGGCTTTTACTGCGGCCTCGCCCATGGCTTTGCGCAGCTCGGGACTGAGGCCGGGGGCGGGGGCTTCTTCGACCACTTTCTGGTGGCGGCGCTGGATCGAGCAATCGCGCTCGTTGAGGTACAGGCAGTGGCCATGCTGGTCGGCAAATACCTGAATCTCGACGTGCCGCGGTTTAAGCACGTACTTTTCCACCAGCATCTGGCTATTGCCGAATGACGACAGCGCCTCGCGCTGGGCCGAGGCCAGGGCTTCGGCCAGTTCGCTTTGCTGCTCCACCACCTTCATGCCTTTACCGCCGCCGCCGGCGGTAGCCTTGAGCAGCACCGGGTAACCGATGCGTTCGGCGGCGTCGCGGAAGGTGGCAATGTCCTGGGCATCGCCGTGGTAACCGGGTACCAGCGGCACGCCGGCTTTTTCCATCAGCGCCTTGGCGGCGGACTTGCTGCCCATGGCGTCGATGGCCGAGGCGGGCGGGCCGAGAAAAATCAACCCGGCGGCTTCAATGGCGCGGGCAAAGCCGGCGTTTTCCGAAAGAAACCCGTAGCCGGGGTGGATCGCCTGAGCGCCGCTGGCTTGGGCGGCGGCGATGAGTTTGTCCACCAGCAGGTAACTCTCGGCCGGCTTGGCACCGCCCAGGTCAACGGCCAAGTCCGCCTCGCGCACATGGCGGGCGTTGCGGTCGATGGCGCTGTGTACGGCCACGGTGCCGATACCGAGGGCCTTGGCGGTGCGCATCACCCGGCAGGCGATTTCGCCACGGTTGGCGACTAACAGACGGTTGATCATGACTGAGGCTCCTGCCACGCGGGTTTGCGCTTACTGAGAAAGGCGTTCAAGCCTTCCTGTCCTTCGGCACTGACGCGGATACGGGCGATGGCGTTTTCGGTGTAGCGACGCAGGGCCGGGGTCAGCACGCCGCTGCCGACTTCCTGCATCAGCTGTTTGCTGGCCTGCATGGCTTGCGGGCTGTTGAGCAGCAGATTGGTGGTCCAGTTGCCGACCTCGCTTTCCAGCTGCTCCGGCGCATAACACTCGGCCAGCAGGCCCAGCTGTTGCGCGCGTTCGCCGTCGAAGCGTTCTGCAGTCAGCGCATAGCGGCGCGCGGCGCGTTCACCGATGGCTTGCACCACGAAGGGGCTGATCACCGCCGGGGCCAGGCCGATGCGTACTTCCGACAGGCTGAACTGCGCATCGCGGGCACCGATGGCCATGTCGCAGCAACTGATCAGACCCAGCGCGCCACCATAGGCTGCACCTTGCACCACTGCCAGGGTCGGCAGCTTGAGGTGATACAGGCTGTGCATCAGTTCGGCCAGTTCGCGGGCGTCGTTGAGGTTGGCGTTGTAATCGAGGGCTGCCGATTGCTGCATCCAGGCCAGATCTGCGCCGGCGCAGAAATGTTTGCCGCGACCGCGCAGCAGCATAAAGCGCAGGCTGCGGTCGGCCTTGATGAGGTCCAGGGCGAGAATCAGCTCGCGGATCATCTCGGCGTTGAAGGCGTTGTTTTTCTCCGGGCGGTTGAGCCACAAGGTGGCAATGCCGTTGCTGGAGATGTCGAGTTCGATAGTGGTGAAATCAGTCATGACCAAACTCTCTCTCTGGGCGGCGCAGCTCCCTGTAGGAGCAGCCGCGATGCTCTTGTTGTCTTCACGATCCAATCGCGGCTAAAGCCGCTCCTACGGGGGCTCGGTTACATCCGGAACACACCAAACTGAGTCGGCTCTATCGGCGCATTCAGGCTGGCGGAAATCGCCAGGGCTAGGATGTCGCGGGTTTGCGCGGGGTCGATAACGCCGTCGTCCCACAAGCGAGCGCTTGAGTAGTAGGGGTGCCCCTGCTGTTCGTACTGAGCGAGGATCGGCTGCTTGATCGCCGCTTCTTCCTCGGCGCTCAGCTGCTGACCGCTGCGCTCGGCTTGCTCGCGTTTGACCTGGGCCAATACGCCGGCCGCCTGTTCGCCACCCATTACGCCGATGCGCGCGTTGGGCCACATCCACAGAAAGCGCGGGTCGTAAGCGCGACCACACATGCCGTAGTTACCGGCACCAAAACTGCCGCCGATGATCACGGTAAATTTCGGCACCTTGGCGCAGGCCACAGCGGTTACCAGCTTGGCACCGTGTTTGGCGATGCCGCCGGCTTCGTATTTTTGCCCGACCATAAAGCCGGTGATGTTCTGCAAAAACAGCAGGGGAATGCCGCGCTGGCAGGCCAGTTCGATAAAGTGCGCGCCTTTTTGCGCCGACTCGGCAAACAGAATGCCGTTGTTGGCGATGATCGCCAGCGGGTAGCCATTGAGGTGGGCAAAGCCGCACACCAGGGTGCTACCGAACAGGGCTTTGAATTCGTCGAACTGCGAGCCATCCACCAGGCGCGCGATCACTTCGCGCACATCGAAAGGCTGCTTGGCATCGGCGGGAATCACCCCGTACAGCTCATCGCTGGCATACAGCGGCGCTTGCGCGGGGCGGCTGTTCAATTGTCCCTGCTTGCGCCAATTGAGGTTGCTGATGCAGCGGCGGGCGAGGGCCAGGGCGTGTTCATCATCTTCGGCATAGTGGTCGGCGACGCCGGACGTCTTGCAGTGCACATCGGCACCGCCCAGGTCTTCGGCACTCACCACTTCGCCCGTGGCGGCGCGCACCAGCGGTGGGCCGGCGAGAAAGATGGTGGCCTGGTTGCGGACCATGATGGTTTCGTCGGACATCGCCGGCACATAGGCACCGCCGGCGGTGCACGAACCCATCACCACCGCGATTTGCGGAATGCCCTGGGCACTCATATTGGCCTGGTTGAAGAAGATCCGGCCGAAGTGTTCGCGGTCGGGGAACACTTCATCCTGGCGTGGCAGGTTGGCACCGCCGGAGTCCACCAGGTAGATGCAGGGCAGGCGGTTTTCCTTGGCGATGGTTTGCGCGCGCAGGTGTTTTTTCACCGTTAGCGGGTAGTAGCTACCGCCTTTGACCGTGGCATCGTTGGCCAGAATCATGCACTCGACGCCTTCGACGCGGCCGATACCGGCGATCACCCCTGCGGCGGGTACGTCTTCGCCATACACCTCATGGGCCGCCAGTTGGCCGACTTCGAGGAATGCCGAGCCGGGGTCAAGCAGGCGGTTGATGCGCTCCCGCGGCAGCAGTTTACCCCGCGAGGTATGCCGCTCCTGAGCCTTGCTGCCGCCGCCTTGCTGGACTTGAGCGAGCAGGGCGCGCAGCTGATTGACCTGCTCGAACATGGCACCGGTGTTGGCCGCGAACTCGGAGCTGCGGGTGTTGATCTGGCTGGTAAGGATGGCCATGGGGCGCTCCAGGCAATGCATTCTTGCTTTTCGTAGGAGCGGCTTCAGCCGCGATGCTTTTAACTCAAGGGCATCGCGGCTGAAGCCGCTCCAAAGGGCGCGGTAGGGCAGGGCGTCCCCCGGTGTAGGTGTACACCGCGCCGCCCAACAGCCTGCGG
>NZ_JBSRZF010000019.1:0-109594 GCF_054057335.1 Pseudomonas sp. TE3786
AGCCCTGAAATACAAAACGCCCGATGCGGTGCATCGGGCGCTCTGAGGTGCGGGGCATGACCTGAAAGGGTGTAAACCTATTTCAGGACTGGACACCTTCGCCAGTTGGGTGTCACAGGTTGCGCGCGACGGCAGTCAGATCGGCCTTAAGGAGATAGTGCGACGCTCTCTAGATCATATGCTGAATGGCGCATCGATTGCTGAGCTGCTCAATCGAGCCATTGATGAGCGCCGGGTTCTACTACTGATCGACGGACTTGATGAGTGGAGCAACGAACAGGCTGCTCGTACGACCCTAGCCACCCTGGTTGCTACCGTTCAGGCGCATGATGTTCCAGTAATTGTCTCCGGTCGCCCTCGCGGTTTGAATCGCATTGGTGCGCTTCCCGCCGATTGGAAGCGAGGAACTGTAGCGCCCTTGTCACGTGAGCAACAAACCAACATAGCCGGGCGCTGGTTTGCGCGCTATGCCCCGACAACGTCGGTCGACGTCGTTGGCTCAGATGCAAGCCTTCGTACTGGTCGCTTTATGGCTGAACTAGCCCGTGATGCCAATTTAGGCGCACTTGCTGTAGTTCCTTTGCTGCTAATCGGCCTTGTGACACTAGCACTGCGTGGCCAAATTCTTCCGCGTACCCGGGGTGACATTTACGACCAACTGGTACGTGTGTTGCTCGAGGTCCATCCTGAGAGTCGTGCAACAGCGTCGGGCGATACTGAGCCGCGCTTTCGCTATGCGACTGATCCTGATCAAAGGCGCGCAGCGTTAGCCAGATTGGCGTTCTCCGTGCGCATGCAACTTGGTGGTGCCGGTATGTTGCAGGCCACTGCCCAGGAAATTCTACGCGCCTATCTCGCTTCTTCAGAAGGTTTCGATCTTCCCGACAATGAAGCCCTGTCTTCAGCCAAAGAAATCCTCTTTGTAAATGCCGAAACTCAGGGGCTAATCATTGAAAAAGCGCCTGGTGAAATTGGATTTATTCACGCGAGCTTTGAGGAGTTTCTCTGTGCTGAGCACATCGGAGGATGGCCGCTAAGCGAGATTGAGGCCTTCGTAGAAGCCCACTCCGGTGAAGGACGCTGGCGTAACGTAATTACTAATCTTCTCGGCCGCATACAGCGCAAAGATGAGTTCGATCGTTTGGTTGCCATTATCGAAGCCCCTGATTCTGACGATTTAGCGAGTTTCAATCGGCAATTTCTACTCGGTGATATTGCATACGGCACGTCGATGCGAGCGACCGCGACGGTCAAGCGACTGGCTATTGCGACTATGCGCAGGGTCGAAACCGAGGATTGGATTCCCGCGCGGCGAGAGGCATTGGCGTCGGTTCTAAAAGGGCTTCCTGACCCTGCGTTCAGTGCAGAAATTGAACAAAAGCTTGAGAGGTGGTTGCCAGCACGCTTTTCTTATCGCGAACCGATTATTCGTGCGTTCGAGTCGTGGCAACCGTCGCCGCAGCTCCAGGAAACTCTGTTTCAGGCAATGAGTGATGATGGTCGCGGTGTACAGCGCGCCGCCGCGGCGGCCTATGCCAAGGTCTTCGCGAATGATGTGGAGGCATGCCGTCGACTGTTAGATGGAATAGCCCGCACGCGCGATTTAGCCGCTGCTGCGGCAATGCTCGAGAGTCTAGCGCTCAGTTGGTCAACAGAACCCGAAGTGGCACCGCTATTTTGGGAAGCGTGGAGATCACATAGCGGCGATTTGAAAGTAGTCGGAATACTTGGGCTTGCTCAGATAGGAGAGCATACCGATGAGATGCGGGAATCTGTCTTGCGAGGCCAAAGTTTATGGTCTGATGTTTCTTTTTCACATCGAGATTTAGCAGCAGCAATGCTGAGGCAATATTGGCCTAACGATGAAACTCTTACGAGAGGCGCTCTACGACGCGTATCTGGCGACGTCAGTTCGCATTGGGAAATGGATAGTGCGATTGCCTACCTTTCTTCGCTGCGAACTTGTAGCGAAGAAGTTAAAGAGTGGATTCTCGCCGAGCTTAGTCAGGATCATCCCTTTAGCGTGATGGGAGATTACGGCGTGTGGGAGCAGGTTGGCCGCTTCTCAATCGCTGATCCTCAGATTCGCGCGGCTGCAAATGCTTACTGGTCCGAGCCCAAAAATCGACTCATCAGCATGTATAGGCTTCCCGGCTATGTGGCGCAGGTTGCGGACCCAATGGTTGCTAACGCACTGATCGAGGAGTTGAACGGGGAAAAAAGCAGCTTCAATCGGTATTGGGCGCTGCATTCGCTGCTTGTTGGTTGGGGGCGTGATCATCCTGATGTCAAGCCAACCATCGACGCGCTCACGAACGCTAGCGATGAAGATCTATATGTCCTCGCATCTATGCTTCCCCAAATTCTGGATGACAAGGTGGTAGCGCGTGAGCGCTTGCTTCGCATGTCCAAGAACAGAGATGTACGACGTGATTTGATCGCTCTGGGATTTGAGAAATGCGGTTGCGACGCTAACGACGATGAAGCCGTAGCTGCAATTCTCGCATTTCCCGATATCACCCGAAATGTGACTGATCCCTCAAGCGTGTTGTTCAGAACTTTTGGCGCTCACCCGCGTGCCAGAGCTTATGCGCGAAAGCGAGTTGGAGAGGTGGATGGGCCTCTCCAGGCGATTATCCGCGGATACTCAAACGACTCTGAATTCGCGCCGATACTTTTCGCTGTTGCATTACCACTCTCGGTCGATCTGCGAGCGCAAATTGTGGAAGTCGCTGCGACAGGTGCTGCCGGAACGGCACTGGAGCGTGTATTGGCCAATGCCATGCTCGAGACAGATCCGGAACTAAGAGTCCGCATGACTATTGCGCATCATCGAGCTCTTTCACGCGAGGATTACGGTGCCGCGCGAGCGGCTCTTCTAACTCAAATGATCGCAGTTGGTATGGACTTCAAGTCTACCCGCGCAGCTGCTCTCGCAGGTCTAGTGACGATAGGTGCAATCGAGGATTTGGTGGCGCTGGAGAGTAATGGGAAACCCATGTTGTTGGAGACTTCAGGCAACTATCTTGATGGCATAACTTCTGTCGAGCGACTGATTTGCGAGCGATATGCTGAGTTTGAGGCGACCTTCGGAGCTGATTTATCGGAGCGGTTTACGCCTCACGGCGAGGGCAATCGACTTACCGAAATACTTTCCGCTGTCCCTGGAGCTTCGCCCGCCGCGAGAGCGGCGTTCCTTGCAGTAGCAGAGCGAGGAGAGATGCCCTGCACTCCGCAAGCACTGCGGGCGCTTGCGGGTGAGCTCCCGCGCAGCGCGCTATTGCTCGAGCGTTGTTGGGATGCGCTTGATTTAAAGAACCGCGGGAATGACCAAGCGATGATTAGGGCCGAAATCGGACTGATCTTGCGAGAGCACTTTCCCAATAATGAAACGGTGCGGACGCAGCTCATCAAGCGATTTAGAGCTGCAGCGAACACTGCTACCGCAATCCCGCTTGCGATTTATGATCCTGAAGCCGAAGAACTTGATCTGGTGAAAGAAATCGGCGTGCCTAATAGGTTCGCTGACTGGGCATTAGCGATCCAAGTAGCAGCGCACCGCGCAGACAGCGTCGACTTTTGTGAGGCTGTTGAGGTCATGCTGACTCGAGAGCGGTGTACGGAATTCGACGCGCAGCAAATCTCGAATCAGGCAATTGAGCTTCGACTGCAGCGAGACCCACACCTAGTGGAGTTGATGAGTAAAAAACTCGATGCAAGCGTTGATCCCAGCATCAGTGGGAGTTTTGCCCGCTATCTGGCTGCCGCCGGAAAACTGAGTCCGGAGGCGCGAGTAAAAACACTCGAGCTTCTCCGGGGTTTCAGCGCTAATCAGAGTCTGCCAGTTGCGGGCTATGACGCGATCTCGGATCAATGGCGCGCTGTAAGAGCATCTCTGCTTGATGCCGTTGCGGCGGGGTTGGAGGTTGCATGAGGTTTCACACCTAACGCGCATGGCGAACAGTCTTAAATAGTCCGAATTGGGTTATTCGTCTCTCTCTAGAGGCGTCCGAAGCAGGCCCACTACGGTGGGCTTCTATGCCTTTGGTTCTCGCTGCAGGCGCTGACCTGCTAGAAGCGCTTACGAGTGCTTAACGTAGCGACACTGTCGCTCGTAGAGGAGGTCGCACTATGGCCAAGGGTAAAAAAGAGGCGAGCGGCCTGTGGCCGAATAATCAGTTTCAACTGCGCAATACGCATGGAAGCCTCTAAGGCTCAGTAGATCCGCCGAAGATGATCTAAAACTCAAACTTTAGAAGTGTACAAAAATTTACAAAAAAGTTTTCACGGTTAATTCCCTTACGTTAATACCAGCAAAATAAGGGAAAGTGAAAAATGTATATGTAGATAAGTGCAAACGGTCAACCGTAAAAGCGGCTTGTATAACCGAAACTACAAGGTGTGGGTGCTTTTCATATGAATTAATTGTTGATAGCTTATTTGAAAGCCCTTCAATTTCTGCCGTGGCGTAAAGAGTAATTCAACTATGTTCGATCAAAGAAAAGAAACCAAGTGCGTCGTAATTGACAAAGAAGAGGTATCTATTAGTTCACGTCTTGTTGCGCGAAGGCGAGCACTCTATTTAGAAACTTTTTCTGCGCCATTTTTCATCGCCTGGGCGTTTATAATTGGGCTTCTAATAAATAACCTGGAAAGCGAACTGCTGAACGCATTTTTTGTAAAAGCGTTTGAGGAGGGCGTGGCACTCGCTAGTCTACTGCTAATGCTGGTTTTATCGATGCTCAATTTAGGTTGCGTTTTTATTTTTAACCCAAAGCCGGAGGGGAAAGTGATGAAAATGCTCTGCTCTCCATATTCGGCGGCGCGAGCTATTTGTCTTACAACTGGCGCAAATATTATTGGGCTTTTGACCGCGATGCTGGTGTCGGAGGGACCGAGTGCCATGACCATTCAAATTGCAACGATCCCGCTTAGCATTGCTTTGATATGGGCATGTTTTGCTCTTTTCGAGATATTTTCAGTAGATTGTGTAGTGCCGCGTAATGAAATGGGGCGTTGGGCTATTGCTATCGGATGCCTGCTTCTAGCTATGTTTTGCGTCGGAATCTATTACACATATACGGTCATTTTAAGCGGTGAATTCTCCTAGGTTAAAGCCGAAGGCGCTTTTCGGTATGGAGAAGCGCCTTAGGTGATGGCACAATGATGTCGATGATTGATTGTCAGACCAGAGCATCTTCAGGAGGAGTTACGAATGGGATCCATGGAAAAAAGCCTACACGCGCCAGATTCTCCGTTCCTAGCCCAAGTCGCGCAGCCGCGCACCGAAGGCAGCGAAATGCCTGGCCACTACTCGAAAGAGCTTGATATGTGGGTGTTGGAGACTGACCACGGAATTAAGCCAATTATTGACGAAGGCGTGTTGGCCCAGCTGGCTACGAAAACAAAAGTCCAACAAGAAGAGGATGACGACAGTCCTTATGCGCTCCAACTGATGACCAAAACCGAACAGCAACTCGAAGGTGACGACGAGAGCCATTTCGCGACAAGCCAGGCACTGCAGTTGCTGACCAAATCTAACCAGGTTCAGGAAGGGGACGACAATTTCATAAAGAGTTCGCTTTTAGAGTTGATGACCAAGACTGCCATCAACCAAGAAGGCGATGATGAAAGCTTTTTGTGAGTCTCGGCCCCATATCGATTAAGTCCCGAGGCTAGGACGCCCTTTATGTTATTGCTAGTTACCAATTGCCGCGACATCACAACTGATTTTGTGGTCGCAGAGCTCAAGCGTAGAAATCGGCCATTCTTCCGGCTTAATACCGAGCTGCTTCCTCAAGCGATTTGTGTGATGGATGGCTATCCGCGTACTGCCTGGTCTATCACGTTAGATGGAAAGACCATTCGCGGAGATCAGGTCCGAGCGTCGTATTTCCGCAGACCCGGAGCGCCTGTCGCTGTAAATCCGCCGAAAGATTTGGGTGAACGAGCTTACGTAGATGCCGAATGGGGGAGTCTTCTTAAGAGCCTGTACGCGCGCCTGGACGGCACCTGGCTTAACTCGCCCACTGCAATTTTCCTGTCCGAAGATAAGCCTCGTCAGCTCATGCTTGCCCATCAACTGGGTTTCAATGTCCCGTTTGCTCAGATTACCAATGATATTGGCGCCGCGCGCAGCGTGGTTCAGGCAGGGCCCGCGATCGGTAAGCCTCTTCGGCAGGCTCTACTCTCCGGGGGCCAAGAGCGAGTCATCTTCACCACTCGCCTCGAACGTATTCTCGACGAGGATGCTGCGGCCATCTCTATGGCTCCTTTTATTGTGCAGACCGAAGTCATCAAGAAATACGACATCCGAGTAACTGTCGTGGGAGTGAAGGTGTTTGCGACGGCGATTTGGTCGCAGGAGCATCAGGAAACTGAAGTGGATTGGCGGCAAGGAAGTCGACCTGATCTTAAGCACGAACAGATCCAGCTTCCAAAATTGGTGGAACAGCAGTGTCTCAACCTCCTCCGTGAGCTGGGGCTACGTTACGGCGCGATCGATCTCATCTGTGACCGTGAAGACAAGCTGTGGTTTTTGGAAATTAATCCAAATGGCCAATGGGCATGGATTGAAAATATGACTGGCTTCCCTATCTCAAGCGCGATCGTGGACGAACTAGAGGAGATTGCTCGTGTTTAGAATCTTGCCTGAGTCGCTTTGGCCACGGTTAGAGCCCCTTACCACAGATCAGCTGCTTGATCAGGATCGACGTAAGCAGGTACGCAGCGAAAGGATCAAAGCCTCGACGTGGGGCTCCCATGCCGAGGTTGCGGTTGAGGAGGCTCGCCGGCTGTTTGACGCCGAGCTCGAGAGGCGACGAGGAGCCGATAACAAAGCAGGAATCTACCTGGCAGCAATTACTGCTTTGATCCCCGTATTGGCGTCAGTTCTCCCTGGACTATGGAAGGCGGATGACAAGCTTTTCTCTGGGGTGTCGCTGTTGGTTTTCGCAGTAGCTCTGAGTTATCTGTTGAGAGCCGGTCTGTGGGCTTTCAATACCCTCAGGGTGTCCGGGTTTTCTCAGCTGGATCCCGTTGATGTTCTTGAAAACAACGAGAAGGGAGGCCTGCTCCATAACCTGGCAACGCGGCTGTTACTTAGCGTTAACTACAATATGGAAGGCACTAACAAAAAGGTGTCGTGCATCAAGATGACGCATGAATTTCTTCTGCGTTCTTTTTTTAGTTTCGTGGCGTTTCTGTCTGTCCAAGCGATTTGGCCGGGAGCAGTCTGGGCCGTCCAAGCGCTTCACACGAAGCTGATTGCGCTCCAGGTGTGCGCGCTTTAGCGAGTTTCCCCCATCGAAGCTACCAAGCTTGGAGACGGATCGTAGAGCTTGATCTTCATAGCGCGAAACTCGCTAACTCCCAAAATATTGCCACTGGCTCGCTGCCCCCACCGGACGCATCGGCACTCATCTCGTTTCTGTTGGCAACCTGGTAGGTGGTAGTCGTGCCGCTAGCAGCCCAACCACTCTTCTGACCACTTTGGTTTCGCTGGATCCGGTATATCTGGACTTCGACATGAGCGAAGCCGACTACCTGGCCTATGCGTGGCCGCTCTAACCCTCAGAGCTCCATCGGCGAGAAGATCGATATCTCTCTTGCTGACGAAAAAGAATACAAACGCCAAGGCACGCTCGATTTCATCGACAACTCGCTGGATCGCAAGAGCGGCACTATCCATGCGCGCGCCACCGTTCCTAACGCTGACCTGATGCTGACCCCGGGCGGTTTCGCTCGTGTCCGCATGGATTACTCGGCCGCAACTCCGGCGCTTCTCGTCCCTGATGCATCCGTTCTTCCTGATCTCTCTGAGCACATGGTTCTGGTCGTTGGAGCGGATAACACCGTGTCCTCCAAAGTCGTGCAGATCGGTGATGTGCGTGGTGGCCTGCGAGTAATTCGGGCGGGTCTGGAGCCATCGGACAAGGTGATCGTTGAGGGCATTCCTAAGGCATCTCCTGGTGCCAAGGTGAACCCAACATTGCAGTCGCTCAAATTCGCACCTGACCGCGGTTAAGACTTCGTTAGCTAGGGAATAACTACGATGAAACTTACTCACTTCTTTATTGAGCACCCACGCTTCGCGGGGGTGCTCAACATATTTGTGATGCTTTTTGGGTTGGCACCATTGACCGGGTTACCGGTAGCGCAATACCCAAATATCGTCCCACCAACAGTGATCGTTACCGCCTCGTACCCAGGTGCGTCCGCTGAAACTATCGCTAAAACCGTTGCTACTCCGTTGGAGCAGGCTATCAACGGCGTTGAAAATATGGAGTACATCACCAGCCAGTCCACGGGTAACGGACAGCTGACGATCACCATCATTTTCAAAACCGGCTCGGACGTTAAAGTCGGTCTGATGCTGACGCGTAACCGAGTACAAGACACCTTGTCGCGCCTCCCTCAAGAGGTGCAATCGCAAGGCGTCCAGGTGAAGAAAACCATCCAGGCGCTGCTGCTGGGCGTTCATATGTATTCTCCGGACGGTTCGCGTAGTCCTGAATAAACATACCGAGGAGCAGCCGATAGACACGGAGAAAGCAAAGCTCTATCGCGAAAAGGTTGAAGACATCATCGTGTCTTCGTCCGTCTGCGTGCCATCGGTGAATTACATTCACCTAGCGAATCGCAGTAGCCAGGTAGTGGGTATCTCTGAAGCAGAGCTCTTCAGTCTCACGAAGGAAGACTATGACCAGCACGTATTCGATAAAATTGGATTTGAGGTCATTGAGATAGAAAGCCTTCCCTGGTCAAGAGAAGGCAGCGACTTTCGATACGGTCAGGCCGCGAATCCTAATTTTGCCGGGGGCGACACCACCCCAGTCATCCTCTCCATTCTCGCTAGAAGAAAAAGATCGCTGAAGTGAGTCGCTCAAAGCTAAAGCTTTGGAGTCACCCTGACGGTTATCTATGCCGTCGGGAGCGATTCTTTGCCTGCGGGCTCCCGCAGCAACTGATCTTTTGATGAAAGCTTTTCCTCGCTTCGTACTGAAATAAATTACCTAAAACCCGCGTCGCTCCACTGGCACCTCTGGTGCCTTTTGCGACCTGGCGGACATAAAGCAGGATTAATCTTCCTGGGAAACGCCAATTCAGGATGGGCAAACCACGTCCTGATGAAGCTGAAGCAGCGGATGAGGAGGCCCCTAAGCTACGACCTTAAGATAGTTGCGTGCCCTTAAAATCGTGTGCAAGACTCAAGGCAATTTCATGGAGGAACAGCGCGATCATTCACGCTGCTGCAAAGGACGCACATGGCCTTCCACGTACCCGAGAGTAACGAATCCCTTTTCGACGATGTCGAGAAACGGTTTCGCCTACTTCTGAAAAATCGAGTCATCACGGGCATCGAAGAAGTAGCCCTTGATCGCTGGCTCGCAAATTTTCAAGATGAAGTAGAACGTTACTTCGCTGCGTGCGTACTGAGTCGGCTGACCTTTCGCTCTCAAAGCATGATTGAGAGCTCGATTGACCAGGTCCTCCAATGCATGCTGCTTACAAGTCTACGTAAGCAGAATATTTTCTCCGCTCAAGCCCAACCTGCAGACATCGAAAGCTTCTTGGAAGCGTTACAGACGCCTCCTGACGATTACCCAATTCGTTTTGTCGGCGTCGATGGCAGTAAACAGACCGACACGGGTAAGAGCGGGGTACTCATGATCCGTAGTTACAAACAGCACGCAAAAATTAACAAGAAAATTACTTGTCGCCCTGATCTCATGGATCAGTTATCCGAACATGTCCGTTGCATTGTGTTTGTGGATGACATGCTTGGTACCGGTGAGCAGTTTGGAAAGTTCGCCAAGCTGCATGATTTGGCCGAGAAGTCGAAAAAGTGGCGGTTGATCTATTGCCCTCTAGTTGCGTTTCACAAAGGTGTAGATCGCCTGAAAAGAGACTGCCCTTGGTTAACGGTGCTTCCTATCGAGGTTTTGAACGATCGACATAAGTTCTTCAGTCCGTCCGCGCACGACCCCGCACTGTGGGCAATAGACCAAGAGAACACCGTTGCCGACGCCAAATCCTTCTTTGATGATCTCGCCGTGCGCCGCGGTATTCCGAAATCTACCCAGCATGGTCTAGAGCTAGTCTTGGGTTTTGAGCGAGCGACACCTAACAACACTATTTCGGTTCTCTGGGCTAGCTCGGACAACTGGGCGCAACTTCTCAAGAGATAACGTCCGATGCCAGCAATCGCCGATTTTTTTCTAAATACTCGCGCTGACAACTTGCCGCCAGACGTATCGCAAGAGTTCATCGTCCCGACTTTTTTCCAGCGCATCAGCATTTTCGAAGACAAGAAATCGATCCGAGTGCTGGGAGGACGCGGTTGTGGCAAAACGATGTTTCTGCGCTACTTCTGCCACGGAACGACCTTCAGTTCGCACAGATCCCAGATAAGTGATGAAGAGTTCTCTCACTTTGGGCTCTACTTTCGACCCGACACAGGGTTCTGTTCTTTGATGACTCCTGAGTGGCTGGATGCTCAGAAGGCAGGCTTCGCTTTTTCTCACTACCTGACGCTTAACCTAGTTGCTGAAGTCTGTCAGGCCATACGCCACATTGACGCCGCGCAAAACCTAGCCAACGGGCCGCTAAATCTGCGCGGTGCGCCTCTGGGCACAAAACTGGTCACGCTACTCCAGCTTCCTGAGCCTACAGTGGACGCCCTGGAGGATCTTGTTGAACAGCGCCTCGCAGAGCTGGACCTCTGGGTGCGCAACCCAAGTTCTATCGATCTTCCTATTTTCGTTCAATTTACGTCGATCCTCGCTGCGCTTGCGGATGATTTGGCCACGCATTCGCCGCGCCTGAAGGGGCTGGCTTTTCGAATTTTTGTCGATGAATTTGAGAACCTACTTGATCGGCACCGAGAGATTGTTTGCGACGCGATCAAGCACCCCAGCCCCCGAATGGCTGTGCACATTGCGCACAAGAGGGAGGCGATCACCGACTTTAAAACCAGCAGCGAAGAGCGTGTTGTCGAGTTGCATGACATCCGAACTATCGATCTCGAAAATTTGCTGGTTATCGATAGCGACTTTGAGTTGTTGGCTGCCGAACTCTTCCTGTTTCGCCTACACCAGGCGGAAGGTCCGGTGAACTGTCCTGCTTTCAGGCCAGAGCTTTTGCACGACGTCGTCCATCTGCCTTATCGGACCTCTCCTGGGTATCGTCAAGACGTAATCGCGTGCGTAAAGAAGATGCTGCCCGAGCTACGCGCGCCCGAAATTGCTCGCCTGGCGATTCAAGATAAGCCCCTGCGGCGTCGCATTTTGGAAATGATTGAGAAGGGCTTGGAGTTCCAAGGTCTCGCAGGCAAGGTCGATCCGGATTCACTTATCAGTGATGAAATACCAGAAGCGAGCGTCGTTTTGGGCGCGATCCTGCACCGAAGAAATCAGTCAGGAAACGATGTTCTAAATCTTTTTAGGCAGGTACAGGATAAGGGAAGATCGAACACCGACATCTTCTACAAAACCGGAGGTTGGGTAGATAACAACCTGTACGGCTGCTTGTTCCATCTATACGCCGGTCTACCGAAGCGAAGGAACATCTTGTACTCGGGTTTTTCGCGGTTTTGTAAAATTGCAGCTCCTAATTTGAGGTTCTTTCAAGAGCTTTGTCATACCACGCTGCTACTTGCCTATCAGCGCCAGTCTGCTGATGAGATTTCGGGTGATCTGCGGGTCGATGAAGATCTTCAAGCTCAAGCAGCCGTTCAGGTCTCTGACGCGATGTTTGAAGACATCCTTCAGCTAGGAGCCAAGGGTGATCGATTGCTTGATTTCGCTCGACGGTTGGGTGCGCTTTTTGAAGCATTCAATAGGCGGCGAAGTCAGAGTGAGCCCGAAATAAACCATTTCTCAATTGATCGGGTAGACGGCGCACATCTATCTCCTGCTGCTCAGATTATTTTACGAGAAGCGAAGATTTGGTCCGTGCTTTGGGAAGCTAAAGACACAAAGAATAAGAATCCCTACGACGCCTCTCAGTACGAACTGATCCTGAATACGATCTACGCACCTCACTTCAAGATCAGCTACAGGAAACGTCGAAAAATCACTCTTAAGGCAAGCGAGCTTGACGTCATTCTTACGCAGTCAGACGCCCAGTTTGAAACTTTGGTTAAGCAATTAGCTGACTCGCAAACTGACGACGCTACCGCGAAAAAAACGGACTCCCTGTTCTGAGGTCATCGTGCGCTTTATAAGACAAGATCTGATTGATGAACATGGCCCTGAAGCACTTCCTGGGATGGATTTAGCCTTCGTGGGGGCGAGCGATTTGGACGATCGTAGCGCTCATTCAGTTAGGCGCTCACAGCAGATTGCGCGACGCACTGTGCAAGTGCGTTATGACCCAGTCGCTTTCGTTTTGCACGTAGGTGGCAAGGCCTACAAAGCTAATGAGCACGAACTACAAGATTTGTCGCTTGAGTTCCAGGCAACATCGATTGTGATTGACGCAACTACGTTAGATTTCGCTGAGATTGCGCTCATCCTCTACGCATATCAGTTTCTTCAAAGGAAACCTCGGATTGGCTTTATCTACGTTGAGCCTGAGGAGTATGTGCGACGCGCGCAAGAAAACGCCGCCGTCTACGGGGCGGCTTTCGATCTAAGCGGCGGGTTTGGCCGGCACCAAATCCCTCCTTTCGCCTGCATGTTGAGCGCCAAGGACAAGGTTCATCTGGTTTCCTTTCTTGGGTTCGAAGGCGGGCGACTGACAAGCGTGCTCGGCGAAGACGACGGACAGTTCTACAGAAGGGTGACCATCGTTTTCGGCATTCCCCCATTTCAGGCTACTTGGGATCTTGAAGCGTTCATGGCCAACAGCCGGCTCGTAGAAGTGCATGCACCAAGCGTGAAGTTCTGCGGTGCTAACAATCCCAAATCCGCGTACGAAGCACTGAGGGATGCGCATGATGGATTACGCGGCGCTAACTGTAATCGCCTTGCGGTAGCGCCGTTTGGAACGAAGCCGATGGCAATTGGAGCCGCTCTGTATTGCGCAAAGCATAAGCAACTTCGCGTTGTGTTCGATCATCCTTTACGCAAGAAAGGGCGTTCTGTCGGTGTCCACTGCGTTCACTGGTACGAAGTCGACATGAACTGAATTATTTCGTTATCGATGAAAACTGTTTTGCATGGCTGTTAGTGAGTTCGCTCAACCTGGGAGTTATAGAAATGGCGTTTTATACCGATACAAAAGTTGTGCTTGTTAGCAACCAACCAGCGAAATATCAAACGATCCGTCGCATCGGTGAAAAACCCGAAGGCCCCGGCATTTACAAATGTCAAAGTTGCGGATTTGAGGATGTTATGAATCGTGAATGCACAAAGCTGCCTCCGTGCTCTAACTGCAGCAAATCCAAGGGGGCTAACACTTGGAAGCTCCTGGTGACCGCCGCTGACGCGTCACAATAAAATTAGATGAGTTTGGTCGCCAATCAACTCGAGTTAGAAGGTGCGTTCTCGAATCGCATCATTTGCAATCGATGCATTACGGACTACGTACTCAGGCGGCACTGTCTCAGCTCGGGTGTCTGCATCGTATGTAGTGAAACCACCCAGCTGGGCCTTTCGCTTGAGCAGCTAGCTGCACTAATCCGAGAGTATCTGCCTAAGCGATACGAGATCGATATTGGCCTTTATCGTGGATACGAGCTGTCGTTGGCCGAGATTATCGGCAAGGAAATAGGCTGTACTGATAAGGCCGCGTGCGAGCAGGTAGCTCTCCATCTGGTTGATGATGACTGCGACGATGAGCAGGACGATGAAGAGGACTGCTGCTTCTACTCCCCCTTCCAGGCTTATTTATTAGCGTCTAGCCCTTTCGACTCGGAAGAAGACCTTCGCGAGTGGTTGGTTCGTGAATGGTACGAGGTCTCTCACCATCTGGCCCACGGACGGCGATTTTTTAACGACAGCGCTCGATCCTTCATGAGAGATCTATTCACCGAGGCCTTGAACGTATCTGATCCGAATAATCCCGGTGCTCTGGCAGCAATACGGACGCTGCCTGTTGGAACCGTTTTTCATCGTGCTCGGATAGCCAAAGGTCCGAGACAAGTTGAATTGTTCCAGGAACATCCTGCTCGCGAGCTAGGTGCGCCCCCGCCAGAGTTTGCGGCCAATAATCGCATGAGCCCTGCAGGTATCTCGTTGATGTACACCTCCGCAGACGCCGTTACCTGCGTGGCTGAGGTTCGCCCGTCAATTGGACAGACTGTGGTTGTGGGAGAGTTTCGCTCTACAAGAGCGCTGACATTCTTCGACTTTACAGCGCTTAGTCGCTACGGCTCTGTGGTTCCCGTGAGTCTCTTCGATCCCGATTATGAGAAACGTACTGAGCGCAGGCAATTTCTCGCTTACCTTCACGAGGAGATAGCGCGCCCCGTTAGCGCCCAGGACACGGATTATCTGATGACTCAGGCATTGGCCGAATACATTCGACACAACGACCAGGTAGCCCTAGATGGTGTGATGTTCGGTTCTGTCCAGAATGTAGGTGGAGTCAATTTTGTGCTGTTTGATCAAAGCGTCCCCGGGAGCGCTCCTCATCACATGTTGACGCCTCAATTTGACATGGTGATCGACTCAGATTCAGTCAAGGTAACCAGAGTTTTGTCAGCTGAGATCAAGACCGTACCCATGTGACGATCTACGTTCATCCGTCAGTGCTGCTTTGGTAGCCGAAGACTGGGCTGTCTTGATTTAGCATCTTTCATAATCTTTCGCGGGATCAGATGGTCTGGCTGAGCAATTGGCTGTTCCAGAGACTGTGGTTTTGGAAAATGCTGCGGGTACTGATGAATACGCTCTTCGATGAGATCAGCAGTTTTCAGATATCCATTTCGATAATCATCCGCTGACACGGACACTACCTCGACGCCAAGAGAGCGCATTAAGGACGCTACCGGGGATTCGGGCTGCGATGCACCGATCACCGTTTCATAGAAAAACACCTTTCCTGATTGTCGATCCCTGCGTCGCTTATGCAGCAGTAGCCACCATAAATCGATTTCCGTGAAATCCATGCCCAGTCCGACAATGTGGATATGGTCACGCAGGAAATAGTCAATCCAAGAATAGACAGAGTGGGTCTCGAGAAAAGCGTGATTGCCTGCTTTTACTGGCGAAGAGACTCGTCGAGACCCACCAGCTAGTTCGATAGTGCCTGTCACGTAGTTGCGAATTCTTTGAAGGTTACCCGCGTAGTGATCAAAGCCAAGCAACATAGAGCCTGGATTTGAGATGTCGCCGTGTACGTGCCAGATGTCCTTGTCGCCGGCCTGATGACGACGAAATAAGCTATACCGCGACTCTCGCGCTAAGAATGCGGGATGGTGCATTGGGCCTACGAAGGCTTCCTCAGCGGTAAAATCATAGTTTGTAGTCATGATGACTTTAAATGGACTACACACGCGCTCATGAGCGTCTATCGGATTGATCTGCTCTAGCAGCTTCGCAAACTCAATCTTTACGGCCATCTCAGCATGTCTAAAGCGCTGAGCAGAGCGAGCTGACAACTCTTCAATGAACATCGATAGCGGTTTAGATTTGATCTGAGGGATCAGATCAGCTGCGTCGAACTGTATTGCAAGTTCTTCAAGAATCTCAGTCCAAGGTTTTTGTAGCGCAACACGATTGATGCCATTTCCCAGCAGTAAGCAATGTGTCATGTAGTGCCCCACGCATCGATCATCTCGCATCTACATGCGAACTACGCCCTAAGACTAATTACGCAGCCATGAGTAGATAGTGCTTTCGATGACGGCGCCCGTGAGCAATATGCCGTAAAGAATAGCCCCGAGGAGTGATTCATCCTTCTCTGCTCTGGACCAAGAGGAGCGGCCAAGCTTGTCGGGGTTGATGGCGGTTTCCCAGCAAAATCACAGTTGTCGAATCGCCGGGCCCAAACTGTTGAGGCGCTTTCGATGCGACTAAATCGGCGGATTATTAGGCTGGTACTGGCATGTGAAGCAATTTGGAAACAGTCAGATGTTTTGCGCATGCTCCACTTGCCGCCGCGCGCCGCCAATTCGCACATTCGATGCTCGTAATAAAGCGAGCCACGCGGTCTTGATGCTTCGCAGGAGCCCTCACGCGAAATACCGACTCGGTAAAGGGGCTTTGTCCGGCGACTACAATCGCCTTGTGCCCTAAGCAGCGAGTGCCTACCCGAGGCAAAAGCATGTCTCCGATCGTCGCTAGCTGGAAGCTGGATTCTGCGACGTTTTGTAGAGATATCTCCGTCCCTACCTTGGGGAAATGAGAGGTGTGGAAATGGTGAACACCTAAGTTCAAAAACTGCGAGCTCGTTCGGCTACCTCTGATGACCGTGACGCCTAAATCTTGCAACGTTGTTCCGTTGCTGGCGCGCCTTAATGCAGCGTCCATCTCAGCGAACTCAATGCTGCGAAGATCCATGCTTTCGATCGCCTGGAGGGGATCGATTGCACGAAGAGTCTCCGGTTCGAACTGTTCGTTAAGACGACCCAGTGTCACGTGACGAGCGCGTGTTCGTCCGTACTTCACTATCAGCACGTAGGCTTGAACTTCAGTTGTGCGGCCGAAGGAGGAGGTAGGTAGTTCGTAGCACTGCACCTGAGAAGCTGAGTCCATAAGCATCTTTCGGAAAAGCTTGCTTTGGGGGCCTCGTGGGATATCTGCACCTACGATGAACGCAGCCGTACCGTTGGATTTCAACTTGGAAATGGACTCAAGCACAAAATATAGATCAATAGGCGCCCAGCTGCCTTGAGTCTCAAGCTCAGGACAAAGCGCGTGAAGGCGTTCTTTTGCTGCTGGAGTTAAGCCCTGGATGCCGTAGGGCGGATTTCCAATCACATGATCAAATTGTTTGGGCTGCAGCCTTTCTGCTAGAGAATCTGCAGCCAACACATCATGGTTGAGATAAGTGAAATCGGGGAGATGCGGGCTCCGCTCGATCATCGCTTCTTCGATCTCAACGCCAACATAGCTCTCAGGAGCTGCGCCACGATAAACCGCTTCAGCTAAACGCCCGGAACCAGATCCGAGTTCTAGCCAGCGTCCACCTTTTGCGCCAAGCAGGCGTACGACCGCATCAGCCAGAGGCTGTGGGGTCATAATTTGCCCCAGTCTGGTCTGCGAACTGTAGGTGGTCCGATATCGCTTCAGCGTACCTAAGGGTTTCATCTCTCTACACCTCCCAGTGATTGAGAGCTTGTTGGCAAAGCTTCGAGTTGTTATCGTACATACCTATGCCAAGAATCGCAAATAAACCATCCATGGAAGTACTGGCCGCTCGACGCCAGCTACGAAACCATATAACCAGGCTAGGGGTCTCAGATAATGAGTACTCCAGGAGATCTGGCGTTCCTCAATACACGCTTTCAAAGTTCTTGAATGGCCACATTAAGAGCCTGACGCCTGAGGTAGAGCGTGCTCTAAATTATGCCAATATTGGCATAACACATGACATTACTTCGCTTACGCAAAACCCGGCAATTCGGGACGCGCTGGGGCAGGCTTGGGACGGGACGGAGAGTGGAGCGCAGGCTCTTGCGCTTATGATTAATGCGCTAGCGCCCGCGATACGAGTAATGCAAGGCGATCCTAGTTGATGAGGCGAAAGTGAAGTCTGCGAGATTTGTGCTCTTCCACCCCTCATTCGACCTGTAAGGACCAGGGGTTAGGATAGGCCTGCTGCTAGCTGGCTATTGAGGGCTCGCACCTACTCAACTGTTTTCCTATGCGCAGCTAAACGACTCGCGTCCAGCGATAGTGCATTCAACTTCAAAGACCTGAGCATGCTTCAATCCAAGCAATCGACATGCTCAGAATCGGAGGGCCTGCTGTGCCTTATCCGCGTTTATGCATCCAAGAGGCGATTTTCATAAACAGGCTCGCCAGCTGACGGTATTTTTCAAACGTTGGCATAGGATCATTAACGAGGTGGCCACGCAGGGGCATTTTCTCTGCCTGCTCCTGAAGCCAGCGCTGCTTTTTAGGTGTTTTTTCTTGAGCAATACGCGCGTCTAATCGAGCGCAGTCTCGGACATGCATTGCATTCAAGCGAGAGCGCTGAAGCTTGATAATCAAAGGTGCAGACGCGTAGAGAGCCCACATCGCCAGCATAGCCGCGGCTCCATTGATCCACGTCAGATCATCCTGTCGCCATAACGCTACGAGCACCATGAGTGGCGCGAGTTCCAGCAGCCGAAAGTAGGTTTTTCTCGTAGGCGCTAATCCCAGTATGAACAGCCGATGCATGATCATAAACAGCCCTCTGTGAAATCGTTGTTGATGGTGGAGTCGTTGGACCTCTTTCCCAAGAAACCACAAGAAATTGACCAAAGCATCCCATTAGCGAGTAAAAACGTCATCGCACCAGATACTTGCTCGTCAGGTGAATAGAGCAAGTCAAGCCTCTTCGGGGCTTCAGTAGGAGGCGTATTAATGCAGGATGCGTACACGATTTTTGATCACCGACATCGATTCGCGGCTTGGGCTGCAGCTCGAGCATATTCTCGGGGAGCACCTGGGCATACCGTTAAGAATGCGGCACGCCTAATAGACCTTTCAGGCGCAGCGAGCGTCAGAACCGCAAACGATCTCCCGTCTCCAGAAAAAATGAGTTCATTTTTGGATTCTCTCTTCACTCGCGCAATGGAAGGTGCGCAAGGCTTGACCTACGTGAGGGAGAGAAAAGACAGGGACACAGGTAAAAAATTAAAAAGCACGGAGACGCTTTGCTGCAGCTATGGACGTGCGCAGAAGCTAATCAACATCTATCTGAAATCGAAACTAGTATGCGCAGGGCAGGAAACGCACCCGAGCGTGGCTCTGCTTCATCCTCCGATAGACTCAGTGCTCATCAATAATATGAAAGCGTTACTGAGCGCGGAGCCAAGTAGATACCCGAAAGCGCTCGTGGCTTTTAAAAGAGCTCAGAAGCTAGGCGTAGCTTGGTCCGACTTCGATAAAGCGACGTATGAGTCCTACATCGACGTTGTGAAATTGATCCAGGGAGCGCGTCCGCTTTGGGGTATTGAATGGCTCTGGGATGCTAGTTAAGCCCTTCGGGTTTGCGAGGCGGCGGAGTCAGGTCCATTCGACATCCTTGTTCAGTGGTGGGAACACTATCGATTCAATCGCTTCAGCGAGATAGAGCTCATCTACGATCGCTATCTATTCTGCGTCAGCTATCTGTTGTGCCTCCTAACTGGTGGAATGGTGTTTCATCGTTTTTTGTCCATCAGGTCAATCCAGTTGGTGAGCGCCCCGAAAACTGGTCTGAGGCCTCAACCCCAATCCGATAGCTTGTACTCAACCTTGGGAGGGACCTGCGCATAAAGCTTCCGAATAACAAGCCCGTCCATTTCCAACTGCCGGAGTTGCTGGATCAACATCTTTTTAGAAATGTTGGGGATGCGTTTTTCCAAATATGAAAAACGATACGAATCCCCGTCGAGCAGATGAAACAGGATGATGAGCTTCCACTTGCCCTCAAGCAGGCGTGAGATAGTTTCAATGCCGGTTGTAGCCTCGGTGCTGCTCTCAGTCATTGGAATCACACGCTAGAAAAATTTGAAGACTTTTCTGATCCGTAGGACGCGGGGAAAGCTTCTCTCTTCTGAGAGGGAAGATGGTTAAGCCGAATAGATAAGCGAAAAGCTCAAGCGCTGAGCCCCCGTATTTGCTGCGTTCTGGGACCTTAGGCCTGCCTTTTAGAGGCTAATTTATTTCTCATCTATTTCGCGTCTTTCTCAACAATTGCTCGATGTCTCAGCCGCCACCGACCAGTGCCGGACCTGAAGCCGTATGGTGTGGATGCCGGAACGGCCGCTGTGGCCAGGCGCTCATGGGGGTGTGGCTGGCCACCGATTGAATCGCCGCCACCTCCAGCGCTTCCTGTTCTTCCAGCGGTGGCAGCAGCCCGGGCAGGCGGCTGGCGAGCAGGGTTTTGCCGGTGCCTGGAGGGCCGGTGAACAACAGGTTATGGGAACCGGCGGCAGCGACCAGCAAGGCACGCTTGGCGGCTGCCTGGCCCTGCACTTCGCTGAGGTCCGGATAGGGTGCGCATTCGCGCAGCAGGCCTTGCGCCTCGTACGCGAGGATGGGTGTCAGGCCGTTGAAGTGGGCGGCGAGCTCCAGCAGGTGATCCGCCGCCAGGACGGTGAGGCCGGATGCCAGGCTGGCTTCTTCGGCATTGCTGCGCGGCACAATCAGGGTGCGCCCTGCCGCCCGCGCGGCGAGAGCGGCGGGCAGAACACCCTGCACGGGACGAAGTTCACCAGACAATGCCAACTCGCCCAGGCATTCCACCTGTTCGAGCGCTGCTGCCGGCACCTGGCCGCTGGCTGCCAGAATTCCCAGCGCGATGGCGAGGTCAAAGCGCCCGCCGTCTTTGGGCAAATCGGCGGGGGCGAGGTTGAGGGTGATGCGACGTTGGGGAAATTCAAAGGCGCAATTCAGAATCGCGCTACGCACGCGGTCTTTGCTTTCCTTGACGGCGGTTTCCGGCAAGCCCACCAGGGTCAGTGAGGGCAGACCGTTGGCCAGGTGGGCTTCGACGATCACGGCGGGGGCTTGCACGCCGACTTGGGCGCGACTGCGGACGATGGCCAGAGACACGGATCACTCCTTGATCACATGCCGCTTATGCGGCGGGGTTTACTCGCTGGGCGGGGTTACCTTGGCTTCCAGTTCGGCGACCTTGGCTTCCAGCGCTTCGAGGCGGGCGCGGGTGCGGGCGAGGACGGCCATCTGGCTATCGAACTCTTCCCGGCTGACCAGATCCAGCTTGCTGAAACCACTTTGCAACAGGGCTTTGAACTGGGCTTCGAATTCACTGCGCGGCAAGGGTGTTTCACCATTGAACAGGCGCGAGGCATGGGTGCTTAAAGCGTCGAGCAGGGCTTTGGGCGGCAGCATAAAAGGGTTCCAGAAAAGTCGGCTGGCAGTGTACCACGCGGCATCTAGGCTAACGGCTGCAGGGTTTTGCACGGTTTTGGAGCGTCGCTAAAGCGAACCCTGCACTGTTGTTGCGCGTGACTCGCTTGCGCACTCTGGTCACATTGCTGCTTGGGCTTAATAACTCGCTGAATTTCAAGCTTTTCAGCGAGCTGGCAAGCTTTCTGCTTAGTGGCCTATGACGCATGCACCGATGCAGTTCGGATGCGTAAGGCGAAGCGGGGGAGTCGTTTCGTCAGGAGCGATTGGTTGTGTCGAGAGCCCTCCCTGAGGACGTTCGATGCGTTACAAAGCCAGACACTGCGCTTAGACTTGAGCCGGGTTCGTTTTTCCTGGGGCAAGTCCACCAATACGGGAGAGAGTTTCATGAAGTTAGTAACTGCCATCATCAAACCGTTCAAGCTGGACGATGTGCGCGAGTCGCTATCGGAGATCGGCGTGCAAGGCATCACTGTCACTGAAGTCAAAGGCTTCGGTCGTCAGAAAGGCCATACCGAGTTGTATCGCGGCGCCGAATACGTGGTCGACTTCCTGCCCAAGGTGAAGATCGACGTGGCCATTGCTGATGACCAGCTGGACCGCGTAATCGAAGCCATCACCAAGGCTGCCAACACCGGCAAAATCGGTGACGGCAAGATCTTCGTGGTCAATCTGGAACAGGCAATTCGCATCCGTACCGGTGAAACCGGCACCGACGCAATCTAAGCCGCCGAACCCAACGCCCCAGGAGAAAACAATATGACTCTGCGTAAGCTCGCAGGGCTAGGAGCCCTTTTGTCCCTCGTTACCCCCGGCCTGGCAATGGCCGCTGACGAGGTTGTGTTGAATAGCGGTGATACGGCGTGGATGTTGACCGCCACCGCATTGGTGCTGTTCATGACCATCCCCGGCCTGGCGCTGTTCTACGGCGGCATGGTCCGCTCCAAGAACATCCTCTCGGTGATGATGCAATGCTTCGCCATCACTGGCCTGATCAGCATTCTGTGGGTCGTTTACGGCTACAGCATGACGTTCGATGTCACTGGCATGGAACAGGGCGTTGTTAACTTCAATTCCTTCGTGGGTGGCCTGTCCAAGGCATTCCTCGCCGGCGTTACTCCAGCCAGCCTGACGTACGCTGTGCCGGAAGCCGTCTTCATCACCTTCCAGATGACCTTCGCGATCATCACCCCGGCTCTGATCGTTGGTGCCTTCGCAGAGCGTATGAAGTTCTCCGCGATGCTGATCTTCATGGGCGTGTGGTTCACTCTGGTCTATGCACCAATCGCCCACATGGTCTGGAGCGGTAACGGCGGCCTGCTGTGGGACTGGGGCGTACTGGACTTCGCTGGCGGCACCGTGGTGCACATCAACGCCGGTATCGCGGGTCTGGTTGCTTGCCTGGTGATGGGCAAACGCAAAGGCTACCCAACCACCCCGATGGCTCCGCACAACCTGGGCTACACCCTGGTCGGTGCCGCCATGCTGTGGATCGGCTGGTTCGGCTTCAACGCCGGTTCCGCTGTGGCCTCCAACGGCACCGCCGGTATGGCCATGCTGGTTACCCAGATCGCTACCGCCGCCGCTGCACTGGGCTGGATGTTCGCCGAGTGGATCACCCACGGTAAGCCAAGTGCCCTGGGCATCGCTTCGGGTGTAGTCGCTGGTCTGGTCGGTATCACCCCGGCTGCCGGTACCGTTGGCCCAATGGGCGCTCTGGTAATCGGCCTGGCTGCTGGCGTGATCTGCTTCTTCTGCGCCACTACCCTGAAACGCAAACTGGGCTACGACGACTCCCTGGACGCCTTCGGCGTACACGGTATCGGCGGTATCGTTGGTGCACTGCTGACCGGCGTATTCGCAGCTCCTGCCTTGGGCGGCTTCGGCACTGTGACCGACATCGGCGCACAGGTTTTCACCCAGTTCAAAGGCGTTGCCTTCACCGTTGTCTACACCGCGATCGTCACCTTTGTGATCCTCAAAGTGCTGGACCTGGTGATCGGTCTGCGTGTCAGCGAAGAGGAAGAGACTGTCGGTCTGGACCTCGCGCAGCACAACGAGCGTGGCTACAACCTGTAAGGCTTCCTTATAAGGTTCTATCCGCACGAAAAATGCCCGGCTCTGCCGGGCATTTTGCATTTTGCGATAGTGTGAATTTGCGACCTTTGTCGAGCCCGGTCAGCCTTGAAAACCGGGATCGCAGAAATAAACTCAAGCGCTCTGGCCTGTGCTCTTTGCTTTTTCTCGCAGCACGCTAGAATGCGCGCCGAAGCAGCGGAGATGCATATGTGGCAGCAACGCGAATTCAGCTTGCAGGCACGGCCTCGAGGCTTCCATCTGGTGACGGATGAGGTCACGGGCAAATTGCCGGAACTGCGTAGCTGTGGTGTCGGTCTGTTACATCTGTGGCTGTTGCACACCTCGGCTTCGTTGACCGTCAATGAAAATGCCGACCCGGCTGTGCGACGCGACTTTGAGCGTTTCTTCAATCGTCTTGTGCCTCAAGCCGACGGCAGTCATGCCGATAGTGGTTACGAGCACAACGATGAGGGCCCGGACGATTTACCGGCGCACTTCAAGGCCAGCTTGCTGGGCTGCCAACTGACACTGCCGATCACGGCAGGACGTTTGGCACTGGGAACCTGGCAGGGGATTTACCTGGGGGAGCACCGCGACCACGGTGGCCCCAGAAGAGTGCTCGCGACCCTGCAGGGTGAGCCTCTTTGAATTTTTTCTGGCAATGCGCGACAGCGTGCGTTGCTGGGCTATAACTAATCTGCTTTTCGCAAGTCATGAGGTTAAACATGAGCGACGAAGATCTGGAACAAGACGAGCTGGAAGGTGGTGCGGAAGACGACGGCGAAGAGCTGGCGGCTGCCGACGATGGCGTGGCCGATGATGGCGATGACAGCGACAGTGACAGCGATGTCCCGGTAAAAGCTGGCAAGAAAGCCAAGGCGGCGGTCGATATCGACGAGCTGCCGAGCATCGAAGCCAAACAGAAGGAACGCGATGCGCTGGAGCGCGCCATGCAGGAATTTCTTTCCCGTGGCGGCAAGGTGCAGGAAGTCGAACCCAATGTGGTGGCGGATCCCCCCAAAAAGCCAGACAGCAAATACGGCAGCCGCCCTATTTAGGTTTAGCTCAATAAAAAACCCGCCTCGTTGGCGGGTTTTTTATTGGCTTGGCGATCAACTGCGCGTCGGCTTCGCTGCGTTGAAACGCTCTAGCTCGCCAGACCTCGATGTGTGGCGCTGCTGAGATTGTGAAATCAAAAGCATCGCGGCTGAAGCCGCTCTTACGGGGTGACTCGATCTTTTGCGGGAGAGGCTTCAGCCTCGCTTGGGACGAGGGGTAGCCGCGGCATCAGGCCCATTGCGCCAACACCTCTGGCAACTCCGCCAACGCCCGAATCTGTGCATCCGGGCTGCCTTCGCCTTCCCAGCTTTTGCCCTGCGGGTTGAACCAGATCGCGCGCATGCCGGCATTCTGGGCACCGCGGATATCGTCGGCCGGGTGGTCGCCGACATGCACGCCGGCGTCGGCTGCAACGCCTGCGTGTTGCAGCGCGGTGACAAAGGGCAGTGGGTCGGGTTTGCCAACTCCCAGGTCTTCGGCGCACAGGGCGAAGCGGAAGTAGTCGGCCAGCCCCAGACGGCGCACGTCGGCATTGCCGTTGGTGATCACGCCGAGGGTGTAGCGCTCGGTGAGGTGCTCCAGGGTTGGCACCGTGTCGTCGAAAAAGGTGATGCGATGGCGGGCATCGAGCATGGCGTGGAACGCCTCTTCGGCCATGCGCCGGGACTCTTCAACGCTATAACCCACGCCCTCCATCGCTTGAAACAACGTTCTGCGCCGCAGCTCGCTGAGGCGATACCGCAGCGTAGGTTCGGCGGCCAGCACCTGGCTGCGAATGGCCCACAAATGCTCCACCGGCAGCGCCGCCAGCAACGGCGCATGTTCGTTCAGCCAGTTGCGCATGGCCGCCTCGGCACCGGTGATCACCGGCAGGTTGTCCCACAGGGTGTCGTCGAGGTCGAAGGTGATCAGTTGAATGCTCATGACTCGCTGCTTTTGCGTTTGGCCCGCGGGTGGGCACCGTCGTAAACCGTGGCCAGGTGCTGGAAGTCCAGGTGGGTGTAGATCTGTGTGGTGGCGATATCGGCGTGGCCGAGCAACTCTTGCACGGCGCGTAGATCCTGGGACGATTCGAGCATATGGCTGGCAAAGGAGTGACGCAGCATATGCGGGTGCAGGTGCTGCCCCAGTTCGCGCACGCCGGCCTGGCCGACGCGCAGTTGAATGGCGCGCGGCCCCAGTCGCCGACCTTGGGCGCTGATAAATACCGCGTCGTCCGCCGGGTTGGCCAGGGCCCGTTGCGGCAACCAGTTTTCGATGGCTTCGCGGGCTTTGCGGCCCAGCGGCAGCACCCGCGTCTTGCTGCCTTTACCAAACACTTCCACCAGACCGCCAGGCAGGTCCAGTTGCTGCAGATTCAAGCCTGCCAGCTCGGCCAGGCGCAGGCCGGAGGAGTAGAACAGCTCGAGCATGGCCTGGTCGCGCAGACCGATAAAGTCGTCCTCCACGGCACCATCAAGCAGCTGCGAGGTGCGGTCGGCATCCAGCGTGCGTGGCAGGCGGCGTTCGCGTTTCGGTGGGGCGACGCCGGTGGCCGGGTCGTGTTGGCAGAGGCCTTCGCCGATCAGGTAGCTGTACAGCCCGCGAGTGGCCGACAACAGCCGCGCCAGGCTACGCGCCGACAGGCCTTGCTGGTGCAGACGGGCGACGAAGCTGCGCAACTGGCGCACATCGAGTTTGGCCCAGGAGGCGATGCCCTGTTTCTCGCACAGCTCCACCAGTTTCAGCAGATCGCGTTGATAACCGTCGAGGGTGTGCGGCGACATCTGACGCTCGCTACGCAAGTGTTGCAGGTAGGCATCCAGGGCAGCGTGCATCAGGCCATGCTCCTCGGCACGGCAGCGCAGTGCTGCCGGCCAGGCGGGTTAGCGTACCGAGCGTAGCGGCGTGGCGAAGCGCGGCAGTACGCGGGCGAGAACTTCGGCGATATAGCCGAGGAATAGGGTGCCGAGGGAGCTTTTGTAGTGCTGCGGATCCGGGCTGCCGATGGCCAGCACGCCGTGCAGGCCCTGGTGGCTGAGGGCGACCACGGCGGCCGAGCCGACGCTGTCCCGCTCTTCTTCGCTGAACAGGAACGCCAGCTCGTGGCTGCGCAGCACGCCGCAGATGGTCTTGCCGTCGGCCAGTAGGCCGCCAATGGCCTGATGGGCTTCGGCAAAGCTCACTGAGCGGCCCACGCCGGTCGGCGTTTCGCTGAACAGCGTGAGGCTGACAAAGGGCACCTGGAATTCATGGCGCAGGCTGTCTTCAACCGCGCTGACCACTTCTTCCAGGGTGCCCGCATCGAGCAGATCGAGGACCAGACGACGGGTCTTATCGAACAGCCGATCATTGTCGCGGGCGACATCCATCAGTTGCGAAAGACGGTGGCGCATTTCGATATTGCGCTCACGCAGCAGCTTGACCTGGCGCTCCACCAGCGACACCGACTCTCCGCGCTGGTGCGGAATGCGCAGTTCGGGGATCAGCTCGTCATGGTCGACGAAAAACTCCGGATGGGCGCGCAGATACGCGGCTACCGCTTCCGCGTCGAGAGGGGTGCTCGGGTCTTGCTGCTTGTCGGTCATAGGCGAACCTGCCCTTCATAAACCCGGACTGCAGGCCCGGTCATCATTACGGGGTGCCCGGGCCCTGCCCATTCGAGGAATAGACGGCCTCCGAGCAGTTCGAGTTGCACCGGCGAGTCCATCCAGCCCTGGCTGATGGCCGCCACTGCAGCGGCGCAAGCACCACTGCCGCAGGCCTGGGTTTCCCCGGCGCTGCGCTCCCACACACGCAATTTGGCGTGGTGGCGGTCGATGACTTGCAGAAAACCGATGTTGGCCCGATTGGGGAAGCGTGGATGGTGCTCCAGCTTCGGCCCCAGGGTGTGGACTGGCGCGCTGTCGACATCATCGACGCGCAACACACCATGGGGATTGCCCATGGAGACTGCCGCCAGTTGCACCGGGGTGCCATCGACATCGACGCTGTAGTTCAGCGCCTGGCTCTCGGCTTGGAACGGAATACGGGCCGGCTCCAGAATCGGTGCGCCCATATTGACGCTGATCTGGCCGTCGGCGCGGATATCCAGCTCCATGATGCCGCCAGAGGTTTCCACGCGGATCTGCCGTTTCATGGTCAGGCGCTTGTCCAGCACGAAGCGGGCGAAGCAGCGCGCACCGTTGCCGCATTGCTCCACTTCCGAACCGTCGGCGTTGAAGATGCGGTAACGGAAATCGACGTCCGGGTTGCTCGGTGGTTCCACCAAAAGCAGCTGGTCGAAGCCCACGCCAGTGTGGCGGTCGCCCCACTGCTTGGCGTGTTTGGGTTGGATATGCGCGTGCTGGCTGACCAGGTCGAGGACCATGAAGTCATTGCCCAGCCCGTGCATTTTGGTGAATCGCAGCAACATGACCGTTACTCCGGCAGCAGGCTTTCGCCAGCATAGAGTTCTTGCACGGTCTCGCGGCGGCGCACTTCGTAAGCCTGTTCGCCGTCGACCAGCACTTCGGCGCAACGGCCACGGGTGTTGTAGTTGGAACTCATGGCAAAACCATAGGCACCCGCCGAGCACACTGCCAATAAATCACCTTCGGCAAGCGCCAGCTCACGACCTTTGGCCAGGAAGTCACCGGTTTCGCAGATGGGGCCAACGATGTCGTAGACGCGCGCTGCGCCTTCGCGTGGCTGTACCGGCAACACGTCCATCCAGGCCTGGTAGAGGGCCGGGCGGATCAGGTCGTTCATGGCAGCATCGACGATGGCGAAGTCTTTGTGCTCGGTGTGCTTGAGGTATTCCACCTGGGTCAGCAGCACGCCGCCGTTGGCGACGATATAGCGGCCCGGCTCGAACACCAGCTTGAGGTCGCGCCCGGCAGTACGTTCACGCACGGCCTGGATATAGTCGCTGACCAGCGGCGGCGTTTCGTCTTTGTAGCGCACGCCAACGCCACCGCCCAGGTCCAGGTGCTGGATCTGGATGCCACGCGCCGCGAGGCGGTCGATCAGCGCCAGCAGACGGTCGAGGGCGTCGAGGAACGGCGGCAGGCTGGTCAGTTGCGAACCGATATGGCAGTCCACACCCAGCACTTTCAGGTTCGGCAGTTCCTGGGCGCGGGCATACACCGCTTCGGCATCGGCTATGGCGATACCGAATTTGTTTTCTTTGAGACCGGTGGAAATGTACGGGTGGGTGCCGGCATCGACATCCGGGTTGACCCGCAGGGAGATCGGTGCGATCAGGTCCTGCTCGGCTGCTACCTGTTGCAGGCGTTCCAGCTCGTCGGTGGATTCGACGTTGAAGCAGTGCACACCGACTTCCAGGGCGCGGCGCATATCGTCACGACTTTTGCCGACACCGGAAAACACGATCTTGCCCGGTTCGCCGCCAGCGGCCAGCACACGCTCCAGTTCGCCCGACGAAACGATATCGAAGCCGGCACCCAGACGGGCCAGCAGGTTCAGTACCGCCAGGTTGGAGTTGGCTTTGACCGCGTAGCACACCAGATGCGGGACACCTTGCAGGGCGTCGGCATAGGCATTGAACTGCGCGCTGATATGCGCCCGCGAGTAAACGTAGGTGGGTGTGCCAAAGCGCTCGGCAATGGCGGACAACGCCACACCCTCCGCAAACAGCTCACCTGTGCGGTAATTGAAGGCGTGCATACCGCCTCCTTAGTGGGTGTGTTCAGCAGAGGGTTGATCTTCGCCTGGCAGATACAGCGGGCCTTTCTGGCCGCAGCCGCTGAGCAGAGACGAAATGGCGACGAGCGCGATAAGGGCAGTCAGTAGCCGCTTCATGGCGGATTCCTTGTAAAAGCAGTGATTGGGCCCGAGTATACCGGCCCCCCGACGCCTTGCCTATGCGCCAGCCCTCTGCCGTCCTGCGGGCCTTGGCGCTAGCATATAGGCTGGCCTCACCCGGGATTCGCGCCCAATCAGGAGCTCCGATGGATACCCCCACGCCTCTCGCCGGTTCGGTTTCGGTCGCCTATCTGCAGGGGCTGCTGGACTACCTGGGGCGTCAGGGCATTGCCAGCGACACCCTGCTGGCACCACTGCAGTTGAGCCCGGTGCTGTTAGCGCAGCGGGATCAGCGGGTGGCCGCGTCGGTGTATCTGGAATTGATGAACCGTGGCGTGGCGCTGACCGGCGATGAGTTTTTCGGTCTGCACCTGGGCGAAGCCGTGCGCCCCGGCTATTACGGCGTGCTCGGCTATCTGCTGATGAGTTGCGCGACCTTGGGCGACGCCCTGCATCGCCAGGCCCGTTACGCGACCCTGGTGGGCAGCCTGGGACACGTCGACCTGGCCGACGAGCCGGCCCGTCCGGGCCTCGAACCTCAGGTGGCACACAGCTGGCAGCCGCTATTGCCGCAACAGCAGCGCCAGCTGAGCGAAGAAACCCTGGCCGGCTGGACCACCTTCGGCCACTGGATAAGCGGCCTGGATATCCCGCCCACCGAGGTGCGCTTCCAACACCCGGCACCCGCCGATACCTCGGAGTACCAGCGTATCTTTCGCTGCCCGGTGTTGTTTTCCCAGGCTGACAACGCCCTGGTTTTCCCCAAGCGCCTGCTGCAAGCACCGCTCGGCCAGGCCGATGCACAGGTGCGGCAGATGCTCGATGGCTACGCTGATCGGCTACTCAGCGAATTGCGCCAGGGCCAGCAGGTGCTGGACCGCGCGCGCCTGGAGCTGGCCAAGCAACTGGCGGACGCGGGCCCGGACCTGGAGCGTCTGGCGCAGATTCTGGCGCTCAGTCCGCGCACCTTGCAGCGCCGTCTGCGCGAGACCGGGTTATCATTCAGCCAGCTTGTCGACGAGACCCGTCAGCAACTGGTGCTGCAGTACCTGCGAGACCCGACTCTGGAACTGGCCGATATCGCCTTTTTCGTCGGCTTCAGCGAAGCCGGCTCCCTGGCCCGGGCATTTCGTCGCTGGACCGGGCAAAGCCCCGCTGAATACCGACGCACGCTGGTGGCCAACGTCGATTGATCCTTTAAAGCAACGCACCACGACGTTGCCCTATTTTCTGCCTGAGGTGCCCGTTATGAGTTTGACCGAAGCGCGTTTTCACGACCTGGTGGATGCCACCCAGGAATCGGTAGAAGACATTTTCGATGACAGCGGCCTGGACCTTGATCTGGAAAACTCCGCCGGCATTCTCACCGTGCGTTTTGCCAATGGCTCGCAGCTTATCCTCAGCCGCCAGGTGCCGATCCGCCAACTCTGGGTGGCGGCAAAATCCGGTGGCTTCCACTTTGACTACGACAGCGCCAGCAACCGCTGGATCTGCGACACCAGTGACGAGCTGCTGGGCGAAATGCTTGCACGCATTACCCTGGAGCAAGCCGAAGAGGCAATCGAGTTCGATGAGCTCTGACAGCCAGACCTCCGCGCCCGTGTTGTTCGAACCGATGGCCGGCACAGTGGCGGCGGCCGAAGATATCGTGCTGTCGCCCTGTCGCCGCGAATGCTGCCTGGATGACGAGGATGTCTGCCTGGGTTGCGGCCGCCTGCTGGCGGAGATCCGCGAATGGAAAGCCGCCGACAGCCCGCGGCGGCGGCAGATTATCCAGTTGGCCCAGGCGCGGGTGAAACCTTCGCCTTTCCGGCAGTCTTGACCAACGGGTCATGTCTTGTGCTACGGTCGCACCAGCCTCAACTGAATGAGGTACCTGCAAACCCCGGCTTCGGTCGGGGTTTTTCTTTATTACCGCCTAGGGGCTGCTGCCTTGTACGCCATTGTTGGCGGCGGCATTCCTGCTGATTGTGAGTACCGTAGTCATGACTGCTCCTGCGATCACCATTACCCGTCTGGATCTGCAACGTCTTGAACGCCTGCTCGACGGCCTGGACGATTTCGGCCCTGGTGCCCAGGCTCTGGAAGCCGAGTTGGCGCGTGCCCAAGTGGTGGGCCATGACGAAGTACCGGCTGGGGTCGTGACCATGAATTCGCGGGTGTACTGCCGTGAAGAAGGCAGCGGCAAGGAATATCACCTGACCCTGGTTTACCCGCAGGATGCCGGCGGCGAAGGCACCGTCTCGATTCTGGCACCAGTGGGCAGCGCTTTGCTGGGCCTGTCGGTCGGTCAGCATATCGACTGGCCGACCCCGGCTGGCAAGCTGATCCAGCTGACGCTGCTGGCAGTCGAATACCAGCCGGAAGCGGCCGGTGCCTATAGCCAGTGATTGGCGCGGGCTACTCGCGTTTAAGCCCGTTGCAATGCGCTATTCAACGCCGCTTCCAGGCGGGTTTTGTAGCGCAGGTAATGAATGGTCTGGGTCTGGCCTTCGCCGAGCACGCGGGATAGATCCAGGTCGGTGATATAGCAGGGGTAACGTTCGTGGCCGCTGCGCTGCGAGAGAATGTGCCGGGCCACTGCGCTGAACAGTTCGTTGCCATATTCCAGCTCGGAAAACTCGCGGTGGTTGCAATACAGGCTGACGTGTACACGGCCCTGTTCGGCGGGTTCGACAATCGCCTGCACGTCGTAGAACGGATGGCTGACGCCGGATTGCTGGGGCGCGCGGCGCTCGAGGAACTGCGCGCGCATGGGTGCCGGTGGCAGCACTTCGTAGTAGAGAATTTCCAGCGCTTCGGTCTGGGTCAGGTCGGCATCCAGCGGCAACTGCGCGTTGCGGCGGTAGAACACTGACTGCAGAAAGCGTTGCAGCGGGGTCAGCAGGCTTTGCTCGTCACGGAACGGCAGGCGTTGGCGCCATAGGGCGTTGCGCTCATCCAGTACGGTCAGCTCGGCAACCTCTTCGTGCAGGCGGTAGAACACTTGAATGCAGTCAGGCCGGCCGAGCGGCAGGATCAGCGCCAGGTCTTCGCCTTCCAGGGCATGGCGGTCCAGGTGCAGTGGGCTGTAACTGTTCAGCTCGCCACCCAATTGCTCCAACAGCGCCGGCAGGTTGTTCAGGGCCACATGGTCGACCTGCCCGGGCGTCAGCTGCAGTACATGGTATTGCTGCTGGATCTGCACCAGATAACGCTGCCCACGTTCGCCAACAAAGTGCGAAAGAATGTCGCGGAACAGTTCTTCCACCCGCTCGGCAATCGCCTGTGCGCGGTTGCGGCAGAAGCAGCGCACCTTCAACGTCGGCAACTTGCCGCCGGGTGGCAGGCTGTTGAGAAAGTCGCGCAGGCAGTCGAGCAGGGCATTGGCGCCGTCGTAGCGGCTTACCGACAACTCGTTCCAGCTGTTGAGGCTGACCTGGTCGAGGGTCAGTACCAGGTTTTCCCGCACCCCGGAGTAACCCAGGGAGTCGGTACGGCCGGTAGTCATGTGCACATTGAGCTGGCTGTGCTGTTTCAGAGGGTCGATGCCGACATTGACCAACAGCAGCACTTCGCTCGGCGCGCTGCTGTGCAGCAGGGCATCCTCGCTGACCGCCGGCAATGGCAGGGGCACCGCCTGTTGCAAGCTGCCCAGCAGATTGGACAGTTCGAAGTCGGTGAGGTCGCTGTCGCCAGGGTGCAGGGCGATGCGCGTACTGCTGTCGATCACGCCATTACGGTGACACCAGGCCAGCAGCTCGATCAGTTCGCGTGCCCGTTTCAGCGGGGCGAAGTCGCGCCACTCCTGGCCGCTGATGCTGCCGTTGAACAGCGCCCACTGGCTGTCGTCGTTGCCACCGGTACTGGCGTTGAACACCAGGGTAAGGTTGTCTTCGGCGAGGTCGGGGGCGATGCCGGGGTTGATGAACTCAATCTTGCCGGCCTTGCGCTCGAACGCGGCATACAGCCGCCGGCCCAATACCCCAAGGTCACGGCTATTGAGGGAGCTTGAGGCCTGCTGGGTGCGGGCGAACTGGGAAAGAAAGCGATAGCTGTAGGTCAGTTCGTTGACCAGCACCCGGCGCTCGACGCTGACCTGGCGCACCTTCCACTGGCTGCGGCTGTCGAGCATGGCCAGTTGCCGGTGCTGCCAGCCCCAGTCGGCGGTGAGCTTTTCCAGCAACAGGCGTTGCCAGCTCTTGCGCCGGTTGCGCGGCGGATTGCTGATTTTCTTGTTCACCTTGAGGTACAGGCAGCGGCGGATCAGCTCCAGGCGTTCGGTTTCGCCGCGGCCGCTGAGGTATTCCTCCAAGCGGCGGTACACCACCACGTAGGGGTCCAGCTCATCCAGATCGAGCTGGTTGCTGTACACCGCCTGCTTGAAACGCAGGCTCAGGCATTCGACATTGGGGTGTTCGCTGGCATACACCTCGGTAAGCAGCAGCTTGAGCGCCGACTTGTAAGGCGATTCGATACCCTTGAACAGCTGCCACATGCCGGCACCAATAAATTCGCCGGGGGGAATGCTGGCAAGGTGGCCAAGGTCGAGCACCTCGTCGGCGCGGATAAAGCGTTTGCTCAGCAACTGGTGGGTGTACTCGGCGTAGCGCTGCTCTTCATACACCGGCACCAGCCACCACAGCGGCGTGCGCCCGGCCAGCCAGATCGCGGTGCGGTAGAACTCGTCCAGCAGCAGGTAGTGCTGGGTGGTGCCGCAGTCGTCGGAGGTCAGCTGTGCCTCGCGATCACCGACGGTAAAGCGCGCCGGGTCGATCAGAAAGAAATGCGCTTCGGCACCCTGGGTAGCCGCCCAGGCTTCGAGCAATGTGCACTTCTTGGTCAGCTCGAGGATTTCCTGCGCAGTGAGGTCGGGCGCATGGCAGACCCACACGTCCATATCGCTCTGCTCGGCTTGCGCCACCGTGCCCAGGCTGCCCATCAGGAACAGGCCGTGGATCGGCATGGGCGGATTACCGCGCCGCGCTTTGTAAACAAAGGAGCGGGTCAGGCGCTGAGCTTCGCTGAGCAGTTCGTCTTCGGGTTCATAGCCGGACAGGCCGGCCGGGGTAAGGCCGGAGACATAACCCGGAAGCAGTGGATGGTTAACGTGAAACAGCAACGGCAGCAGTTTGAGCACCAGTTGCTGGCGCGTCGACAAACCCTGCATGGCGCGGTCCAGGCGGCCGCTATTGACCTTGAGAAAGCGCGCGCGCAGCTGCGCCAGCACCTTGCGGTCGATCCCTTCGTCGATATTGGGACGAATTTCCTGGGTGCGCGTCATAGCTAACTCATGCCGGTTGGTGGGGCTAGATTAGCAGCCGCGAAACGCCGGTGGCAGAGCTTAAATATTGCCCAGATTGACAGCAGCTTGAGAGGCCAGGCAAAAACAGCCGGGTGGCCGCTTTTGCCCGCGGTGGTCAGCGTGCGGTCAGGCCGCTTCTTCAACGGTGAGAATGGTCAGCAGGTCCTGGGCGTGCTGCGCGGCATCGAGGCCCAGGCTGGTCAGGTAACCGCCGTCGGGCAGGGTAACCAGGCCTTTGTCATGCAGGCGCAGGGTGGCGGCGATGGCCGTTGGCGAGGCGATATGGTGGACCTTGAGGCCTTCCTTGGTGTTGGAAAGGTTGTACAGGGCAAGAATTTCCAGCTCAGCAATCAGTTCGGGGGTAAATGACATGTTTGCTCCAGATTCTTGTAAGGGTGCCTCGCTTCATACAGCGAGTCGGTGGCGAAAGTCGGGACCCCAGGTAGCGGGCAGGGGATCGGTGTGGTGAGCGGCCGTTCAAGGGGCAGCGGTCTGCTTGTTCCTCCAGGTGTCGATGATCTGTTGATAGCGGCCGTCGCTTTCGATCAGGCGCATACCCTGGTCGAAGCGTTCGAGTAACTCGTCGGCTTTGGGATGATGTCGGGAAAAGGATAGATAAATATCGGGGCGGTGCACGGTCATTACCGGGATAAATTGCCCGCGCAGTTCCGGGTGCTCCTCGAACAGCTGCAGCGCGGTGCCGCGAAACGCCAGCATGTAATCGACCCGCGCCCGTTGCAGCATCAGAAAACCGTTGAGATCTTTGCGAACCAGAATTCGGCTCAGGCGGCTGTCGTTATCGAAAGCAGCGCCATATTCGTAGCCATTGGTCACCGCCACGCTCTTGCCGACCAACTGGTCCAGGCTGGTCACCGGCGTGGTGTTGTCGTTGCGCGCCCACAGCAGAATCGCCTCGCGAAACAGCGGGTGCTTGGGCAGGCGGTACTCTTCGGCGATCTTCGGATTGGGCGAGGTGTTGAAGCAGGCCACGATCTGCCCGCGTAGCGCCAGCTGCATGCAGCGTGAATAGGGGAAGGACTCCAACTGCACGTCGGTGCCGGTGGCAGCGAATGCAGCTTTGACGATATCCACCGACATGCCTTGGATTTCGCCATCGCGCAAGGCCGTGTAGGGGTACCAGTCGTCTTCGGCGCCAATCTGAATGCTTTCAGCCTGGACGCGAGACAAACCCAGGACGGCAAATAGCAGGGCCGTGCACAGGGTTGTCCAACTGCTGCAATAGACGCGATGGGTCATCGGTACAGGCTCAGAGGCCACCCAGTTGGGCGGGTCACGGCATGGTGCTATGGCCGTGAGGCTAATCCGCTGCGCTGAGTCAAGGCAAGCGCTGCTTTTAGCTATTCGTCCTCGTCGCTGCCGGCGGGCAACTCCGGCAGGGCGCGCAGGGCCTGCTCGTACCAGGCGGTATCGAACGGGCGGTCCTCATCGAGCATGGCGTCGATCTCGTGGGCCAGCACCAAGGCCATCAGTTGCAGGATCTCCTCGCGCGGATAACCCACCAGCGTCAGCTTGTTGTAGGCGGCTTTGGCGGCCGGCGGGTTATCGGTTTCGATCTGGTTTTCGATGGCCTGGGTCAGGGTCGCTTCGGCGAAGGCTTCTTCGCTCTCGTCAAATTCGCTCATGGCGAGCTCCTTGGGAAACAAGGCCGCAGTGTGCCACGGTCTGTCGACGATGGCGTACGCATTCATGGGGTTGATTCGGCTGGGCGATTGGCGTGCCGGGGTTTATAAGAGACGACGCCCACTCCACCCGGAACGGAAGTTGTCATGCTCAAACTGCACGGTTTTTCGGTTAGCAACTACTACAACATGGTCAAACTGGCCTTGCTGGAAAAGGGCATCGCCTTTGCAGCGGTGTCGGTGCACGGCGGTCAGCGCGAGGACTTTCTCGCCATCAGCCCACGCGGCAAGGTGCCGGTGCTGCAGACCGAACAGGGCTATATCAACGAAACCAGCGCCATCCTCGACTACCTCGAAGAAACCCAGAGAGGCAAAGCCCTGCTGCCCAGCGACCCACAGGCACGCGCCTATGTGCGTTCGCTGATGCGCGAAATCGAGCTGTATATCGAGCTGCCGGCACGCGCCTGCTACCTGGAAGCCTTTTTTGGCGGCAAGGTGGACGAGGCGATAAAAGCCAAGAGCAAGGAAGATCTGACGCTGGGTATCGCCACCCTGAAGCGTCACGGCAAGTTCGCACCCTATGTAGCGGGCGACTCGCTGACCCTGGCTGACCTGTATTTTCTCTACAGCCTGGATCTGGCCTGTGTGGTGATGGGCAAGTTGTTCGCCACCGACGTGCTGGCTGATTTCCCGCAGGCCAAAGCGTTGTTCAAGCTGCTGAGCCAGAACCCCAATGTACAGAAAGTGGCGGCGGACAAAGATGCCGAGATGGAGCAATTTCTGGCGATGGCGCGCGGCACCAAGAAGTAGTTTTCATCAGCTGAAAAGCATCGCGGCTGAAGCCGCTCCTACTGGATTGTGCGATCCGTAGGAGCGGCTTCAGCCGCGATGGGTATTGCAGGAATTTAACGGCTTGCGAGCAAGGCCTTGCCCCGCACCACTGCCGCGCGCACCTGATTCGGCGCAGTACCGCCGATATGGTCGCGGGCATTCACCGAGCCCTCCAGGGTCAGTACCGCGAACACGTCCTGCTCGATCTGGTCGCTGAACTTGCGCAGCTCTTCCAGGCTCATCTCGGCCAGGTCCTTGCCGGTTTCCACGCCGTATTTCACGGCATGGCCGACGATCTCGTGGCAGTCGCGGAAGGGCAGGCCCTTGCGTACCAGATAATCGGCCAGATCGGTGGCGGTGGAGAATCCACGCAGGGCAGCTTCGCGCATGATCGCGGTTTTCGGTTTGATCGCCGGCACCATGTCAGCAAAGGCACGCAGGCTGTCGCGCAGGGTGTCGGCGGCGTCAAACAGCGGTTCTTTGTCTTCCTGGTTGTCCTTGTTGTACGCCAGCGGCTGGCCCTTCATCAGGGTCAGCAGGCCCATCAGGGCACCGAACACGCGGCCGGATTTGCCACGCACCAGCTCCGGTACATCGGGGTTTTTCTTTTGCGGCATGATCGAGCTGCCGGTGCAGAAGCGGTCCGGCAGATCGATGAACTGGAACTGCGCGCTGGTCCACAGCACCAGTTCTTCGGAGAAGCGCGACAGGTGCATCATCGCCAGGGACGCCGCGGCGCAGAATTCGATGGCGAAGTCGCGGTCGGAAACGCCGTCCAGCGAATTGCCGCCAACCGCGTCGAAACCCAGCAGCTCGGCGGTGATTTCCCGCTGAATCGGGTAGGTGGTGCCGGCCAGTGCGGCCGAGCCCAGCGGCATGCGGTTGGTGCGCTTGCGGCAATCGACCAGGCGCTCGTAGTCACGCGAGAGCATTTCGAACCAGGCCAGCAGGTGATGACCGAAGGTCACCGGTTGCGCGGTCTGCAGGTGGGTGAAGCCCGGCATGATGGTGCCGGCTTCGCGCTCGGCCTGTTCCAGCAGGCCCTGTTGCAGGCGGGTGATTTCGCTGAGGATCAGGTCGATCTCATCACGCAGCCACAGGCGGATGTCGGTGGCCACCTGGTCGTTGCGCGAGCGGCCGGTATGCAGTTTTTTGCCGGTAACGCCGATGCGGTCGGTCAGCCGCGCTTCGATGTTCATGTGCACGTCTTCCAGATCCACCCGCCAGTCGAAGCTGCCGGCCTCGATTTCGCTCTGAATCTGCTTCAGGCCGGCTTCAATCGCGTCGCGCTCGTCGCTGGTGAGTACGCCGACCTTGGCCAGCATCGTGGCGTGGGCGATGGAGCCCATGATGTCGTGGCGGTACAGACGCTGGTCGAAGTTGACCGAGGCAGTGAAGCGGGCAACAAAGGCGTCGACTGGCTCGCTGAAGCGGCCGCCCCAGGATTGGTTGGTCTTTTCGGTGCTCATGGCAATGGCTCGGCTGGTGCGCAAAACGGGCAGACCGCGGTGGGCGGCCGGCGTGGAAAATTGTGCGGATGATAACAGGGTAGCGGGCAAAATCGCCGCGACGCTTTGTCGTGTCCGCGACCTTGGTACCGCCAGGCAAACGCCCTGGCAATGTAGGGCGGATCACAGTTTTCGCTACGAGATGGCCATTTGCTGCTTTATTTAGTCCGTGCAGCGCCAGCCTGCTTGCTGCCGTGCATGCTGCCCCGGAAACTGTGCCGATGCGTATCGACTGGTTGAAACCGAAAAAAACCGCGCCCGGCGAATTCTTTCTGCCCGAGCTTTGCCTGCCTGAAGCCTTGCTGGTGCTGGTGTTACTCGCCGAGCTGCTGGTACTGGTGCTGGTATTGGCCGAGCCCATGCAGCCAGGCTTCAACTGGATTCGTCTGGCCCTGACGTCATTGTTCGTGCAGTGGATCGTGCTGCTGTCCGCTGGCCTGATGTGTCAGCTGCGGCCGTTGCTGGCGCGCTTGCCGGCGGCGCTGGCCGGGCTACTCTGTTGCCTGCTGGTGGTGGGACTGACCCTCGGTTGCACGGCGGTGGCCGACTATTACGACCTGGGTGGGCCCTTGCCGCGTGCAGGTGAGGTCAATCTTTATCTACGTCATGCGTTGATAAGTCTGATCATGTCGGCGCTGCTGCTACGCTACTTCTATCTGCAGAGCCAGTGGCGTCGCCAACAGCAGGCAGAGTTGTCGGCGCGGATCGAATCATTGCAGGCGCGGATCCGCCCGCACTTTCTGTTCAATAGCTTGAACAGCATTGCCAGCCTGGTGGTGATCGACCCTTACAAGGCCGAGCAGGCGGTGCTGGATTTGTCCGATCTGTTTCGTGCCAGCCTGGCCAAGCCCGGCAGCCTGGTGCCCTGGAGCGAAGAACTGGAGCTGAGCAAGCGCTATCTTTCGATCGAACAATATCGGCTCGGCGAGCGTCTACAGTTGGAGTGGCAGGTGGAGACGGTACCGGATGATCTGCCGATTCCGCAGCTGACCTTGCAGCCATTGTTGGAGAACGCTTTGATCTACGGTATTCAACCGCGCATCGAAGGGGGCGTGGTACGCATAGAAGCAGATTACAAAGACGGGGTGTTCCAGCTGTGTGTCAGCAACCCCTATGAGGAGGGCAGTGAGCACCAACCCTCTCGTGGTACACATCAAGCGTTGGTGAATATAGATGCGCGTCTTGCGGCACTTTTTGGCCCTCGCGCAAGTCTGAGCGTGGATCGCCGTGACGGGCGCCACTTCACCTGTCTACGCTATCCTTGTGCGAGACTCACGCAGGAAGCCCGAGCAATATGAATGTCCTGATCGTCGATGATGAACCCCTAGCCCGCGAGCGCCTCAGCCGTATGGTCGGTGAGCTCGATGGTTACCGAGTGTTGGAGCCCAGTGCCAGCAATGGCGAAGAGGCGTTGACCCTGATCGATAGTCTTAAACCCGATGTGGTGTTGCTCGATATCCGCATGCCGGGTCTGGATGGTTTGCAGGTCGCTGCCAAACTCTGCGAACGCGAAGCGCCGCCAGCGGTGATCTTCTGCACCGCGCACGATGAATTCGCCATCGATGCGTTTCAGGTCAGCGCCGTCGGCTATCTGGTCAAGCCAGTGCGTCCGGAAAGCCTGATCGAAGCGCTGAAAAAAGCCGAGCGTCCCAACCGTGTACAGCTCGTGGCGCTCACCCGCCCGGCCGCCGAAACTGGCAATGGCCCCCGCACCCATATCAGTGCCCGTACCCGTAAAGGCATCGAACTGATTCCCCTGGATCAGGTGATCTATTTCATTGCCGACCACAAATACGTAACCCTGCGCCACGAAGGCGGCGAAGTATTGCTGGACGAGCCGCTGAAGGCGCTGGAGGACGAATTCGGTGATCGCTTCGTGCGCATCCACCGCAACGCGCTGGTGGCCCGTGAGCGTATCGAGCGCCTGCAACGCACGCCCCTTGGGCATTTCCAGCTGTACCTCAAAGGCTTGAATGGCGATGCCCTGATCGTCAGCCGCCGCCATGTGGCCGGCGTGCGCAAGCTGATGAACAACCTCTGACGTCGCCCGCCTGATTGGCTGCTGCGGCAGCCGGTCGCCCTGACGGCGGGTGCACCACCCGCGCGGCTGTCTTACTATGCGCGGGTTAATTCCGTTCGAGAGCCGTCATGTCGTCCCGCGAAATCCGCATCGCCACCCGCAAAAGTGCCCTGGCCCTCTGGCAGGCTGAGTACGTCAAAGCCGCATTGGAAGCTGCGCACCCGGGGCTGATCGTCAGCCTGGTGCCCATGGTCAGTCGCGGCGACAAGCTGCTCGACTCGCCGTTGTCGAAAGTCGGCGGCAAGGGGCTTTTCGTCAAAGAGTTGGAAACCGCGTTACTGGAAAACCAAGCCGACATCGCCGTGCACTCGATGAAAGACGTGCCGATGGATTTTCCCGAGGGTTTGGGCCTGTATTGCATCTGCGAGCGTGAAGACCCGCGTGACGCCTTTGTCTCCAATACCTACGAAAGCCTGGAAGCGCTGCCGCAAGGTGCCATCGTCGGCACCTCCAGCCTGCGCCGCCAGACCCAATTGCTGGCTATCCGTCCGGACCTGCAAATCCGCTTCCTGCGCGGCAATGTCAACACCCGCCTGGCCAAGTTGGACGCCGGCGAGTACGACGCGATCATCCTCGCCGCTGCCGGCCTGATTCGCCTGGGCTTCGGTGCGCGCATCCGCTCCAGTATCAGCGTGATCGACAGCCTGCCCGCCGGTGGCCAGGGGGCCGTCGGCATCGAATGCCGCAGCGCCGACCGCGAGATTCATGCCTTGCTCGAACCGCTGCATCACCATGAAACCGCGTTGCGGGTCACCGCCGAGCGCGCCTTGAACAAACACCTGAATGGCGGTTGCCAGGTGCCCATCGCCTGCTACGCCGAGCTGCAAGGCGAGCAGCTGTGGCTGCGTGGCCTGGTCGGCCAGCCGGATGGCGGCCTGTTGCTGCGCGCCGAAGCCACCGGCTCGGTTAAAGATCCGCAGGCGCTGGGCGTCGGCGTCGCCGAAGACCTGCTGCAGCAAGGTGCCGCAGCCATTCTGCAAGCCGTCTACGGCCAGGCCCAAGCCGAGTGACAGCCTGGCGGTTGCTGCTCACTCGCCCGGCTGAGGAGTGCGCCGCTCTGGCGGCCACGCTTGCCGAACAGGGGGTGGTCAGTAGCAGCCTGCCGTTGCTGGAAATCGAGCCGATTGCGCCAACGCCGGAGCAGCAAATCACATTGCAGAAGCTGAACAGCTACTGCGCCGTGATTGTGGTCAGCAAGCCGGCCGCCCGCCTGGGTGTGCAACTGCTGCAACGCTATCGGCCGCAACCGCCAGCGCAGCAACCCTGGTTCAGTGTGGGTGCCGCCACTGCACAGATACTTAGCGACCACGGCCTGAAGGTGAGTTACCCCCGCCAGGGTGATGACAGCGAAGCCTTGCTCGCCATGCCCGAACTGCAACAGGCCTTGCGTAGCGTTGCAGCGCCCCGGGTATTGATCCTGCGCGGCGAAGGTGGCCGCGAAGCCCTCGCCGATTGCTTGCGCGGCCAAGGTGTGTCGGTCGATTATCTGCAACTCTATCGCCGCCAACTGCCGCACTATGATGCCGGAACCTTATCCGCGCGCGTTCAAGCTGAACGCTTGAATGCTCTGGTGGTCAGCAGTGGGCAGGGTTTGCAGCACCTGTTGAGCCTGGCCGGGGCAGACTGGCCGGCGTTGGCGCGGCTACCCTTATTTGTACCGAGCCCGCGGGTTGCCGAGCTGGCAACTGCCGCCGGGGCTTTAGCGGTTGTGGACTGTCGTGGTGCGAGTGCCGCGGCGTTGCTGGCAGCTTTACGGGAACATGCCCCGGCTGCCCTCTGATGCACAGGACGGATACGTGAGCGAAGCAACCCCCTCGAAAGATGACACCCAACCTGCGCTGACGGCACCCACTGCGCCGCGCGTTGACGTGCCTGTCGCCCCGGCGGCCAAGAGCCGTGGTGCCGGTCTGGCAGCGCTGGCCCTGTTGATTGGCGCTGCCGGTGTGGCGGCGGGTGGCTGGAGTGTCTGGCAGGTACGCCTGCTGCAAAGCCATGATCAGGAGCAGGTGTCGCAGCTGGAGCAGGCCCGCAGTCAGGCGCAGCTGCTTTCCCAGCGCGAGCAGGGCCTGACCGAGCGCCTGGCAGCATTGCCGGAGCCACAGGAACTGGAAAGCCGCCGGCGCTTGCTGGCGCAGTTGCAAGGCGATCAGCAGCACCTCAGTGAGCGCGTGGAAAGCGTGCTGGGTGCCAGTCGCCAGGATTGGCGTCTGGCTGAAGCCGAACATTTGCTGCGCCTGGCCGCGCTGCGTCTATCGGCCTTGCAGGATGTCGGCAGTGCCACGGTGCTGGTGCAGGGTGCGGATGAGATCCTCCGCGATCAGGACGACTCGGCCGCCTACGCGGCCCGTGAGCAACTGGCAAAAACCCTGGTGGCCTTGCGCGGTATCACCGCCCTGGATCGTACCGGGCTGTTTCTGCAACTGGGGGCCATGCGCGAGCAGGCCGCCCAGCTCAGCACCCTGGTGCCGGCGTTCAGCAGCAAGGGCGAGCAATTCAATTTCGCCGCCGAAGGCGATGGCCAGGGCTGGTGGGCTGAGTGGTTGGAGAAACTCTCGCGCTATATCCGCATCGACTTCCATGCCGACCAGAATGTGCGGCCGCTGCTGGCGGGGCAAAGCCTCACGCAAGTGCGCCTGGCCCTGACCCTGGCGTTGGAGCAAGCGCAATGGGCGGCCCTGAACGGCAAGCCGGATGTCTATCGCCAGGCGCTGAGCCAGGCGCGCAACGTGCTGGAAAGCTACTTCAATCCCGAGAACCCCGACAGCCAGGCGCTGTTGGCGCGCATCAACGAGTTGGTCAATCAGCCTGTGGCAGTGGCGATGCCGGATCTGACTGCGGCGACGGACGCGGTGCGGGCCTATGTGCAGCGCCGCGAAAATGCCAGCCAGAAACTGCAGGAAGAAAAGCAATCGCAGAGCGACCAGCCGGCGGTTGACGATGAGCTGGAGGAAGTCAGCCCATGAGACGTGTGCTGCTGATTCTGCTGTTGCTGATCGCCGCGGCCGTGCTGATTGGCCTGGCCGTGGTCGAGCATCCCGGTTATGTGCTGATCGCCTATAAAAACTTTCGCTATGAGTCGAGCTTATGGGCCGCGGTGGCCGTGATCGCTGTGGTTGCTCTAGCGGTGTATCTGCTGCGTGTACTGCTAAGCTTGGTGTTTGTCTCGGGCGGGGTGGTCAATCCCTGGTCGCGGCGCAACCGTAACCGTCGGGTGCAACTGGCTTGCGAACAGGGCCTGCTGGATCTGGCCGAAGGCCGTTGGGCACGCGCCGTGCGCCACCTGCAACGAGCTGCCGAGGGAGATCAGCAACCGCTGATTTATTACCTCGGCGCTGCGCGTGCGGCCAATGAATTGGGCGATTACGAGCAGAGCGACGGCTTTCTGGAAAAAGCCCTGGAGCGCCAACCCCATGCCGAGCTGGCCATTGCCCTGGCCCATGCCGAGCTGCAACAGGCCCGCGGGCAAACCGAGGCGGCGTTGGAAACCTTGCAAGTGATGCGCGACCGCCATCCGCACCATCGCCAGGTGCTCAAACATCTGCAGCAGGTGCATCAGCAGCGCGGTGACTGGCCGGCGGTGATCGCCCTGTTGCCGGACCTGCGCAAAGACAAAGTGCTTGGCGAAGCCGAGCTCAGCGCCCTCGAACAGCAGGCCTGGAGCGCCCGTCTGGCCAGCGCCGCCAGCGAAGGTTTGAACACCGGCGAGATTGCCCTGCAGCCACTGACGCAAGCCTGGCAGCACCTGTCGAAAAGCCAGCGCAGCGAGCCGCAACTGGTGGCGGTATATGCCGATCAGTTGCGCTTGCTCGGTGCCCCGGAGGAAGCCGAAGAAGTGTTGCGCAGTGCCATCGCCCGCCAGTACGACAGCCGCCTGGTGGCCCTTTACGGCCAGGTACGCGGTCGTGATCCAGTCAAGCAACTGCAAACCGCCGAGGGCTGGTTGAAGGCCAGTGCCAGCGATCCTCAGCTACTGCTGTGCCTGGGCCGCTTGTGTTTGCAGAATCGGTTGTGGGGCAAGGCGCGTGAGTACTTTGAAAGCAGCCTGAGTTTCGCCCGCAGCCCGCAGGCCTGTGCCGAATTGGCGCGGCTGCTGGCGCAGCAAGGCGAGATCGAGCGCAGCAATCAGTTGTTCCAGGAAAGCCTCGGTTTACTGGATCAGCATCTGCCCAGCCTGCCATTGCCCGAGCCGGCCAACGCCTGAGGGCGGTTTGCCGAGGCGCGGCGTTTTGTCTCGGCGACCTGGCCAGCGTTGTTCGCGGCAGCGCTGCAGGCCTGGCGACGCTTGCCCGCTAACGGACGTGCGGTGCCAGAGGGGCGATGATTGCCGCCTGGCAGCGGCTTGTAACGCCTAGGCGCTTTCCTCTAACGTACTGCCTCTTTTTGCCTCCTCCGGAGTTGTCATGTCGCTGGCCAGCCCGCGTTCGCTGTTCTTCCTCGCCTTCCTCGCTTGCGTTGCCATGATGGGGGGCGCTCTGTACCTCGAACATGTGGTTGGCCTGGAGCCTTGCCCGCTGTGCATCGTGCAACGGCTTTGCGTGATGGCCTTCGGTCTGGTGTGTTTGCTTGCCGCGTTGCACAACCCGGCCCGCGGTGGCCGTCGGGTGTATTCGCTGCTGGCGTTTTTGTCAGCGGGTGCGGGTGCCGCAGCGGCCTGCCGGCAGATCTGGTTGCAGAACACGCCGCCCGATCCGATGGCCTCCTGCATGCCGACCAACTTCGACTACATGCTCGAAGCGCTGCCCTTTCAACAGTTCGTGCAGTGGGTGCTCAAAGGCACCGCCGATTGTGCCGAAGTGTCCTGGACCCTGTTTGGTATGAGCCTGCCTGAATGGTGCCTGCTGGCCTTTATCGGCATGCTGATTTACTCCGCCTACCAATTCTTCCGCCGCGCCTGAGCCTTGCTCGTGCAGTGGCTCAGGCCGCTGCATCTCCCGCCTGGGCATCCGCTCAGGCCAAGCTGCATGCGGCATTCGGATCAAACGCTCGTATGAAACTTTCTCTCCCGGTGCCTTGTAGGCGTTGCCGGGCGGGCATAATCTGGCCAGCACAAAGCGTCGGTAAAATGCCGTTGTTAAGCGCCGAATGACAAAAAACCGTCTCGGAGCAGACGTATAACAGCATTACGATCAAGGGGAGTGAAGTCATCATGCTCGAGAGCTGTCAGAACGCCCAAGAACGCTGGGGTGGGGTTCATCTGTTAATCGACCGTTGGCTGCAAGAACGCCATGAGCTGGTGCGCAGTTTCGATGTGCTGCATGACGAAGGCACCTCGCCGACGAGCAACGAACAGGCTCTGCAGCGCTTCTGCGAAGTCTTGGTGGATTACGTTTCCGCCGGCCACTTCGAGGTCTACGAGCAACTCACCAATGAGGCCAAGGCGTTCGGCGACGAACGTGGTCTGGAGTTGGCCAAGCAGATCTATCCGCGCATCGAAGCCATCACTGAAGTGGCGCTGGCCTTCAATGATCGTTGCGACAAAGGTGACTGCAGCGATGCCGTGGCCGTGACCGCCGAACTGAAACGCCTGGGGCAGCTGCTCCACGAACGTTTCGAGTTGGAAGACTGCCTGATCGAAGTGCTGCACAACTCACATCAGCAGCAGACCGCTCCCGCGGTGTAATGCGCCAGCCGAGGCCTTCGCTCAGTCGGCGGCCTCGACCAGTTCCAGTTCAAATACCAGGGGTGAGTAGGGCGCGATCAAGTCGCCTGCCCCCTCGGCGCCATAGGCTTGTGCCGACGGAATCACCAGTCGCCATTTGCTCCCCACCGGCATTTCCTGCAAGGCAATTCGCCAACCGGTAATCACGCTATCGAGCTTGAACCAGGTGGGCGTTGCACTTTCATCGAACACACTGCCATCGGCAAAACGGCCGACGTATTTCACCCGCACCCGACCTGTGGCGCTGGGTTTCTTGCCTTGCCCACGCTGCAGCTCGCTGTACAGCACGCCGCCGGCCAACTCGTGCACACCGGCTTTGGCTTTTTCGTTGACCATAAAACGGGTCTCGGCCTGCACCGCTTTCTGATCATCCACCGGCGCGGCGGCGAGCTTGGCTTCATGGTCGGCGAGCAGTTGTTCCATGCGTTTGCCGTCGAGTTGTAAAGGCTCGCCGCGATACGATTGGCGCAGGCCATCGAGCAAGGCTTGCAGCTGCAGATCCGGCACTTCTTCACGCAGACGCTGACCCAGTTTCACTCCCAGGCTATAGGCCAGGTCGTGTTGGTTTTTGTCGGCTTGCGCGTCGGCATGAGCAAGGGGTGCGAGCAGAAAAAACAGCAGAAAAAGGCAACGCGACATGGGGGTTCTCCGAGCGACAAGTGCGGCGATTATGCCAGCCCTTGTCGCAGAACTGGCGAGTGGCGAAACACCCGGCTAGTATGGGCCGCACCAACGTTCGCCAGGAGGCGCGTCATGTCGGCCAATAAGAAATCGGTAACCACTCCATTGCATCTGCTGCAGCAGCTTTCCCAAAGCCTGCTGGATCATCTTGAAAGTGCTTGTTCCCAGGCTTTGGTCGACGCTGAAAAGCTGCTCGCCAAACTGGAAAAGCAACGTGGCAAAGCCCAGGAAAAACTCCATGACGCGCGCAGCTTGCTGCAAGCGGCAACCACTGCAGGCAAGAACAAAGCGCAGGCCAAAGCCAAGAAAGCCGTAGGCGAATTGGAAACCCTGCTCGACACCCTCAAAGCCAGCCAGGCCGAGACGCGTAACTACATCGTGCAACTCAAGCGCGACGCCCAGGAAAGCCTGAAATTGGCCCAGGGTGTTGGCAAGGTAAAAGAGTCGGTGGTCAAGGCTCTGAGCGCACGTAGCGCTGCACCAAAACCTGTTGCTGCCAAACCGGCCGCCAAGGCTGCCGCCGCAAAACCAGCTGCCAAACCGGCAGCAAAAGCTCCGGCCAAAGCCGCAGCCAAACCTGCGGCCAAAGCACCGGTGAAAGCCGCTGCCAAACCAGCAGCAAAAGCTGCAGCCAAGCCTGCTGCGAAAGCGCCGGCCAAGGTCGTCGCAAAACCGGCTGCTAAACCTGCAGCAAAAGCTCCGGTAAAAGTGGCTGCCAAACCTGCTGCCAAAGCACCAGCAAAAGTAGCCGCCAAACCAGTCGCAAAACCTGCCGCGAAAGCAGCTGCCAAGCCTGCGGCGAAACCAGCTGCTAAACCTGCAGCCGCTAAAGCACCGGCAAAAGTGGCGGCCAAACCCGCTGCCAAGCCAGCTGCAAAAGCACCGGTGAAAGCTGCTGCGAAACCAGCCGCCAAGGCTCCGGTAAAGGCCGCTAGCAAGCCTGCCGCTAAACCTGCAGTAAAAGCACCGGCCAAACCGGTTGCAGCGAAGCCAGCAGTTGCAGCCAAGCCTGCGGTCAAACCAGCGGCCAAGCCCGCCGCAAAACCTGCAGCTAAACCGGCTGTTGCCGCCAAGCCCGCAGCACCTGCCAAGCCAGCCGCACCTGCACCCGCGGCGGCACCTGCTGCGCCAGTCGCTGCAGCACCAGCCTCGGTCACCAATGGCAGCGGCGTACCTAGCGCTTCCTAAGTGTGAGTGATCGCGACGCGCAGCACCTGCAGCGCGTCGTGGTCATGCTGGGCCGCCACGGCGGTTAACCAGTCCCTCTCGGCTTCACCTTTCAGCCAGCTGTTCGCCACGTTCTGCAGGCGTTCCAGCAGCTGCCTTTCTGCTTCCATCTCCAACGCCTTGATCTGCTCGCGCAGTGCTTGCAGCGCTTTGTCGTGGGCGGCTGCTTCGCGCCATTGCTGACGCAACTGGCGCAGCGGAGCGATCACTTCGTGCTGCCAGGGCGCTGCCAGCTCGCTCAGTGCTGCAGCGCGCGCCGGTGTGCAGGCCACGCCGCGTTGTTGCAGCCAGGCTGCGCAGAGCAACAGGCAAACATCGGCACCCTGTTGCTGCAGGTGCAGGCACGCAGTTTCGACGCCCGGGCGGGCATACAGGGTCGTGGCGAAACTCCACAGGTCAGAGGGCATGGTGCTTTCCAGGCGATTTGCAAACGAAGCTGGTAGACTCCGCCGCCATTATGATTCGACTACAGAACCTCACTCTACAGCGTGGCCCGCAGCGTTTGTTGGAAGACGCCGAGCTGACGCTGCACGCCGGCCAGAAAGCCGGTCTGATCGGTGCCAATGGTGCCGGCAAATCCAGCCTGTTTGCTTTGCTGCGCGGTGAGCTGACGCCCGATTCCGGCGACTGCTTCCTGCCCGCAGACTGGCGTATCGCCCATATGCGCCAGGAAGTCGATGCCGTCGAGCGGGTCGCCGTGGATTATGTGCTGGATGGCGATCTGCGTCTGCGTCAGGTGCAACGCGATCTGGCTGCCGCCGAGGCTTCCCACGATGGTGCCGCTCAGGCCCGTTTGCACGCCGAGCTGGACTCCGCCGATGGCTACACCGCCGATGCCCGGGCGCGCAAATTGCTTGCCGGCCTGGGCTTTAGCAATGAACAGATGGACCGCCCGGTGGGCAGCTTTTCCGGTGGCTGGCGCATGCGCCTCAACCTGGCCCAGGCGCTGATGTGTCCGTCTGATCTGCTGCTGCTCGATGAGCCGACCAACCACTTGGATCTGGATGCCATTCTCTGGCTGGAAGACTGGCTGAAGAGTTACCCCGGCACCTTGCTGCTGATTTCCCACGACCGTGATTTTCTCGATGCCGTGGTCGACCATGTGGCCCACGTCGATCAACGCAAGCTCACGCTTTATCGTGGCGGCTACTCGGCGTTCGAGCGTGCCCGTGCCGAGCGTCTGGCCCAGCAGCAACAGGCCTACGAGAAACAACAGGCGCAGCGTGCGCACATGGAAAAGTACATCGCCCGCTTCAAGGCGCAGGCGACCAAGGCGCGGCAGGCACAAAGCCGGATCAAGGCGCTGGAGCGGATGGAAGAGTTGTCCGCCGCCCATGTCGATTCGCCGTTCGACTTCACCTTCCGCGAAGCCGACAAAATTTCCAGTCCGCTGCTGAACCTCTCGGATGGCAGCCTGGGCTACGGCGAAAAAGTGGTGTTGGAGAAGGTCAAGCTGGGCTTGGTGCCCGGCGCGCGGATCGGTTTGCTCGGGCCCAATGGCGCGGGTAAATCCACCCTGATCAAAACCCTGGTGGGCGAACTGCAGCCGATCTCGGGGCGTCTGGTGCGCGGGGAAAACCTGGTGGTGGGCTACTTCGCCCAGCATCAACTGGACTCCCTGGATAACCAAGCCAGCCCGCTGCTGCACTTCCAACGCCTGGCACCGACCGAGCGTGAGCAAACCTTGCGCGACTTCCTCGGCGGTTTCGACTTCCGTGGTCCGCGTTGCGATGAGCCGGTGCTGAATTTCTCCGGTGGCGAAAAGGCGCGCCTGGCCCTGGCCTTGATCGCCTGGGAAAAGCCCAACCTGTTGCTGCTCGACGAACCCACCAACCACCTCGATCTGGAAATGCGCCTGGCGCTGACCATGGCCCTGCAGGAATTCGAGGGCGCGGTGGTGGTGGTGTCCCACGATCGACATCTGCTCAAGAGCACCACCGACGAATTTCTGCTGGTAGCCGAAGGGCGTATCCAGGAGTTCGACGGCGATCTGGAAGACTATGCTCGATGGTTAGTCGACTACCGCGCGCGTCAGGCACCGGTCAGCAGCAGTACGCCAGCCGCCGACAAAACCGACAAGCGCGCCCAGCGCCAAGCGGCTGCCGCGTTGCGCCAGCAGTTGGCACCGCACAAGCGCGAAGCGGAAAAACTGGAAAAAGAATTGGGTCAGTTGCATGAAAAGCTGGCCAAGGTCGAAGAGCGGCTCGGTGATGCGGCGATTTATGAAACATCGCGTAAAGACGAATTGCGCGATCTTCTCGCCGAACAAGCGAAAATGAAGGTCCGCGAAGGCGAGCTGGAAGAGGCCTGGATGCTGGCCCTGGAACATCTGGAAAGCCTCGAGCAACAGCTGGCCCAGGTCGACTAAGGCAAAGAACCTCGCGGGTTCTACCTACCCTTTTGAGGCAACACTATGGAATGGCTAATGAGCCCGGAGATCTGGGTCGCGTTCTTGACCCTGACCGCTCTGGAAATCGTCCTTGGCATCGACAACATCATCTTTATCTCGATTCTGGTCAGCCGTCTGCCGGTCGAGCAACAACCCAAAGCGCGCTTCTTCGGCCTGGCCCTGGCCATGGGTACGCGGATTCTGCTGTTGCTGTCGATCACCTGGGTGATGCGCCTGACCACGGATCTGTTCACCGTGTTCGAGCAAGGCATCTCCGGGCGTGACCTGATCCTGTTCTTCGGTGGCCTGTTCCTGTTGTTCAAGAGTACCGCCGAGATCTACCACGGCCTGGAAGGCGCGGAAGAGGAAGCCAAAGCCGGCGGCAAGGTGTATGGCTTTATGGGGATCATCACGCAGATCGCCATTATCGACATCATCTTCTCCCTGGACTCGGTGATCACTGCCGTGGGCCTGGTGCAGCACGTTCCGGTGATGATTGCGGCCATCGTCATCTCGGTTGGCGTGATGATGCTGGCGGCCAGCACCATCAGCGAATACATCGACAAGCATCCATCGCTGAAGATGCTCGCGCTGTCGTTCCTGATCGTGGTCGGCACCGTGCTGATCGCCGAAGCCTTCGAAGTGCATGTGCCTAAAGGCTACGTCTATTTCGCCATGGCTTTCTCGCTGGCGGTGGAAGCCATCAATATCCGTATGCGCACTGCCCGGGCCCGGGCGGCGAACAAGGATGTCGAGCCGGTACACCTGCGCAAGAACAGCCCGGACGCCTAAGCGGCTTCTGTGCTCCTTATCTGTGTGGCGACTGTGCTAGTCAGTCGCCACACAGCGCGTTACCGTAAGCGCCCCCCTTCTTTCTGAGGTTCGCAGCCATGCTGCTGGAAACCTGGCTGGCGTTTTTCGTGGCCTGTTGGCTGATCAGTCTTTCCCCTGGTGCAGGCGCTATCGCCTCGATGTCGGCCGGCCTGCAATACGGCTTCTGGCGCGGCTACTGGAATGCCCTGGGCCTGCAACTGGGTCTGGCGTTGCAGATCGCCATTGTCGCCGCCGGTGTTGGCGCGATTCTCTCGGCCTCGGAGTTGGCCTTCAGCCTGATCAAATGGTTTGGCGTGTTCTACCTGGTTTTTCTGGGTATCAAACAATGGCGTGCGCTACCGAGCAATCTGGCTGACGAAGCAGCCGAGCGGCCCACGGGTCGTCCGTTGTCCCTGGTGCTGCGCGGCTTTCTGGTCAATGTCAGCAACCCCAAGGCGGTGGTGTTTATGCTGGCGGTGCTGCCGCAGTTTATCGACCCCAAGGCACCGCAATTGATGCAGTACCTGACCATGGGCGCGACCATGATCACTGTCGATTTGATTGTGATGGCGGGTTACACCGGGTTGGCATCGAAAGTACTGCGTCTGCTGCGTACCCCGCGTCAGCAACGGCTTATGAACCGCACTTTCGGCGCACTGTTCATTGGCGCTGCCGGTTTACTGGCCAGCGTCCGCCGAGCGGTGAGCTGATTTCGGCAAAGCTTGTAGTTTGCATTTAGGGGCGTGATCGACTCTGATCGCGCCGTTTTCATTTCAGTCTCTCTGGTTTTCTCTGCTGCGCCGAGCAATCGTCCGGAGAAAGCTTTGTTACAAGACTTGAGTGAGAACGTTAGGAAGGTAACAATGCCAGCCATTCTTATTTGGGATGGAATCATGTTTGCCTCTCCCCGCCTGTTGTTGTGCCTCCTTTCGTTGTTGTCCGTCTTTAGCCTCAACGCATTCGCTGACCCGGTGGAAGGAACCGCCCAGGCCATTCATTTGCTCGACTATATCGGTGCCGATTACGCCGATTCGGTAAATGCAGGCCAGGTGATCAATGGCGACAGCTACCAGAAACAACTCGATGCCCTGACTACCTTGCACGGCTTGATCGTGGCCCTGCCGGCACGGCCGCAGCGTGGCGAAATCGAACAAGGTATCGGTGCCCTGCACGACGCCATCGCCCAGCATCAGGACGTTGCCGCAGTCAGCCGCCAGGCCCGTCAGCTCAGCGCGCAAGTGGCGGCGGCCTATGAAGTCAGCCAGGCCCCAGTGATCACTCCCGACCCCACCCGCGGCGCGCCGATCTATGCGCAGCAATGTGCGGTATGCCATGGCGACGCCGGGTTGGGTGATGGCCCTGCCGGTATCGGCCTTGAGCCAGCACCGTCGAATCTGACCGATGCCAAGCGTCTGGGCCGCCTAAGCCTGTACGACCTGTACAGCACCACCACCCTGGGCATCGACGGCACCGATATGACTGCCTTCGCCGACCAGTTGGATGAGCGCCAGCGCTGGGACCTGGCCGTGTATATCGCCAGCTTTAGCGCCGCTGCGCCGGCAGCCACTCCCGCTGCTACCGATGGCACCAAGCCGAAGACCTTCGATCTGGCCGAGCTGGCCCGCCAGACCCCGGATGAAATCGCCGCCACTCAGGGTGAGCCCGCTGCTACGTTATTCCGCAGCCAGCGCGCCCAGCCGCCGGTGGTTCAGCGTGGTCCGCAGCAATTGCTCGATTACACCAGCGCCACCCTGGACAAGAGTCTGGCGGCCTACAGCAAGGGCGACCACGACCAGGCCTACGACCTGTCGGTAGCCGCCTATCTGGAAGGCTTCGAGCTGGTGGAAAGCTCCCTGGATAACGTTGATGCGCAAGTGCGCAAAGACACCGAAAAAGGCCTGATGGCCTACCGCCAATCGCTGCAGGACGGCCTGCCGTTGGCGCAAGCGGCGCAGAAGCTGGAGTTCGCTAAAAGCAAGCTGCAGGAGTCGGCCAAGCTGTTGGGCAGTGACGGCCTGAGCCAGTCGCTGAGCTTTGTTTCGGCGCTATTAATTCTGCTGCGCGAAGGCCTCGAGGCCATTCTGGTGCTGGCCGCGATTCTGGCCTTCCTGCGTAACACCGGGCAGCAGTCGGCCGAGCGCAGCGTGCATATCGGCTGGGGTCTGGCGATGCTGGCGGGGGTGTTCACCTGGGCTGCGGCTGCCTATCTGTTCGATGTCAGCGGCGCGCAACGGGAACTGCTGGAAGGCTGCACCGCCTTGTTCGCGGCCGTAATGGTGCTGTGGCTCGGGGTGTGGATGCACGACCGTCGGCATGCCGCCGCCTGGCAGGATTACATCAAGAGCAGCCTGGTGGGTGGCGGTGGCCGTTTCGGCTTCGCCGTGCTGGCGTTCTTCTCGGTGTACCGCGAGCTGTTCGAAGTGATCCTGTTCTACGAAACCCTGTGGCTGCAGGCCGGTCCGGCCGGGCATAGCGCCGTGTTGGGTGGTGCGCTCACTGCCTGTGTGCTGTTGGTTGGCCTGGCCTGGGTGATTCTGCGCGGTTCGGCACGCTTGCCGCTGGGCCTGTTCTTCGGCATCAACGCCGCGCTGCTGTGCGCCTTGTCGGTGGTGTTTGCCGGTCATGGGGTGAAGGCGTTGCAGGAAGCCGGGGTGTTTGGTACGCACCCGGTGCCGTTCATTGAGTTCGAATGGCTGGGCGTGCACGCCGACCTCTACTCGCTGTCGGCCCAGGCGCTTGCCCTGCTCGCCATCGCGCTGCTCTATGGCCGCAGCTTTGTCACCGCACGCCAACGTGAGCAGGCACCCAGCGCCAACTAAGCAAGGCTGCGGGAAAATGGGCGAGCAGTGTCACACTGCTCGCCCGTTTTGTTTTTAACGCTCGAAGGAGTGCGCCCATGCGCGTGTGGATCGATGCCGACGCTTGCCCCAAGGCGGCCAAGGATCAGGTGGTGAAGTTCGCCTTGAAGCGTCAGTTCGAGGTGCTGCTGGTTGCCGGGCAAAGCCAGACCAAACCGGCCTTCGCCTGTGTGCGTCTGATCGTGGTACCCAGCGGCCCGGATGCTGCCGACGATTATCTGGTGGAGCATGCCGTGCCGGGCGAGCTGGTGATTTGCAGCGATGTGCCGCTGGCCGATCGCCTGGTGAAAAAGGGCGTGGCGGCGCTGGACCCCAGAGGCCGAGAGTTCGATGCCGGCAATATGGGCGAGCGCCTGGCGGTGCGGAACCTGTTCACCGACCTGCGTGAGCAAGGCCAGGTCGGCGGCGGCCAGGGGCCTTACAGCGATAAAGACAAACAGGCATTCGCCAATAGCCTGGACCGTATTCTGACCCGCCTGGCCCGTCAGGCCGTGAGCTGAGGCGAGGTTTCGGCCGGGGTCAGCCAGGCCAGCAGAGCCTCCAGCGCCAGTGGGCGGCTGAACAGGAAACCCTGAATCAGATCGCAGTCATTGGCGCGCAGAAATTCCAGCTGCTCGGTCGTCTCCACGCCCTCGGCCACCACCTTCAATTGCAGCTTGTGGGCCATGGCGATGATTGCCGAGGTGATCGCCATGTCGTTGGGCTCGGCTGGAATGTCGCGGATAAACGAGCGGTCGACCTTTAGGCTGTTGACCGGCAACCTGCGCAGGTAGGCCAGGGATGAATAGCCGCTGCCAAAGTCGTCGATGGAAATCTTCACCCCCAAGCGGCGGATCTCTTCGAGAATCTCTACCGCCGTGTTGAGGTTGTTCATCAGCGCGTTCTCGGTGACTTCCATCACCAGACCGGCGGAGTCCAGGCCGGTCCGCAGCAGAATCTGTTCGATGGCCGCCGGCAGGGCGCGGTTGGACAGGTTCAGCGCCGAGCAGTTGAACGCCACCCGCAGCTCGGGGAAGCCGGCTTTGCGCAGGGTCATAAGATCCCGGCAGGCACGCTCGGCCACCCACAGGTCCAGCTCGACGATAAAACCATGCTGCTCGGCCAGCGGGGCGAACACCTCGGGGCTTACCGCGCCACGCTGCGGGTGATTCCAGCGGGCCAAGGCTTCCAGGCTGATGACCTGGCCGGTCTCACTGGAAACGATGGGCTGGTAATGCACATGCAGCCCTTCTTCATTGAGGGCACGACGCAGGTCCTGCTCCAGGGTCAGGTCCATATGCGCACGGCGTTCCAGGTCCGGGCTGAAGCGCAGGCTGCGGTTGCGCCCGTTCTGCTTGCAGTAGCCCATGGCCAGACCGGCGTGTTTGAACAGGGCGTCGTAGTCGGCGCTGTCCTGGGGATACAGGCTGACGCCGATGCTGGCGGTCTGGGTCAATTGCCCGCAGGACAGGCTGAACGGGCTCTGCAGTTGGTCGACAATGCGGCTGGCCAGCTGCTCGGCCTGGTAGCCGTGTTCCACTTTGGCCAGCACGCAGAACTCATCCCCGGAGAACCGCGCCAGTACATCGTCGCCACCCAGGGCGGAGCGGATGCGCTGCGCCACCAACTGCAGCAGGTGGTCGCCGCTGGCGTGGCCGAGGCTGTCGTTGATGCGCTTGAAGTTGTCCAGGTCGATAAACAGCAGCGCCCAGCGTTGTGCTGGTTCCACGGTGCTGAGGGCGCGAATGGCCAGTTGGGTGAAGGCGCGACCATTGAACAGGTTGGTCAACGGGTCGTATTGGGTGATCACGTTCAACTGCTGGGCGACTCGGCGCAATTTGGCGTGTTGTTCGCGCAGGCGTTGATCGGCCCAGCTGGCACCAATGCCGGCGACAATTATGAGCAGCGCAATCAAGCCGATGGAGATCGCCAGGACACTTTGCTCGCCGGTTTCTGCCACCGGCCGCAACACTTGGGCGTAGATATCGGTAGGCACCGCCAGAGTCATCGCCGCCATACCGGTGAAGTGCATCGAGGCAATCGCCCCGCCCATCACCAGGCTGGCCAGAATTCGCAACCAATGGGCGCGCTCGCCGGTCTTGCCGCGGAAATAGAACGCCAGAACCACGGCCGCCAGGGAGGCGCCGATGGCAATCAGCACGGACACGGCGAATAGCAGCGGGTCGTAGTACAGGCTGGCCGCAGACTCGATGGCGGCCATACCGCTGTAGTGCATGGTGGCGATGCCCACACCGGCGGTGATGGCGGCCGCCAGGTACTGCCAGGCCACCAGACGACGGCGACTGATTACCCACATCACCGCATAGGAGACGGCGATGGCGATCAGCAGGGAAAGCAGGGTGATATGGAAGTCGTAGCCAATACTCAGCGGGGCGCTGAACGACAGCATGGCAATAAAGTGCATCGACCAGATGCCGCCGCCCAGGGCAAAAGCCCCGACCCAGCGCCACAGTTCGCGGGCCCCGGCGCTCTGGCTGCTGCTGACCCGATTGGCCATCGCCAGCGCCGTGAATCCGGCGGCACTGGCCACCAGGTAGGCGAGAAACACCAGGCTCGGGTCATGCCGGCAACCAAGGATCACCGTCTGGTTCGCTGGCATGTCAGCAATGAAGTGCAGCAGTGACATCACGAACTCCAGCCCAAAAGGTTGCGCGCTAAGGCTCACAGTGATGGCGCATTGCCATTTTCGGCCATCTTAAAGGGCGTCGCCGGTGAAGGCTACGCTTTTGCTCGCCGGGCCTGGAAACCCGAGCTTGAGCCTTGGCCGTACTCCATTAGCCGCAAAGATAGGTACCGGTGCCCACCGCTACCAGGGTGCCGTCATCGGCGTGCAGTTCCGAGCGTACCACCGCTACTTTGTTGCCGGAGCGCAGCAACACCGCCTTGGCGACGAAATGTTGGCCGCGGCCGGGGCGCAGATAATCCACCCGCAAGTCGATGGTGCCCAGTTTCGATAGTCGGGCCATGCGCTCGCCGCTGCTCAGGTGTTGATGCCGCTCGAAGGCACCAATCAGTGCCATGGCCCCGCCGGTAACGTCCAGCAGCGCGGAGATCACCCCACCATGCAGAATGCCATGCACGAAGTTGCCCACCAGCGCCGGCTGCATCGGCAGCGACATCAGCACGTGATCGGTGGACAGCTCATCGATGCGGATGCCAAGCATCTGGTTGAACGGAATGCGTTCGAAGAAGCCTTGTACCGCCTGCTTCAGCTCTGCGGTGAGTTCGAAGGTAGGTTCGGACATAGGGTTCTGTGCTCCATGGGTAGAGGGCTAGCCTGCCGCAAAGGCAGCTGAGGGCGCCAGACCTCTAGCGGTTTTGCCGGAGAGTTCGGCGGGCATGGCCGCAATGCGCAGGCGTCGGGCATAAAAAAGGCGACCCATCAGGGTCGCCTTGGTCACGCGTCACTATTTAGTGCCACGAGGCCGCAAGACACTCAGCGCAAAATCTGCGGCGCGGTATCCGGCGGCAGGTTATTGCGCTGCTGCGCCTGACCAGGTTGCGGGTAGCCGCCACCGCCGAGCTGCTGGCTCAGTTGCTTGGCGACGTCTTCGCCCAGCGCCTTGGCTACGTCACGCACCACCCGTGGACGGTTCAGCGACACCTTGATATCGCGGCCGTTCACCAGCTTGGTGTCCTGGCCTTCGCCCATCGCGGTAAAGGCCGAGGTGATTTCCAGGGTCTTGGTGTTGATCAGGCTGAAGTTCGCCACCAGGGTCAGGCCGAGAATCGCCGAATAGCTGTCGGTGTTGGCCAGCTCGTTGACGTCACGGGTGAAGTCGATATCGGACACGCTGCCGAACAGCACGTAGTCGGCACCTTTGAAGTTGCCGGCTTTGATCCGCTTGATCACATCGTAGACGTCACCCTTGGACGAGGCGGTATAGGGCGTGCCTTGTACCAGTTGGAACATGCCGGTGCGGAGGATTTCACCCTTGATATCGCCGGTGAAATTGCGCAGTTCGGTCTGCTCGATATAGCCGGTGGACGCTTCCAGTTCGTTGTAGCTCGCGGCACCGCTGGCGCTGTAATACCCCTCGCGGTAGGCGCTCTGGGCCGAAACGATGTGGATGTACTGCTCCACACGCTCCTGATAGGCCAGATCGGTGACCGCGACCTTTGGCGCTGCTGGCGCGCTGAATGCGCAAGCCAGGGCCATCATGCCAATCCATACGCGCATTGCTCAACGCTCCGTGGTTTTGCGGATTTCTTTTTCGTCCATCCACTCGGCCAGGCCGCTTTCAACATCGACCAGTTGCAGGCTGAATTTGTAGAAGACGTCCTTGTAGTCGCTGCTGCGCTTGACGATCGAGCTGATCGAGCCTTCCAGACGGTATTTGGCGGCGATCATATTGCCGGTCTTGGCCACTGTACTTTGCTTGTACATGCCGCTCTGGTTCTGCAGCTTGAGCTGGTCGACCTGGCTCTGCATTTCGGTGTTGTCGCTGGCGAAACGGGCGGTGCCGGTCTTCATCAGCTGGGTCTTGATGCTGGTGGTGATCTCGCGGGTATCGATGTACTCGCTGGTCTTGTTCTTCACGTCGTACACCTGCACCACCGGGCGGCCTTGCAGCACGCCGGACTGGGCCAGGGAACGGGTCATGGTTTCGGCGATCATCTGCAAATCGGTGGAGCCGAACTCGTTGGTGACGGTTTCAACCGCTTTGGTGTCGCCGTAGCTGATGTTCTTGCTACCCAGGGTTGGCGAGGTGTTGGCGCAACCGCCGGCCAGCAGGACAACAGCGGCAATCAAGGAAAAACGTACAAACATGGCAAGGCTCTCGAAAACGGCAATAGGGGTGGGGCTTAAGGCGTTTTGATTTCCAGACGGAAATCCACGGCTTGTGGAGTCGGGGCGATGGCTTGAATAAAGCTGACCTGTTCGCCGTACATCAGCTGGCGTTTCCACACTTCTTCGCCGCCCACCGGGAAGCCTTCGGCACCGATCCAGGCAAAGCGGTAGTAGAAGGTCTGGTTGCTGTAGCTGGTGTTGCTCAGCTGCACATTGACGGTCTTGAAGCCGTTTTCACGGGCGACCCGCATGGAGCCGACCACGATGTTTTTCAGTTTGCCCATGGCCACCACCTTGCTCGCGGACGAGCCGGCTTCCGGTGGCGGTGGGGTGGCACAGCCGCTGGCCAACAAGGCGAGAGCGGCGACGGCGATGAGTTTGAAGCGCATGCAAAGACTCCGTACTTACGGTTGTGTGATGCTGGCCACGGTGGTCAGGCTGCTGCCCGACTGCACCTGGGCGACGGTGCCGGCGGCAAATACCTGATTGCCCACCGCGCGCAGGCTGAACACCTGATAGCGCTGATCGACATTGATCTTCACCAGCGCGCCGCCGACGCTGCTGGGCAGCGACACCTGGTGTTGACCTTTCTTCAGGCGCAGACGCACCACCTGGGTGTTGTCCGGCAGGGTGCGCCAGGTGCGGGTGTCGGCACCTTCGAGCACCACCGAGCCGATACCGACGGCCAGGCCCACCAGTGGGTTGGCATCGTTGATCTGTTTCTGTGCCACGCCTTTGGTAATGGCGCGCACGGTGGTGCGCAGGATGATCCCTGGCATGTCATCTCGCAGCGCGCGACGGGACATGGCAGTAGTGCTGTTGAGGGCGGTGAGGTCCTGTTGCTGACCATCCACGCCGATCTGGCTAAAGGCGGCGGTGGAGGTGTCCGCTTTGATCACCGGGAACGACAGCGGGGTGATCACCAGGTTGTTGGAGATCGGTAGTGGCAACGGAATACGGATCGAGTCGCGGGCCGGTGCCAGGCCGCTTTGCACTACGATCAGCACGTCGCTGTCATCGCCGGCAGCCGGCTTGTCGAGGTTGCTCAGCGCCTGCTCCAGCAGGGGGGTGTTCGGGCGCAGCTCGGCGGCGGTGCGGTAACCTGGCGCGGCCAGGTCTTTTTCACCCAGGGCTTCGTAGACGAAGCCGGCCAGGTAATGGCTGAAGGCACTCTGGTAGCTGTTTTTCAGGCCCACCACTTCCGGCGCATCGAGGCTGGCGACCGGGTAGCCCTGCAGATCTTTGTACTGGGTCTTGACCCCTTGCTTCTCGGCTTCTTCCTCGCTCTTGAGGTATTCCTTGTCACGCAGCTCGGCAATCACCGCTTCGCGTTCGTGGGTCTTCTTGATTGCGGTACGCGCACCGTCGAAGTCGTTGATCACCAGCTGGTTAAGCGCCATCTGGGTGGTCAGCATGACTTTTTCGTAGTCGTAGCCTTCGTAGCGCCGCACCTTGTCGTTGACCAGGAAGCTACCGAACTGGGCCAGGTACTTGTCGGTGTCGAGCTTCACCGAATCTTCCCAGTGTCCCACCACCTGATCGGCCTGACCCCAGGCGTTCTGGCTGCCGCTGAGGTCGCCCTTGGCGCGCAGCAGCTCGCCTTTCTCGAAGTAATAGAGCAGGTCTTTGTCTTCGCCGCTGTTGTTCTTTTCCAGCAGGGTCAGCGCGGCATCGACGTTGCCGGTAGCCAGTTGCTGGTTGGTCTGGGCCAGTTCGGAATCGTAGTTGCGAAACGCGGAGCAGCCGGACAGAAGGGTGATAGCGCTGAGCGCGAGCAACGAGGGGGTACGGAATAGCATTGGAGCGACTTCTTCCCTGAAAAATACAGCCGCTGGCGCTGGGCGGACTGGCGTGACCCATTGACAGTAGGGCTGGCTTCCTGCCAATTCCTCATAAGCAGAGGAGCTTAAATACCGAATCGCTATAGCGAAGGCGCGGCATTATAGGCGGGCAATGATGGCCATGTAACAGCTTTTTAATTGCACTGTGATTTGGGTGCCATCATTGGATGCTAGGGACGTGGTGCAAGGGCTGGGCGGTGTCCGGCTATTTCCAGCACTCGTTGGGGCTGCCGTTGCCGGTGATGCCAGTGGTGCCGGTGCCGTCGAGCATCAGGCTGGCACAACGGCTATCGGCGCGTTGCGCGCCCAGGGGTTCGGCCATCAGCAGATAGCCGCCATCGCCGTCACCCACCGTCAGCCGATACAGCCCGTTGGCACTCTGTACCTCGCTGCCCTGGGTATGGGGCAACTGCAGATCGGCGATGGCCGGTTGGGTGGTGATAAAGCGCTGGTGCTGAGCGTGATAACGGGCCTGACGTGCGGCGGCATCGACCAGCATGGCCTGCGCCTCGCTGCGATTGGCGCGCAGGACGAATTGCCGGTACTGCGGCGCGGCGATGGCATACAGCAGCCCAGCGATCAGCAACACCACCAGTAATTCCAACAGACTGAAACCGCGCCGACGGCGATGTTCAAGGCAGGGCATCGGTGACCACCCTCCAGCTTTGCCGGCCATTGGCACGCGGGCCGATGGCCAGCGGCGAGCAGCTGGCAGCATCCAATAGGCACGGCATGCCATCCGTCGCCGTGGGTACGATCAGCAGCTCTGCACCTGCCGACAGGAACGACGGTGGTAGCCCGGCGACAGTGTCCTGCTCATCGACGCGGCCGTCGCCATTCAGGTCGAACACCGGGAACAGCGGGCGTCCGCCCAGCGTCGGATCGAGCACATACAGGCGTCGCTCGCGATCCGCCTGACAGGGTTCCAGACTCGGCCTGCGGGTGCGCAGAAACAGCAACTCGCCCAAGGGCTGCGCGGGTTCCTGCTGGCGCTCGGCCGCGGCATCCGCAGTTGCGGGCTGCAGCTCGAGGTACCAGCCGGATTTGCTATCCCAGTCGATGGGCTGGCGAGTGAGGCTGTAGGGTTCCTGTTCTTCGCCGCCCGTGGGCAGCTGCAGGTGCTGTTCTTGCAGCGTATCGGCGCTGACCGTGGCCGTTGTCTGGGTGTTCTGACCCTGGGTGTAACGGTCCCAGATGCCGTACAGGCTTTGCCGGGCGTGACTGCCAGGGGCATCCGGGCGGTCGTTTCGTCCGCTGCCGAGGATAACCAGGTAACCCTTTTCCGTGGGATGGCCAACGATTGCCGGGGCGAGGCTGATGGGTTGCCCGGGCACTGTGCTGAACAACGGCCTGCCGCCGAAGGACAGGCGAAACTGCGCAGCAGTGGCCGGCGTTTCAGGCGCACTCTTGTTCAGGTTGCCTTGGTTCACCGGGTACAGATCGAAGCGCCACAAATTGCCCAGGTCGTCGCCGGCATAGGCATAGTCGGCGTTGCCATCGGCATTGCTGTCGGCCACCAGCGGCATGGCCAGCCCGGGAGTGGGTTGTGGGGTTTGCAGGCGTTTGATCAGGGCACCGGTATGGATATCCACCAGCAGCAAGGCGGCGCTGTTGTTCTCTACCGCGCTGCCATTACCCAGCACCGCTGCCCATTGGCCGCTGTGCAAGCGGGCGATGGTGGGTGGGCCGAGCAGATGGCCGAGGTCGTGCTCCGGGCTGCTGGACAGTTCCCATAACAAGTGGACCTGGTCCGGGTCGCTGACCTCCAGGGCCATCAGCCCCGGAGCACCCGCGCCGAACGTCACCAGCAGCACCGTATGCCAGGCCTGGTCGTAATAGACGTCTTGCGCCAGCAGTGGGCCGTCGACGAAAAAGCGATGGGAGCTGCCGCCCGCGCGGCCGTAATCCGGCGCGGTCAGCGCCGACAGAGCGGCGATCATTGCCGTGGGAATGATCGCCAGACGCTCTTCACCGCTGGCGGCGTCGAAGCCATGCAGCATGCCGTCGTTGCTGCCCACATACACCTGCGTGCGACGGGGCTTGGCCTGGAAAGCGGCATAGGCACCCGGCGGGCCGTCATAGTGTTCCATCACGGTGGCACGACGATTGGGCGCAGCCACCACCCATGCGCTGCTGTGGACGATATCACCGAGCGGCGGTAAGCCTTGGCGCAAGCTAGCGCAGCCCTCCAGCTGGCTGCAGCTTTCACCACGTAGCAGACTGACCCGCGCTGGGCCATAGCCATCGATTACCCCGCTGGCCGTGCTGTTAAGTGCTGCCTGTAGCTGCGGGCTGAGGTTTGCCCAAGTGAAATCCGTGAGATCACTGCTGGGGGCGGTAGCAGGAGTTTGTATGCGCCGCGGGTTGGCCATCTGCTCACTGGCGCGCCACAGCACGCTGGCCTCGCCAGTGGCCGACAGCTGCTCCTTGCTCAATTCGCCGGTCCAGCCGTCGACGGCAAAGCCGGTGCGATAGCGCACGCCGGGTGCTTCACCGGCCACCGTTTGCGCCGGGCTGTTCTGCGCAGTGGGGCTGCAGGACGGCAGCTCACTGTCAGCGAACACCGCGCTGCCCAGCAGTATCAGAGCCAGCCCCCACAGCAGACGGCCGCTCATGGTTGCTGCTCGATAAAGGTTCGCGCTACGACCGAGCGCAGGCATACCACGCCGGCGGCGCAGTTGCTGTTGAGATTGGAAGGTGCGAGCGCGGGGAAAAAGGCCTGACTGCTAACCTCGTAGTAATAGCTGCCGGTGGCCTTGGCGGCTTCGCCGTAACGGGCGTTGCGCGGTTGCGCGGGGGTGGAGGGGATCAGGCGGATATACCAGCGCACGCTGGCGTTCATGCCGCCGCGGTCTTCGCCGCTGAAGTAGGGCGTAGCCTGGGCAAAGTCCAGCATGTTGTTGCTGGCCAGCCCTTGCACGCAGGGCGGTGCGCCGCAGGCGGGCAGTGGTTCGCGGGCCCGGGCGATGCGCCGCTCGGCATCGCGCAGACCGGCCTCGGCCGCATTGAACAGATGGTGTTGTTGCAGATCCCGAGTCATCACCTGGGTTTCCAGGGCGCTGTCACGCACGCTGGAAACCGCCAGTGCGGTGAGTACCAGCAGCAGAATCAAGGTCACCAGCAGCACGCTGCCCCGTTGCTCTGCGCACTTCATGGCAGCAGGTTCCGCAAGGTGGTGGTGCCTTTGACCACCTGGTACAGCCGGTCCGGCTTGGGCTGCGCTGAGGTGGTGCCGTACCAGTAGGTCCAGGCAATGGAGGTGGCGGAGACGGCCCGCGGCGCGACCGGAGCACTCAATAGCGCGGCATAGCGCACGCTGCGGATGTACTCGCCGTTGGCGGGCGAGGCGGTGTAGCGGTTGACCTGGCGCGAGTCGGCCAGACCCACGCCGAAATCAAAGCGCAGATCGGCAATGCCTTCAGTGAGACTGGCGGCACCATCCTTGCTGCTGCACAGCAGTTGCTGGCTGGCATTGAGCATGAACTTTTCCACATAGGCTTCGGCGGCCTCGGCATAGGGTTGCGCCAGGGCGGCGGTGTTGGCGGCGCGGCCGTTGCCCAGGCAATCCGCCTCCAGGCGATCACTGGGTTGGTAACGGATACACAGCGCTTTGGCATTCAGCGGTTTGATCACCTGGCCAGCCGTAAAGGCGCAGCCGGCCACCCCGGATTGCGCTTCGCTGAGTGCGGGAAAAGCGGCTTCCAACGGCTGATCGGGGCGGCGCTTGAAGCCGGCTCTGGCCAGTTGCTGGTCCAGCCAGTTGAGGGTGAAGCGAGCATTGCTCTGGTTGTCGGCCTGGGCGCGCTGGAACAGGTAGCCCAGTTGCTGATCGATGGCGATCTGCGCCACCGTCACGGCCAGAAAAGCACCAATCACCAGGGCCACCAACAGCTCCACCAGAGACAGTCCGTGCTGAGTTTTTTTCATCGCTGGCGCTCCCTAGATCTCGCTACGTACGCGATAGCGGCAGGGTGTGTTGCCCGGTGCACAGTTGCCCGGCCACGCCACCTGAATCTCGATGGCCGCGCCGCTGTGGCTACAGGTTCCCGGTGCCGGCGAGCGGCACACATAAGTCTCGCCATTGGCCAGCGCCTGGCTGCCCGGCAGTAGCTGCGCGAGCTCGGAAAGCCAGCAGGCAACCTGGGCGGACGGCTGGCCGGGGGGAAGTTTGCAGGGCGGCGCTGGCGCTGGTTGCTCTGGCCCGCTCTGCAGATAGCGCGACCAGTCGCCCGGGGCGGCACGGATCTGCTCCAGCAGATCGTTGGCCAGCATGGCGGCGGTGCTGCGCTGCAGAGTGTCGTCACCGTAAGCGATGGCACGGCCTTGCAGTGCGGCCATGCCCAGCAAACCGACGCTGAGCAGCCAGGTGGTGATCAGAATTTCCACCAGGCTGAAGCCAGCTGTCTTTATTAACGGGCTGGTTAAGGGGCTGGTTAAGGGGCTGGCTAGCGGCTTGAGTGGAGGTGTAACCGAGGTCGTCCGTGCAGTGCTCATCATGGCGCTCCCTGTGCCACAGCAATCAATGAGGGATAAGGCACCTCGATTGTTTGGCCGGACGCGGTGCCGATGTAGCAGGCGTCGGCAAAATCTCCGTAGGAGTGCTCACAGCAACTCTTCAGTCATGGTGAATTAGCGGCAGAGTTCGGCATCGCTCTGGCCACTTTCCAGGCCCTGCACATGGCGCACCCGGCCCTGTCGATTGATCACCAACTGCCAGGCCACCTGACCCTCGGCATCGCACAGGAGAAAGCGGCCATTGCTGGCGACGGTGCTGCCGTTGGCCTGGTAGATCACGCTCTGGCTGGTGGCACCGGCACCCGCCCAGCGCAACTGCTGCTGGCCTTGCTGGCGGGAATAACGCAGCTTGCGCTGGCTGCTGGGGTCGCGAATCAGCCAGCCCTTGGCCCACGCCTGGTCGCACTGCAGGCCGTTGCTGGAACCACAGAGTTCGACCCGCTGCATCAGGGCGATGGCTTCACCGCGGGCGGCTTTGAGGTGGCTTTGCAGGCTGTGGCGCAAGTCCTCCTGGCGCTTGTGGTGCAGGTATTGGTTGAGGTTGGGCAGGGCGATGCCGCAGGCCATCAGCAGCAACGCCAGAGTGATCAGTAGTTCGGGCAGGGTAAAACCGTGGTGCGGGCGCATGGCGAAACATCCTTGTTGTCAGCGGCCTTCCTGGCCTGGTGCAGAAGGGTCAGTTGGAGCTGTTGCTCAGCTCCAGTACCCGGTCCACCAGCTTGTTGATGCCGGAGGCGGCCTCGCTGATGGATTGCGCCAGCATGTACGCGGGCGTGGTGATCAGCTTGTGCTTGGGGTCTTCGACGATATCGTCGACCGTGCACTCTTTATGTTGCGCACCCATGGTGGTCAGCGCGGCGGCGGTATCGACATCATTGCCGATGGTGCAGATGACCCCGGGGCCGAAGATCTTCGCGGCCATGGTCGGGGCAATGCACATCAGGCCCACCGGCTTGCCAGCGGCGGCGAAGGCCTGTGCCAGGCTCAGCACGTCGGCCTGAACGCTTAGCTGGGCACCGTTGACGGCAAAGTCACTGAGGTTTTTCGCAGCCCCAAAGCCGCCGGGCACGATCAGCGCGTCGAAGTCTTCGGCACGGGCTTCGCGCAGATCCTTGATTGCGCCCCGCGCGATACGTGCGGCCTCGACCAACACATTGCGCGTTTCAGGCATCTCTTCGCCGGTCAGGTGGTTGATCACATGGTGCTGGGCGACGTTGGGTGCAAAACACTGCACGGCGACGCCTCGTTGATCCAGGCGCAAAAGGGTGATCACGCTTTCATAGATCTCGGCACCGTCGTAGACGCCGCAGCCAGAGAGAAGTACAGCGACTTTTTTATGCATGGCGATATCCCGTTACTCGATGGGTCGGCCGAACACTCGGCCCTTTGACTTAACCCGACGCTGCGCCAGCCGCCAAGTACCCTCGACCAACCGTTGCTGCCTAGCTGGTACAGGTTTCGACCACAGTTTGCGCGAAAGCGCGTTATGAAATTGTCATCTGCCGGTTTTTTCTGGCGCAGGCTCCGAAATGGCTGTCGCTAAATGCCGCTCAGGTTGTCACCCCATGTCGCGGAGTCTGACGTGGCTCGGGGCTAGGATTCTTGCCTATAGTCCCAGCTTGTGGCCGGACAATAACAATGACGGGTGTGCCATGAATTACGTCCTCTATGCGGTACCTTTTTTCTTCCTGCTGATTGCCCTGGAGCTGCTCGCCGATCGCTGGCGCGGGCTGAGCACCTATCGCCTGGCCGACGCCATCAACAGCCTCAGCGCTGGCGTGCTGTCCACCACGGTCGGCTTGCTGACCAAGGTGGTGGGGCTGCTCACCTACACCTTCGCCTGGCAGCACTGGGGGCTGCTGGAGCTTTCGGCGCAGAGCCTCTGGGTATGGGTGTTCGCTTTTGTCTTCTATGACTTCTGTTACTACTGGAACCACCGCCTGGGCCATGAGCGCAATGTGCTGTGGGCGGCGCATTCGGTGCATCACCAGAGTGAGGAGTACAACCTGTCCACCGCCTTGCGGCAGACCAGTACCGGGTGGATTTTCGGCTGGATCTTCTACCTGCCGATGGCGCTGCTGGGCGTGCCGCCGCTGGTGTTCCTGACCGTGGCGGCGTTGAACCTGCTGTATCAGTTCTGGGTACATACCCGCCATGTGCCCAAGCTCGGCTGGTTCGAGTGGGTGTTTATCTCGCCGTCCAATCACCGTGTGCACCACGCGCAGAACGCGGTCTACATGGACCGCAACTACGGCGGCGTCTTTATTGTCTGGGACCGCCTGTTCGGTACCTTCCAGGAAGAGCTGGACGAGGAGCCGGTGGTGTTTGGCGTGACCACGCCGCTGGCCAGCTGGAACCCGTTGTGGGCCAATCTGCAGTTCTATGCGCTGCTCTGGCAGGATGCGGCGCAGGCAGGGTCGCTGTGGGACAAGCTGCGTATCTGGTTTATGCGCACCGGCTGGCGCCCGGCCGATGTGGCGGCCCAATACCCGCACGCCAAGCCCGACCTCAGTCAGTTCGTCAAATTCCACATACCGCTGCGCCCGGCGCAACAGTGGTATGCCGGTTTGCAGTTCGTGTTGTATGTGGCGGCGGGCAGTTTTCTGTTGGCCAATGGTGCCACCCAGAGCGTGGCGGTGCTGCTCGGCAGCTGCGTGTGGATGGCGTTCGGTTTGTATGTGCTGGGCACCTGGCTGGAGAATCGTGGCCATGCATTCGGCCTGGAGGTGCTGCGCCTGCTGTTGAACGCGCCGGCGCTGTGGCTGGCGGAGCAGGTCGGCTTACTGCCGATCAGCGGCCTGAGTTGGAGTCTGTTGGGCGTTTACAGCCTGGTCAGTGCCCTGGCGCTGGTGATCACCGCGCGCCGCGCTGGCGTCGCCGTGCCGGCCTGATCAGACCTTGCGCGATTTCAGATAGCGGCGCAGCCACAAGGCCGCGCCGAGCAGAATCAGAGCACCCAGCACCCAGAGCTCGTACTTCTTGATATTGCCCAGGATGCTTTCCATCACCGAGCCGAAGCGGAACGAGGCATAGCCCAGCGCGGCCGCCCAGACGATTGCGCCAATGCCATTGAGGATCAGGTAGCGCAGTGGCGGGTAGCCGGACAGACCGATTGCCACCGGCATCACGGTGCGCATGCCATACACAAAGCGGAAGCTCAGCACCCAGAGATCGGGATGGCGTTGGATATACACCAGCGCCTTGTCGCCCATCTTCTGCAGGCGCGGTTTGCGGGCCAGCAGACGGCGTCCGTGTTTGCGCCCCAGGTAGTACCAGAGCTGGTCGCCGGCATAGCTGCCGAAGAAGGCCGTCAGCACCACCGCGTTGATGTCCATGTAACCACGGAACGCGAGGAAGCCGGCCAATACCAGAATGGTTTCGCCTTCGAAGAAAGTGCCAAGAAACAAGGCGAGGTAACCGAAGTCCTGCAGGAATTGTTGGAGCATCGTCAGCGTGCACGGCGAAATGAACGCGCAGCCTAACCTGCCAGCGCCTCAGGGGAAAGCGTGACGCATCAGCCCTTAGTCTATTCCAAGGCAGAATGGCGACTGGCTGCGGCGCGCCGTCGCACAAGCGGCAGTGATGTCATTCTTTAGTCATAATGGCCGCCTATAACTGTCACACTCGCCCGTCCCTGCGGGCCCAGGAGTTTGCCGTGAGCTTTACCCCCGCCAATCGTCTGTTCCCTGCCACCCGCCTGCGTCGCAACCGCCGCGACGACTTTTCCCGCCGCCTGGTGCGCGAGAACGTGCTGACGGTAGACGACCTGATCCTGCCGGTCTTCGTTCTGGAAGGTGAAAACCGCCGTGAAGAAGTGCCGTCCATGCCGGGTGTGGAGCGCCTGTCGATTGACCTGCTGCTCAAGGAAGCCGAAGCCTGGGTGGCGTTGGGTATTCCGGCGCTGGCGCTGTTCCCGGTAACCCCGGCAGAGAAAAAGACTTTGGATGGCTGCGAAGCCTGGAACCCGGAAGGCATTGCCCAGCGCGCCATCCGTGCGTTGCGCGCGAAGTTTCCGGAACTGGGGGTTATCAGTGACGTGGCCCTCGACCCCTTCACTACCCATGGTCAGGACGGAATTCTCGACGACGAAGGCTACGTGCAGAACGACATCACCGTCGACGCGCTGGTCCGTCAGGCCCTGTCCCATGCCGAAGCGGGCGCTCAGGTTGTGGCACCGTCCGACATGATGGACGGCCGTATCCAGGCCATTCGTGAAGCTCTGGAGCTTGCCGACCACACCAACGTGCGGATCATGGCCTACTCGGCGAAGTACGCCAGCGCCTATTACGGGCCGTTTCGCGATGCGGTCGGCTCGTCCTTGAACCTGGGCAAAGCCAACAAGGCCTCGTATCAGATGGACCCCGCCAACAGTGACGAAGCCCTGCACGAAGTGGCGGCCGATCTGGCCGAAGGCGCGGATATGGTGATGGTCAAGCCAGGCATGCCGTACTTGGATATTCTTTACCGGGTGAAAGAGGAATTCCGCGTGCCGACCTTTGTCTATCAGGTCAGCGGCGAGTACGCCATGCACATGGCGGCCATCCAGAATGGCTGGCTCAGCGAGGCAGTGATCGTCGAATCGCTGACGGCGTTCAAGCGCGCGGGTGCCGATGGCATCCTTACCTATTTCGCCGTGCGTGCGGCACAACTACTAAAGCAAGGGCAGTAAGCCCTCTTGGGAAACCCCGATGAATACCGAAGGACTCAGCAACGCGGCCGCGCTTAAAGCGCAGGCCGTAGCGGAACAGGCAGTGGAAAAGCAGGCGGTGGACGAAGTGGCAGTAGAGCAGCCTGTGGTGCAGGAACCGGTTAGCGAGGCCGTGGCGGAAGAACCGGTGGTCGCTGCCGTGGAACAGGTGCCGGCACCTGCGCCGCTGCCGATTCCGGGCCTGGACGACAGCAGCCTGTATATCCACCGCGAGCTGTCGCAGCTGCAGTTCAATATCCGCGTGCTGGAACAGGCGCTGGATGAATCCTATCCGTTGCTGGAGCGCCTTAAGTTCCTGCTGATCTTCTCCAGCAACCTGGATGAGTTCTTCGAAATTCGTGTGGCCGGGCTGAAGAAGCAGATCACCTTCGCCCGTGAGCAGGCCGGTGCCGACGGCCTGCAGCCGCATCAGGTGCTGGCCCGTATCAGTGAGGTCGCGCACGAGCAGGTCAATCGCCAGTACGCCATTCTCAACGACGTGCTGTTTCCCGAGCTCGCCAAGCACAACATCACCTTTATCCGTCGCCGCTTCTGGACGACCAAGATGAAGGCCTGGGTGCGGCGTTATTTCCGCGACGAGATTGCGCCGATCATCACCCCCATCGGCCTCGATCCGACGCACCCGTTCCCGCTGCTGGTGAACAAGAGCCTGAACTTCATCGTCGAGCTGGAAGGTATCGATGCCTTCGGCCGCGACTCCGGTCTGGCGATCATCCCTGCACCGCGTCTGTTGCCGCGGGTAATCAAGGTGCCGGAAGAAGTGGGCGGCGCTGGGGACAACCATGTATTCCTGTCGTCGATGATTCACGCCCACGCCGACGACCTGTTCCAAGGCATGAAAGTGAAGGGCTGCTACCAGTTCCGTCTGACCCGTAACGCGGACCTGTCGCTGGACTCCGAAGACGTGGAAGACCTGGCACGCGCCCTGCGCGGCGAGCTGTTCTCCCGGCGTTATGGCGATGCGGTACGCCTGGAAGTGGCAGACACCTGCCCGGCGCACCTGGCCGACTACCTGCTCAAGCAATTCAACCTCAGCGAAACCGAGCTGTACCGCGTCAATGGTCCGGTGAACCTGACCCGTCTGTTCAGCATCACTGGTCTGGATAGCCACCCGGAACTGCAATACACGCCGTTCACCCCGGTTATTCCCAAGCTGCTGCAGAACAGCGACAACCTGTTCAACGTGGTGAGCAAGCAGGACATCCTGTTGTTGCACCCCTTCGAGTCGTTCACTCCGGTGGTCGACCTGCTGCGTCAGGCGGCAAAAGACCCCCATGTACTGGCGATCAAGCAGACCCTGTATCGCAGCGGTGCCAACTCGGAGATCGTCGATGCCCTGGTGGATGCGGCGCGTAACGGCAAGGAAGTGACCGCGGTCATCGAACTGCGCGCGCGCTTCGACGAAGAGTCCAACCTGCAGCTGGCCAGCCGTCTGCAAGCCGCCGGTGCGGTGGTGATTTACGGCGTGGTCGGCTACAAAACCCACGCCAAGATGATGCTGATCCTGCGCCGTGAAGCCGGTGAGATCGTGCGTTACGCCCACTTGGGTACCGGCAACTACCACGCCGGCAACGCGCGCTTGTACACCGACTACAGCCTGATCACCTCCGACGATGCGCTATGTGAAGACGTGTCCAAGCTGTTCAGTCAGCTGATCGGCATGGGTAAGACCCTGCGCATGAAGAAGCTCCTGCATGCGCCCTTCACGCTGAAGAAAACCCTGCTCGACATGATTGCCCGCGAGACGGCTCTGGCGGCTGAAGGCAAGCCGGCGCACATCATCGCCAAGTTCAACTCGTTGACCGATCCGAAGATCATCCGCGCGCTGTACAAAGCCAGCCAGACCGGTGTGCGCATCGACTTGGTGGTGCGTGGCATGTGCTGCCTGCGCCCGGGCATTGCCGGCGTGTCGCACAACATTCACGTGCGCTCGATCATTGGTCGCTTTCTCGAGCACACCCGGGTGTTCTACTTCCTCAATGACTTCGACGAGAAGATCTACCTGTCGAGTGCCGACTGGATGGAGCGCAACCTGGATAAGCGCGTGGAAACCTGCTTCCCGGTGGAGGGCAAGAAGCTGATCATGCGGGTGAAGAAAGAGCTGGAGTCCTACCTCAGCGACAATACCCAGGCTTGGGTGCTGCAACCGGATGGCCGCTACGTGCGCTCCAGCCCGACCGGCAACCAGAACGCCCGCAGTGCGCAGGCCGGGTTGCTGGAGAAACTTACCAATCCGCCGCTGAGTGTTCGGTAGTACGCGATCTCGTAGGAGCGGCTTTAGCCGCGATGCTCTTGAAAGACATCGCGGCTGAAGCCGCTCCCACGGGGTGTACACCGCCCAACAAAAAGCCGCCCAAGTGAGCGGCTTTTTGTTGGGCGCGATTCAGCGAACGCTAAGGGTCAGCCCAATGCGTTTGAGCCATTCCGCTTCTGCTTCGAAGTCGGCCTGGGTCAGTGGGTTGGCGGCCAGCCAGCCGTCGGGGAAGGCCAGGTCGAGGCTGTCGTCGCTGGCCAGCAGTTTCACCTTGGGCATCTCTTGGGTGCCGCGGATATGGTGGAACAGAATGGCAAAGCGCAGCAGCACGCAAAGGCGCATCAGCTTGACGCCTTCATCGCCGAACTCGGCGAATTTGTCCTTGGGAATATTGCGTCGGTGCCCGCGTACCAGCAGGGCGAGCATCTGTTGGTCCTGGCGGGAAAAGCCGCCGAGGTCCGAGTGCTCCACCAGGTAAGCGCCGTGCTTATGGTAGGAGTAGTGGGCGATATCCAGGCCCACCTCGTGCACCTTGCTCGCCCAGCTCAGCAGTTCGCGGTGCCATTCGTCATCCAGGCCCCAGGCCTGGGCTACGTCGTCCAGCGCCTCCAGAGCCTTGGCTTCGACGCGCTGCGCCTGCTCCGGGTCGACATGGTAGCGCTCCATCAGCGCGCTCAGCGTGCGCTCACGGACGTCTTCATGGTGATGGCGGCCCAGCAGGTCGTAGAGCACGCCTTCGCGCAGGGCACCTTCGGAATGATTCATGGAGTGCAGGTCCATGGCATCGAAGATGGCTTCGATGATCGCCAGGCCTGCGGGGAAAATGGCGCGGCGGTCTGGCTTGATGCCGTCCATGTCGAGCTTGTCGACTTCGCCCAGTTTCAATACGCGACGCTTGAGCCACGCCAGGCCCTCGGCATTTACCTCACCGTTGCCGTGGCCGCCGGCTTTGATCGCCAGACCTACTGCGCGAATGGTGCCGGAGGCACCCACTGCTTCATCCCAGCCCAGGCGGCGCAGGGCGTGCTCAATACCCATCAGCTCCAGGCGTGCCGCAGTATAGGCCTGGGCATAGCGGGCAGGGGTGATCTTGCCGTCGCGGAAATAACGCTGGGTGAAACTGACGCAGCCCATCTGCAGGCTTTCGCGCAGCAGCGGTTCGAAGCGCTGACCAATGATGAATTCGGTACTGCCGCCGCCGATATCCGCCACCAGCCGTTTACCGGGGGTGTCGGCGAGGGTGTGGGACACGCCGAGGTAGATCAGACGCGCTTCTTCACGTCCGGATATCACTTCCACCGGGTGGCCGAGAATTTCTTCCGCGCGGCGGATGAATACCGAGCGGTTGCGCGCCTCGCGCAGGGCGTTGGTGCCGACGACGCGCACGGCACCCGGAGGCAGGCTGTTGGTCAGCTGGGCAAAGCGGCGCAAGCAGTCGAGGCCGCGTTGCATGGCTTCTTCATTGAGTTCGCGTTGCTCATCGATGCCCGCGGCCAGCTGCACTTTTTCGCCCATGCGCTCCAGGATGCGGATCTCGCCGTGGTCGGCTTTGGCCAGAACAATATGGAAACTGTTCGAGCCGAGGTCGATGGCGGCGATCATGGAAAAGTGCTTGGCGGGGCTTTGCGGCATGGTGTGAAGGTCTCAGAGCTGTAGCGCGACATCCTGCCATGATCAGGCGCTTGCGCCAACGCGAGTGGCAATGCGGGCGCGGCGGGATGTCGATGCTGGAGTTGTTCTTTATAGCCGCAGGTCAGGCGGTGACAAGGTTCGGCCGCGCAGTATGGCGCTGCTGTACGTCGCAATTATGACTGGCGTCAGTCCGACAGTGCAGAGAAACGGAGCGCTTGCGGCGGTTTTTAGTTCAATTGTTGATCAGCATTTGCGTAGTTCATCATAGCGAAGCTCAATCGGTCGGCGCTTTCGGTGTTGGCAAAGCCGGGCTATGATGGCGCCACTTTACATCCTTGCGACCCTGGAGAGTTTCCATGAGCGAATTCATCACCCACGTCAGCGACGCCAGCTTTGATTCGGATGTGCTCCAGGCTGATGGCCCGGTGCTGGTCGATTATTGGGCTGAATGGTGTGGCCCGTGCAAAATGATCGCCCCGGTTCTGGACGAAATCGCCCAGACCTATCAAGGCAAACTGAAAGTTTGCAAACTGAACATCGACGAAAATCAGGACACCCCGCCGAAGTACAACGTGCGTGGTATCCCGACTCTGATGCTGTTCAAGAACGGTGCTGTAGAAGCCACCAAGGTGGGCGCACTGTCCAAGTCGCAATTGGCGGCGTTCCTCGACAGCAACATCTAAGTCGTAAGGAATTTCTCTGTTGTGCCTGAAAGCCCCGTCCTACGCGGGGCTTTTTCATTGGCCGAAGACTAGACGCTCCGCAAAGCCGATGGTACATTCGGCCTCGCAACGGTTCCTCCGTTGCTCTCTGTAAGCCGTCGCCGACGCATTCCTACTCGATACCCATCGATAAACAAGCAGGCGATCATGCTGCCTCCGCGCAGCCCGGCCTCATAAGCTAAACGCTTATTTCCCCCTCCTTCACGATTACGTCATTCCTATATGAATCTGACTGAACTCAAGCAAAAGCCGATTACCGACCTGCTAGAAATGGCCGAACAGATGGGCATAGAAAATATGGCCCGTTCGCGCAAGCAGGACGTGATTTTCTCCCTGTTGAAAAAGCACGCGAAAAGCGGTGAGGAAATCTCCGGTGATGGCGTGTTGGAGATCCTCCAGGACGGCTTCGGCTTCCTGCGTTCCGCCGATGCCTCGTACCTGGCCGGCCCGGACGACATCTACGTTTCGCCTAGCCAGATCCGCCGCTTCAACTTGCGCACTGGCGACACCATCGTTGGCAAGATCCGCCCGCCGAAAGAAGGCGAACGTTACTTCGCGCTGCTCAAGGTCGACACCATCAACTTCGACCGTCCCGAGAACGCCAAGAACAAGATTCTGTTCGAAAACCTCACGCCCTTGTTCCCCAACAAGCGCCTGATGATGGAAGCCGGCAACGGTTCCACTGAAGACTTGACCGGCCGTGTCATCGACCTCTGCGCGCCAATCGGCAAAGGTCAACGCGGTCTGATCGTGGCTCCGCCCAAAGCCGGTAAAACGATCATGCTGCAGAACATCGCGGCCAACATCACCCGCAATAACCCCGAGTGCCACCTCATCGTTCTGCTGATCGACGAGCGCCCGGAAGAAGTGACCGAAATGCAGCGCACCGTGCGCGGCGAAGTGGTTGCTTCCACCTTCGACGAACCGCCAACCCGCCACGTGCAGGTTGCCGAAATGGTGATCGAAAAGGCCAAGCGCCTGGTCGAGCACAAGAAGGATGTGGTCATTCTGCTCGACTCCATTACCCGTCTGGCGCGTGCCTACAACACCGTGATCCCGAGCTCCGGCAAGGTGCTCACCGGTGGTGTCGACGCTCACGCCCTGGAGAAGCCGAAACGTTTCTTCGGCGCGGCCCGTAATATCGAAGAAGGCGGCTCGCTGACCATCATCGCTACCGCGTTGGTGGAAACCGGCTCGAAGATGGATGAAGTGATCTACGAAGAGTTCAAGGGTACCGGCAACATGGAGCTGCCCCTGGACCGTCGCATCGCTGAGAAGCGCGTATTCCCGGCCATCAACATCAACCGCTCCGGCACTCGCCGCGAGGAGTTGCTGACCGCCGAAGACGAGCTGCAGCGTATGTGGATCCTGCGCAAGTTGCTGCATCCAATGGACGAGATCGCCGCTATCGAGTTCTTGCTCGATCGCCTCAAAGCGACCAAGACCAACGACGAGTTCTTCCAGTCGATGAAGCGCAAGTAACATCGCGAAGACAGGCAAAAGCCGGGGAAACCCGGCTTTTTGCTAACTGCGGATTGGCATCCGTCGCCCTTTGCGACGCCCTGGCAGGCTAAACTTCGCACCTGGTTTTGTCCTTCTATCGAGCGCCCTACACGAGGCTCAAGCATGCAGTATCGCGATCTGCGCGACTTTATTCGTGGCCTGGAGCAACGCGGCGAGCTGAAACGCATCAGCCATCCCGTGTCACCCGTGCTGGAAATGACCGAAATCTGCGACCGCACCCTGCGCCGCAAAGGCCCGGCCCTGCTGTTCGAAAACCCCACCGGTTTCGCTATGCCGGTGCTCGGCAATCTGTTCGGCACCCCCGAGCGCGTGGCCCTGGGCATGGGCGCTGAAGCCGTCAGCGAGTTGCGCGAAATCGGCAAGCTGCTGGCCTTTCTTAAAGAGCCGGAGCCGCCCAAAGGCTTGAAAGACGCCTGGTCGAAACTGCCGATCTTCAAGAAGATCATTTCCATGGCACCCAAGGTGGTTAAAGACGCCCCATGCCAGGAAGTGATCGAAGAGGGTGATGACGTCGACCTCGGCAAACTGCCGGTGCAAACCTGCTGGCCGGGCGACGTTGCGCCGTTGATCACCTGGGGCCTGACGGTCACCAAGGGGCCGAATAAAGACCGGCAGAACCTGGGTATTTACCGCCAGCAGGTGATCGGCCGCAACAAGGTGATCATGCGCTGGCTCAGCCACCGTGGCGGCGCGCTGGACTTCAAGGAATGGTGCGACAAACACCCCGGTCAGCCCTTCCCGGTGGCCGTGGCCCTGGGTGCGGATCCGGCGACCATTCTCGGTGCCGTGACGCCGGTGCCGGACAGCCTCTCTGAATACGCCTTTGCCGGCCTGCTGCGCGGCAACCGTACCGAGCTGATCAAGTGCCGTGGCAGTGAGTTGCAGGTGCCGGCCAGCGCCGAAATCGTGCTGGAGGGTGTGATTCACCCGGGCGAAATGGCGGACGAAGGTCCCTATGGCGACCACACCGGCTACTACAACGAGGTGGACTCTTTCCCGGTCTTTACCGTCGAACGCATTACCCGCCGGCAAAAACCGATTTACCACAGCACCTACACCGGCCGGCCGCCAGATGAGCCGGCGATTCTCGGCGTGGCATTGAACGAAGTATTCGTGCCTATCCTGCAGAAGCAGTTCCCGGAGATCACCGACTTCTACCTGCCGCCCGAAGGCTGCTCCTACCGCATGGCGGTGGTGACCATGAAGAAGCAGTATCCGGGGCATGCCAAGCGCGTAATGCTCGGTGTGTGGTCGTTTTTGCGTCAGTTCATGTACACCAAGTTCGTTATCGTCACTGACGACGACATCAATGCGCGGGACTGGAACGATGTGATCTGGGCCATTACCACACGCATGGACCCCAAGCGCGACACGGTGCTGATCGACAATACGCCGATCGACTACCTCGACTTCGCCTCGCCGGTCTCGGGCCTTGGTTCGAAGATGGGCCTGGACGCCACCCACAAGTGGCCGGGCGAAACCAGCCGCGAATGGGGCCGGGTGATCGTCAAGGATGAAGCGGTTACCCAGCGGGTCGACGCGATGTGGAAGGATCTTGGAATAGAGTGATAAAAGTGACCCTGCAACCCTCCGGGGCGGTGCTGGATGTGCACCCCGGCGAGCGCATCCTCGATGCCGCCCGCCGTCTTGGCTACCAGTGTCCGCAAGCCTGTCGCAATGGCAACTGCCATATCTGCGCGGCCTTGTTGGTGGAGGGTTCCGTGCAGCAGAGCGGCGAGGCCCGTGACCACGGTGAATTGTTCACCTGTCTGGCCGAGCCGCTGGAGGATTGTGTGTTGCATTGGGATGGCGTGCTGGCCCCTGGCGAATTGCCGCTGCGCACCCTGCGTTGCCAAGTGGTGGCGTGTACGGCCGTGGGCGGTGATGTCTGGCGGGTCAGCCTGCGCGCGCCGGCCGGCAAGCCACCGCGTTATCACGCCGGGCAGTACGTGCTGGTACGCCGTGACGATGGCGAACAGTCAGCGTTCTCCCTGGCTTCGGCACCGTCCCAGGGGCGGGAACTGGAGCTGCATATCCTCGGTCGTGAAGACAGCGCGCTGAACTTGCTGGCGCAATTGCAGCGCGAGCCGCTGGTGGAAGTACAGATGCCGTTTGGTGATGCGCACCTGGCCGAGTTGCCCGATGGGCCATTGATTCTGATCGCTGCCGGGACCGGCATGGCGCAGATGCACAGCCTGATCGAGCATTGCCGCGCCACCGGCTTCAAGCACCCGGTGCACCTGTACTGGGGTGCGCGCCGGCCGGAGGATTTCTACCAACTGCCGCATTGGGCCGATTGGCAGCAGATGCCGAACCTGACCCTGCATCAGGTGGTCAGCGACGTGTGCGGCTGGCAAGGCCGTTGTGGTTTGCTGCACGAAGCGGTGCGCGAAGATTTCCCCGATCTCAAACCGCTGCATGTGTATGCCAGCGGTTCGCCGATGATGGTCTACGCGACCCTTGATGCGTTGGTGGATGCAGGGATGGATGCGCATCAGATGCGCGCCGACGTCTTTGCTTACGCGCCGCGTTAGCCGCGACTCCTGGAAACGCCGTTCGCAGATATAAAAAAACCGCCCGGAGGCGGTTTTTTTATGGCGTTGATATGGGCGCTTAGCGCACCTGCACCACCACTTTGCCCACAGCCTTGCGCTGCCCCAGTGCGTTGATCGCACCGGCTGCATCGGTAAGCGGGAACGTCTGCGATACCAGTGGCTTCACCTTGCCTTCAGCGAACCACTTGAACAGCTGCTCGAAGTTGGCGGCGTTGTCGGCCGGCTGGCGCTGGGCGAACGCGCCCCAGAACACACCGACCAGCGATGCGCCCTTGAGCAGGGTGAGGTTGGCCGGCAGTGACGGAATGGTGCCGCTGGCAAAGCCCACCACCAGGAAGCGACCGTTCCAGGCGATGGAGCGGAAGGCTTCTTCGAACAGCTCGCCACCGACCGGATCGTAGATCACGTCCACGCCTTGGCCGCCGGTGAGTTCCTTGAGCTTTTCCTTCAGGCTGCCTTCGCTGTAGTTGATCAGCTCATCGGCACCGGCGGCCTTGGCCACTTCCAGTTTCTCTGCACTGCTGGCGGCGGCGATCACGCGGGCACCCATGGCTTTGCCGATTTCCACCGCAGCCAGGCCGACGCCACCGGACGCGCCCAGAACCAGCAGGGTTTCGCCCGGTTGCAGGTTGGCGCGTTGTTTCAGAGCGTGGATCGAGGTGCCGTAGGTCATGCCAAAGGCGGCTGCACTGGCGAAGTCCATGCCGGCCGGGATCGGCATCACGCTGTAACCGGGTACCGCAACCTGCTCGGCGAAGCTGCCCCAGCCGGTCAGGGCCATTACCCGGTCGCCGGGTTTTACGTGGCTGATTTTCTCGCCAACCGCAGCGACCACACCGGCCGCTTCGCCACCCGGCGAGAACGGGAAGGGTGGCTTGAATTGGTACTTGCCCTCAATGATCAGGGTGTCCGGGAAGTTCACGCCGGCGGCATGGACGTCGAGTAGCACTTCGTTCTTCTTCGGTTCCGGGCTGGCTACTTCTTCCAGTACCAGGGTTTCGGCAGGGCCGAAGGCTTTGCACAACACGGCTTTCATTGGAGTGTTCCTCGCAGAGTTATGGCTTGGCAGTGTAGGTGGGTGGCCGCGAGGGTCAACGAGCATGGTCCGGCCTGATAAAGGTGTATAAGCGCCGGGCTATCGCTATGCTAGGGCACATACCCAGTCGAGGATGCGTACTGTGAAAGCTTGGTTTGTACTATTGATGGCCCTCTCCCTGCCGTTTGCCGCCCTGGCCAATGAAGAGAAAGAAGGCGGCGAAGGCGAAAGCAAAACGCCGACTGTGGCGTATATCAGCCTGGTGCCGGCGCTGGTGGGCAACTACGGTACCGGCCCGCGGCTGAAAGTGTTCAAAGCCGATATCGCGTTGCAGGTCACGGGTAGCGAGGCCGAAGCCAAGGTCGAGCATCATGAGCCGCTGATCCGCAATCAACTGGTGATGCTGTTTTCCCAGCAGACTGACGAAGCTATGGGCAACGTCGAGTCCAAGGAAAAACTGCGCCAGGAAGCCCTCAAGCAGGTGCAGGACGTGCTGACCCAGGAAGAGGGCAAGCCGCTGGTGGAAGACCTGCTGTTCAATAACCTGATCGTGCAGTAAGCACCGCCAGTCAGGTGGTGCTCCACACGCAGGTGCAATTGCGGCCCTGATGCTTGGCCTGGTACAGCGCCTGGTCGCTATGGGCTACGAGGCTGTCCGGGTGGCTGTCGCGGTTGGGCGTCACCGAGCTCAAACCGATACTGGCGCTCAGGCGCGACAGCGGGCTGCCAGGGTGGGGCAGCTGCAACTCCGCCAGGGCGGCATGAATTCGGGCGGCGATCATCTGCGCACCTACTTCGTCGGTGTTGGCCAGAATCACCGCAAACTCCTCGCCACCATAGCGGCACACCGCATCGCCATCGCGCAGTAGACACGACTGCAGCGCTGCAGCCACCTGGCGTAAGGCATCGTCGCCGGCCAGATGACCGAGCTGGTCGTTGTAGGCCTTGAAGTAATCGACATCCAGCATCAGCAAACTCATCGGCGCGCCGATGCGCTGCAGCCGGCGCCATTCGCTGTGCAGCTGGTGGTCGAAGAAGCGCCGGTTGTACAGGCCGGTCAGGCCGTCACGCTGCGACAGGTGCTGCAGCTGCGCCTCCAGTTGCAGGCGCTCGTTGTTGTCGCGCGATACGCCGATCAGGTATTCATGGCCGTTGACCTGCACCAGCTGCGCGCTGATTTCCGCAGGCTGGATGCTGCCATTGCGGCGGCGCATTTCGCGCTGAAAGATCTTCCCCTGGTTGTCGCCTTGCGCCTGACGTACCAGCTCGACCCAGGCATAAAAGCCCAGCAGCAAGGATTCCGGCTGCTCCTGCAGGCGCTCGCGAAACTCCTGTTCGCTGTAGCCGAGGCTGCTGTAGGTAGCCTTGTTCATATGCAGGATCTTGCGATTGTGCGGGTCGATGATAAACAGCCCATCACGGCTGGAGTCGGTAAGGTCGACCACCAGCTGCAAGCGCTCGCGGCTTTCGCGCAGCACCTGCTCGATCAGCTCGCGGCCGTGCACTTCCTGATTCAGGCGGCTGTTGCTGGCCTGCAGAGCGCCGGCGCGGCGAGCGTTTTCCACCGCCAGCGCGAGGGCGGCGATCAGTAACAGCGTGGTGGTCAGGCCGGCCGCCAGCAGCACCAGCGGCAACGGGCTGGACAGCTGTTGAGCGAGCTTGCGTGTGGGGTTGAGCTGCAGGGTGAAATTGCGGTTGTTGAGCAGATGCAGCGGCAGCTCCTGCTGCAGGCCGGCGCTGAAGTCGGCTTGCTCGCGGTTGTACAGCGGGCGGCCGAACTCCAGCAGGCGTACGTTGAAATCCGTGCTGTCCACCGTGTCGAGTAACTCATCCATCAGGGTTTGCACGCGGAAGATGCCCTGCACAAAACCATCGAACACTCGCTGGCCCTGGGCATCCATCACGTACAGCGGGGTATACAGAACAAAGCCGCGGCCGCCTTGCACCAGGTCGAAACTATTGGAGAACACCTGCTTGCCCTGGGCCTTGGCTTGCATGGCCAGCAAGTAATTGGGGTGTGCTGGAGTCAGCTGGAAATTGACCGCCGCCTCGTTGCCGGCAAGGGGCAGAATCCAGCGCAGGCGCAAGTCGGCGTCGGCCCATTGAATGGCCTGGTAGCCCCGGAAGTGCTGCAGCGAGAAACGGGCCTCCAGCTGCCACTCTTCCTGGCTCATACGGCCATGGTGATTCCACAGTTCGGCCAGGCGATAAAGGTCCTGCGCCTGGGTGGTCAGGCCGCCTTCCAATTGCCGAGTCAGCAGACGCGCCTGGGCCGCCACCCGTTCATTGGCGTGGGCGCGCTCGATGGTCACCAGCTTCTGCCACAGCACCAGGCTGGCACCGAGCAGTAACGCGGCCAGCAGCGTCAGGGCTAGGCGGGACCGCCAGGCTGGGCGGGCAGCGGGAAACGCTGGGGTGTCGTGCAAGCTATCTAGTTCCATGCACAGTGTCCGTGTTGCTTAATGCAGAGCGCCGATAAAACTACCGCACTCGGTTTTCACAAAGCCTGGATTGCTGCCCATTCGCTAGCACTGACTGGCATCACCGAAAGCCGGCTGCCTTTTTTAACCAAGGGTAGTTCGCTCAGCCCAGGTAGATCACGCAGTGTGGCTAAAGCAATGACCCTGGCGAACGCTTCGACGAATTCGACGTCCAAGGCGCTCCACGGGTTTTTCTGCGCACTGGCCTTGGCATCGTAGTAATGGCTTTGCGGGTCGAGCGCCGTTGGGTCCGGATAGGCCGAAGCAATAATTCTGCCTATTCCGGCAATACCGGGCTGCGGGCAGCTGGAGTGATAAAAAAAGAACAGGTCACCCACCGCCATGCTGCGCACAAAGTTACGCGCCTGGTAGTTGCGTACCCCGTCCCAGCGCGCGTGGCCGAGCCGCTGCAGGTCGTGGATGGAAAGTTCTTCGGGTTCGGACTTCATCAACCAGTGAGGCATGAACTTTGCTCTTCGCTCGTGGGGTTAAATCTTTGTGGGTGCTTCTGCACATTTAGACGACAGCCGGTTGGCGTCAGAATTGCACATGCGGGCACCATGCAGGAGAATGCCGCGCAGCTGAATTTAACGCAGCCGGGCGGTCCAAAAACAAAAAACGTCGCAGGTCTAGTGCGAAAAATTGCCTGGAAGGGGGAGGCAATCGATGAAGAAACGTAAACCAGATTTGTTGTGGGTATTGGTCATTCTGTTCGGCCTGGGTGTGGTCACCACCGGTTACACCCAGAGTCTGTGGGACCGTCAGAGCGACGCTCCAGTCACATTGTCGCAACAGCCTTAAGGCTGTTTGCCGACGCCGGTGGTGGCCGCAAGGAGTGCGGCACCGCTGTCCGCTTCCAGGGTATCGCCCAGATACCACGCCTTATCCGTCACCGTCGCATGCAAACGCACGTCCCAGCTGGCCAGTGCCAGGCGATCGACTTTCTGACATTCATGGGCCAGGCCCAATAGCGTCGGTTTGTGCCAATTATTGCGACGTTGCAAGTACGCCAGGCTGCGATCATAAAAGCCGCCCCCCATACCCAGACGCCCGCCCTCGGCGTCGAAGCCCACCAATGGCAGCAGCACCAGGTCCAGCGCCCAGACCTTGCGTTGCCGTTGGCAATTGGCTGTCGGTTCGGCAATGCGAAAACGGTTCGGGCGCAAGGGCTCGTTCGCTCGTACCCGTTGGAAGACCATTTTGCTGCGTGGCCATGCACTGAGAACGGGCAGGTAGGTGGCTTTGCCGCGCCGTTGTGCGGCGCGCATCAACGCCCGCGGATCGATCTCACCATCAACCGGCAGATACAGCGCGATATGCCGTGCGCGACGAAAAAACGGGTGCTGCGCCAGTTGCCGATAGAGCTGTTCGGCGGCCTTGCGCTGGGCGCTGGCGCTCAAGGCGCGACGGGCTTTGCGGAGCAGGCGACGGAGTTGCGGGCGGGAAAGAGTGGCGGCGGTCAGCATCGAGTGACGGCCTGGATTCGCGAGCGCGAACCGCGGAAAACCTCATCACCAAACAGGGCGGGCAATGAGCGAAGAAGTAAGACCCCCCGACGTGCCGCTGTCGGTTTAGCCCTTGAACCCGAAAGTTCAAGGTGGAGGTTGCAGGGAGCGTTAAGGCTTTCCGTCAGGCGGACATGCACACCGGCTCCAACTTGCAACCCCCGGGTTTGTGCGTATCGGCTCAGGGACATCACCAACTGGCGCACACTCCAGGGAGCGGCGGCCAGTATACCCGAATAAACCGCTCTGCAATCAGCTATGGCTGCTGTCCTGATCGGTGGCCAGGGCACCGTCGACACGATCCAGCAGGTCGCGTACATGGGCGCGGGTGGAGCTGACGTCCTGATCCAGGCGCTGCTGTTTATGCAGCAGGTCGTGGGTGATGTTGAGGGCTGCCATCACGGCAACGCGGTCGGCGCCGATCACTTTGCCGCCGCTGCGGATCTCACGCATCTTGCCGTCCAGGTAGCGCGCGGCGCTTTCCAGGTTGGCGCGTTCGTCCGCCGGGCAGGCGATGCAATAGTCTTTATCAAGGATGTGAACGGTAACGGTGTTCGAGGTCATTAGTCCTGCTCCAGGGCTTTGAGGCGCGAAATCATCGATTCGACCTTATGCCGGGCCATTTCGTTCTTTTCGATCAGATGGGCGCGCTCTTCGCGCCAGGCCTGCTCGCTCGCACGTAAGGCGCGGTTGTCCGCTTTCAACTGCTCGACGCGTTGGATAAGCAGTTCCAGCTTGATGGTAAGCGCGTGCAGATCGGCGTCTTCCATGGATTCTCGCTAGGCGTATGAAGTGGCGAAACTATATAGGAAGGCATCGGTAATGGGGCAAACCCGTTGATGTCCGCCAATGGTCTTGGCGCGGCTGCCGATGCTAGGATACAAGGCCTCCATTCTAGTCATTGCGCCCTCTGGGTGCCTAGTTGCCAATGCCCACTCAAAATTCCCCGTATAGCGCTTTCGCCACCCTGCTTGCCAGCAGCGGTCAACCCGTCTCGCCTGCCGAATTGCACGGCCTGTTGCTCGGCCGCAGTTGCGCTGGTGCCGGCTTCGACGTCGACACCTGGCTGGTGGACGCCGCCGACCTGTTCTCCGCCGAACCGGCCGACAATATCAAGGCCGCACTGATCGGCCTGCAGGAAATGGTCAAAGCCGAACTGACTGGCGATGACATCGCCGTGGTTCTGCTACTGCCCTCCGATGATGCACCGCTGGCCGACCGTGCCGCCGCCATGGGCCAATGGTGCCAGGGCTTTCTCGCTGGTTTCGGTCTGACTGCCCGTGACGCCGCACTGAGTGCCGAAGCCATGGAAGTGCTGCAAGACCTCGCCGCGATTGCCCAGGTGCAAGAAGCCCTGGAGGAGTCCGAAGATGGCGAAAACGACTATATGGAAGTGATGGAGTACCTGCGCGTAGCGCCGCTGCTGCTGTTCACCGAATGCGTGAAGCCGGCTGCACCCGCCGCCCCGAAGCCATCGCTGCACTGATTTTTCCAGACTTTCTAGACCAGAACGAGCTCGCCCATGATCAGCATCCCCAAGTCGGAATACGCTCGTCGGCGCAAGGCGCTGATGGCGCAGATGGAGCCCAACAGCATCGCCATTCTACCGGCTGCGCCGGTGTACATCCGCAACCGCGACGTCGAGCACATCTACCGCCAGGACAGCGATTTCCAGTACCTCAGCGGCTTCCCCGAGCCCGAGGCGGTGATCGCCCTGATCCCCGGCCGACCGCACGGTGAGTACGTGCTGTTCTGCCGCGAGCGTGACCCGGAACGCGAACTCTGGGACGGCCTGCGCGCCGGGCAAGACGGTGCCGTGACCAACTTCGGCGCTGACGATGCGTTCCCCATCGGCGATATCGACGAGATCCTGCCCGGCCTGATCGAAGGCCGTGATCGTGTGTACTACGCCATGGGCACCAACCAGGAATTCGATCGTCACCTGATGGAGTGGATCAACGTCATCCGCTCCAAAGCGCGTCAGGGTGCACAGCCGCCGAACGAGTTCGTCGCGCTGACCCACCTGCTGCACGATATGCGCCTGTACAAATCGGCCAACGAAGTGAAAGTGATGCGCGAAGCCGCGCAGATTTCCTCGCGCGCCCATATCCGTGCCATGCAGGCCAGCCGTGCGGGCCTCAGCGAATACCATCTGGAAGCCGAGCTGGATTACGAATTCCGCAAGGGCGGGGCGAAAATGCCAGCCTATGGCTCCATCGTCGCTGCCGGGCGCAATGCCTGCATCCTGCACTACCGGGAGAACGATGCGCCGCTGAAAGATGGCGACCTGGTGCTGATCGATGCCGGTTGTGAAATCGACTGCTACGCCAGCGATATCACCCGCACGTTCCCGGTCAGCGGCAAGTTCTCCCCCGAGCAGAAAGCCATCTACGAGCTGGTGCTGAAATCCCAGGAGGCCGCGTTCGCCGCCATCGGCCCGGACAAGCACTGGAACGAAGCCCACGAAGCCACCGTGCAGGTAATCACCGCCGGTCTGGTGGAGCTCGGCCTGCTCGAAGGCGATGTCGACGAGCTGATCGCCAGCGAAGCCTACAAGCCGTTCTATATGCACCGAGCTGGCCACTGGCTGGGCATGGATGTGCACGATGTCGGCGACTACAAGGTCGGCGGCGAGTGGCGCGTGCTGGAAGTCGGCATGGCGCTGACCGTCGAGCCGGGCATCTATATCGCCGTGGATAACCAGAACGTCGCGAAGAAATGGCGCGGCATTGGCGTGCGCATTGAGGACGACGTGGTGGTGACCAAAACCGGCTGCGAAATCATCACCAAGGACGCGCCGAAAACCGTCGCTGAAATCGAGGCGCTGATGGCTGCCGCCCGCGTTCAGGCCGCTTAAGGGTGAGTAGAGCGCAACTGGCGATTATTGGTGGCGGCCTGGTCGGTGCCAGCCTGGCGCTGGCCCTGCAGGCCGGTGCCAAGGCGCGCGGCTGGTCGATCGTGCTGATCGAACCGTTTGCCCCCGGAGACAGCTACCAGCCCAGCTACGATGCCCGCTCCACGGCGTTGTCCTACGGCACCCAGCAAATCTACCAGCGCCTGGGTATCTGGCCGCAGGTGGCCGAGCGGGCCGAAGCTATCCTGCACATCCATGTTTCCGATAAGGGGCGCTTCGCTGCCGCGCGCTTGAGCGCGGAAGAAGAGGGTGTGCCAGCGCTGGGCTATGTCGCTGAAAACGCCTGGTTGGGCCATTGCCTGTGGCAAGCCCTGGACCCCGAGGTAGTGAGCTGGCGTTGCCCGGCGGAAGTGGTGGCGATGCAGGCGCTGGGTGATGGCTACCGCCTGACCCTGAATGACGAAAGCCTGCTCGACTGCAACCTCGCGGTATTGGCCGATGGTGGTCGCTCCGGCCTGCGTGAGCAGTTGGGCATCACGGTGAAGAACACCGCTTACCAGCAGAGCGCGCTGATCGCCAATATCAGCATCGGTCAGCCCCATGCTGGCCAGGCTTTCGAGCGTTTCACCGACGAAGGCCCGTTGGCCCTGCTGCCGCTTTCCGACAACCGCAGCGCGCTGATCTGGACTCGCCCCGGCGACGATGCCCAGCGCTTGTTGGCCCTGGACGAGCGGGCCTTTCTGGCCGAGCTGCAACAGACCTTCGGCTACCGCCTGGGTGCCTTGCGCCAGGTCGGTGCCCGGCATGTCTACCCGCTGGCCTTGATCGAGGCGCAGGAGCAGGTGCGCGCCAACCTGGTGGTGCTCGGCAACGCCGCCCACAGCCTGCACCCGATCGCTGGTCAGGGTTACAACCTGGCTCTGCGCGATGTGCAGGCACTGGCTGAAACGCTGCTGGCCGGGCCCGATGTGCCGGGCGATTTCACCACCCTGCAGCACTACCTGACCCGCCAACAGCTGGACCAGAGCCTGACCGTCGGCTTTTCCGACCGCGTCACCCGCCTGTTCAGCAACGCCGAGCCGCTGCTGGCCACCGGTCGCAACCTGGGCCTGCTGGGGCTGGACATGCTGCCGCCGGCCAAGCGCTGGTTTGCCCGGCAGGCGATGGGCATCGGTACCCGTAGCGACGGTTAATCACTTTTCTGGCGGCCCTCGGGCGGCCCGTGGATAGGCTGAAAGCATGGAAATGCGAGCGGATTTGGTAATAGTCGGGGCCGGGATGGTCGGCAGCGCGCTGGCCCTGGCCTTGCAACACAGCGGGGTGGACATTCTGCTGCTGGATGGCAGCCCCCTGAGCGTCAAACCCTTTGAGCAAAGTGCGGCCTTCGAGCCGCGGGTCAGCGCCTTGTCGATGGCCAGCCAGCGCATTCTCGAGCGCGTCGGCGCATGGCCCGGCATCGAAGCACGGCGTACCAGCCCGTACGGCGAAATGCAGGTGTGGGATGGTTCCGGCACCGGGCAGATTCACTTCTCCGCCGCCAGCGTGCATGCCGAGGTGCTCGGCCATATCGTCGAAAACCGGGTGATTCAGGACGCGCTGCTGGAACAGCTGCACGACACTGACCTTGGCCTGCTGGCCAACGCCCGCCTGGAGCAGCTGCGCCACTCCGGCGATGACTGGCTGCTGACCCTGGCCGATGGCCGCACCGTACGCACGCCGCTGGTGATCGCCGCCGACGGTGCCAACTCGGCCGTGCGCCGCCTGGCCGGCTGCGCCACCCGTGAGTGGGATTATCTGCACCACGCCATCGTCACCAGCGTGCATTGCAGCCAGCCGCACCAGCTGACGGCGTGGCAACGCTTTACCGACGACGGTCCGCTGGCTTTCCTGCCACTGGCGCGCGAAGGCGATGGTCAGGGCTGGTGCTCGATTGTCTGGTCCACCACCCCGGCCCAGGCTGAACGCTTGATGGCGCTGGATGACAGCGAGTTCTGTCGGGAACTGGGCAAGGCCTTCGAATGGCGTCTGGGCGAGGTGCTGGAGGCCGATCCTCGGTTGTGCATTCCGCTGCGCCAGCGTCACGCCAAACGTTATGTCGAACCCGGTCTGGCGCTGATCGGCGACGCCGCCCACACCATTCACCCGCTGGCAGGCCAGGGGGTGAACCTCGGCTTCCTCGATGCCGCCGTGCTGGCGGAGGTGCTGTTGCATGCCATCGAGCGCGGCGAAAACATTGCCGATGAGCGCGTGCTCAGCCGATTCGAGCGCCGCCGCATGCCCCACAACCTGGCCATGATGGCGGCGATGGAAGGCTTTCAGCGTTTGTTCCAGGCCGACCCGTTGCCGGTACGCTGGCTGCGTAACAGTGGGCTGAATCTGGTGGATGGCCTGGCCGAAGGCAAAGCCCTGTTTGTGCGTCAGGCGCTGGGCCTCTCGGGCGATCTACCGGCGCTCGCCAAAGCCTGACGTGGCCCTGTAGGAGCGGCTTTAGCCGCGATGCTCTTGAAGATCACAAGCATCGCGGCTGAAGCCCCTCCTACGAGGGATATGGGTGTGTCGCAACATCCCGACACACCTCAAGCCTCAGCCGCCAAGTGAGGTTCTTTATCATTTGCGGCCTTCTGGCTTTTACGAGGAATTGCCCGTGCAGATTCGCCGCACCCTTCTTTCTTTGCTTGTGCTGATGGGCGCAACCACCGTGCAGGCTGCCGATGAGGTGGTGGTGTACTCCTCGCGTATCGACGAGCTGATCAAACCGGTGTTCGACGCCTACACCGCCAAGACCGGGGTGAAGGTCAAGTTCATCACCGACAAGGAAGCGCCGCTGATGCAGCGCATCAAGGCCGAAGGCAGCAACGCCACCGCCGACCTTTTGCTCACCGTGGATGCCGGCAACCTTTGGCAAGCCGAGAACATGGGCATTCTGCAGCCGTTCAAATCGCCAGTGATCGACGCCAATATCCCCAGCCAGTACCGCTCCTCCAGCGACAGCTGGACCGGCCTGTCACTGCGCGCGCGCACCATCGCCTACTCCACCGACCGGGTGAAACCCGAAGAGCTGTCCACCTACGAAGCGCTGGCCGGCAAAGAGTGGGAAGGGCGCCTGTGCCTGCGCACGGCGAAGAAGGTCTACAACCAGTCGCTGACCGCCACCCTGATCGAAACCCACGGTGCCGAAAAAACCGAAGAAATCCTCAAGGGCTGGGTCAACAACCTGTCCACCGATGTGTTCTCCGACGATATCGCCGTGATCCAGGCGATCAACGCCGGCCAGTGCGACGTCGGCATCGTCAACACCTACTACTACGGCCGGCTGCACAAGCAGGACGCGAGCCTGGCGGTAAAACTGTTCTGGCCGAACCAGGCGGATCGTGGCGTGCATGTGAACCTGTCGGGTATCGGCCTGACCAAACATGCACCGCACCCGGAGGCCGCCAAGGCCTTGGTGGAGTGGATGACCGGGCCGGATGCGCAGGCGATTTTCTCCAGCGTGAATCAGGAATACCCGGCGAATCCGAGCGTGAAACCGTCGGATGAAGTGGCGAGTTGGGGGACTTTCAAGGCCGATACCATTCCGGTCGAAGTGGCTGGCAAGCGCCAAGCTGAGGCGATCAAGTTGATGGATAGAGCGGGTTGGTATTGATGTAGGTTGGGTTGAGCCGAAGGCGAAGCCCAACATCGCCGCTTCGCCGAAACGTTGGGCTTCGCTACGCTCAACCCAACCTACTTGTTAACCGGGTAACCCGTGGTTCACCAACGTCGCTGGTATCTCCTCTCTTTTGCCATCGCCGCGCTGGTGTTGATGCCGCTCACGGTGTTGTTGCTTTCCTGGCAAACCATTGATCACGAGATCTGGGCCCACCTGTGGCACACCCAGATGCTCCGCCTGCTGGGCAATACCCTGGCGCTGGTGCTGGGCGTCGGCGTTGGCGTCACCCTGCTGGGCGTCAGCCTGGCCTGGTTGACCAGCCTGTGTGAGTTCCCTGGTCGGCGCTGGCTGGACTGGGCGCTGATGCTGCCCTTCGCCATCCCCGCCTATGTATTGGCGTTTGTCTTTGTCGGTCTGCTGGATTTCGCCGGACCGCTGCAAAGCCTGCTACGCGAGTGGTTTGGCAACGGCCTGCGGCTGCCCAGGGTGCGTTCCACCGGCGGGGTGATTGTGGTGCTGGTGCTGGTGTTTTATCCCTACGTTTACCTGCTGGCGCGCAGTGCCTTTCTTGCCCAGGGCAAGGGCCTGATGGAGGCGGCGCGGATTCTCGGCCAGTCGCCCTGGCAAGCGTTCTGGCGGGTGGCGGTACCGATGGCGCGACCGGCGATTGGTGCCGGAGTGGCCTTGGCACTGATGGAAACCCTGGCCGATTTCGGCGCGGTGTCGGTGTTCAATTTCGACACCTTCACCACCGCCATCTACAAGACCTGGTACGGCTTCTACAGCCTGTCCAGCGCCACTCAGCTGGCCAGCCTGTTGCTGCTGGCGGTGATGCTGGTGCTCTACGGTGAGCGCCGCGCCCGTGGTGCCAGCCGTCCGGCCAGCGAGCGGCCGCGGGGCCAGGCGCTGTATCACTTGCGCGGTTGGAAAGCGGCAGTGGCCAGTGGCTGGTGTGGCCTGGTGTTCGCCTGCGCGTTTCTGGTGCCTGTGCTGCAGTTGCTGGTGTGGTGCTGGCAGCGCGGCCGGTTCGATCTCGATGAGCGTTACCTTGGCCTGATTCTGCACACCCTCTACCTCGGCACCATAGCCGCCGCGGTTACCGTGGCGGCGGCTATGGTGCTGGTGTTCGCCCGTCGTCTGGTGCCGAGCCGGCCAATCCGCAGCGCGATCAGCCTGGCCAATCTCGGCTATGCCCTGCCCGGCTCGGTGCTGGCGGTATCGATCATGCTGGTGTTCAGCTACCTCGACCGCGAGTTGGTAGTACCGTTGTCGCAATGGCTGGGGGGGGCCGGCAAACCCTTGTTGCTGGGCAGCCTGCTGGCGCTGGTGCTGGCCTATCTGATCCGCTTTGTCACCGTTGCCTACGGGCCGCTGGAAGGTGCGCTGGCCCGCATCCGCCCGTCGCTGCCGGAAGCCTCGCGCAGCCTCGGGGTGGCCGGCTATGGCCTGTTCTTTCGCGTTTACCTGCCGCTGCTGGTGCCGGGCGCGCTGAGCGCGGCGCTGCTGGTGTTCGTCGATGTGCTCAAGGAAATGCCCGCTACCCTGCTGATGCGCCCCTTCGGCTGGGACACCCTGGCCGTGCGCATTTTCGAAATGACCAGTGAGGGCGAGTGGGCCCGCGCTGCGCTACCGGCGCTGAGCCTGGTGCTGGTGGGTTTGCTGCCGGTGATAGGTCTGATACGCCGCTCAGCCCGGCGCTATGGGCATTAATTTGCACGCGTGGTCTGTGTAGGAGCAACCTGAGCCCCGATGCCTTTGACCTCCAACAGCATCGCGGCTCAAGCCGCTCCTACAAATTCGTTTCCAGCCTTTCCCTTGGCGTGTGCAGGCGTCAGTCTTGCGGCTACAATGCGCGCCATTCGGTGTAGGACGTCATCCAGACCGGTTCGTTGAGTCCTCGTGCAAGTGCCGGTTTTCGTAGGCTCAGCCAGGGTTCACTGACCGCCTTCACCTTCGCCAAGCCCGGAAGGAGAAACCCATGGGACAGCGTACGCCCCTCTATGATCAGCACCTTGCATTGGGTGCCAAGATGGTCGATTTCGGCGGTTGGGACATGCCACTGCACTACGGCTCGCAGGTTGAGGAGCACCATCAGGTGCGCCGCGATTGCGGGGTGTTCGATGTGTCCCATATGACCGTGGTCGACGTCAGCGGCGCACAGGCCAAAGCCTATCTGCAGCACCTGCTGGCCAACGATATCGAGCGTCTGCAAGAGCTTGGCAAAGCGCTGTACAGCAGCATGCTGAATGCCCAGGGCGGGGTGATCGACGATCTGATCGTCTACCTCACCGAAGACGGTTACCGCGTGGTGGTCAACGCCGCCACCCGCGACAAGGACCTGGCCTGGATGCAGGCGCAAACCGCTGGTTACGCCGTGCAGCTTAACGAGCGCAGCGAACTGGCCATGCTTGCCATTCAGGGCCCCCATGCCCGCGCCAAGGTGGCCGAATTGGTGTCCGCCAGCCGCGCCAAGCTGATCAACGAACTCAAACCATTCGAAGGTTTTGCCGACGGCAACTGGTTTATCGCCCGCACCGGCTATACCGGTGAAGACGGTCTGGAAATCGTTCTGCCGGTCGACGAGGCGCAAGGTTTCTTCAATGAGCTGGTGGGTGCCGGTATCGCCCCCATCGGCCTCGGTGCCCGCGACACCCTGCGCCTGGAAGCCGGGATGAATCTGTACGGTCAGGACATGGATGAGAGCGTTTCACCGCTGGCCTCCAATATGGCCTGGACCATCGCCTGGGAGCCGGCCAGCCGCGCCTTTGTCGGCCGCGAGGCGCTGCAGGCGCAACGTGCCGCCGGGGCGCAGGCCAAGCTGGTGGGCCTGGTGCTGGAAGAGCGCGGCGTGCTGCGCGCGCACCAGGTGGTGCGGATTGAAGGCATTGGTGAAGGTGAAATCACCAGCGGCAGCTTTTCGCCTACCCTGGGTAAATCCATTGCCCTGGCGCGGGTTCCTGCCGCAACAGGGGAACGTGCCGAGGTGGAAATCCGCGGCAAGTGGTACCCGGTGCGGGTAGTTCGGCCTAATTTTGTGCGACACGGCAAGGCATTGATCTGACCGGTTGCGGCGCAGCACCACGAAAAATCGGGCAGCGCGCCACAACCTGCTAAATTTTCCAGGCGGACGATCCGCCTCCCCGACTCCGAGGACCAAGACATGAGCAATATCCCCAGTGAACTGCGTTACGCCGCCAGCCACGAATGGGCTCGCCTGGAAGCCGATGGCAGCGTGACCGTGGGTATTTCCGACCACGCGCAGGAAGCGCTGGGTGATGTGGTATTCGTCGAGCTGCCGGAAGTCGGCAAGCAACTGGCGGCGGGGCAGGAAGCCGGCGTGGTGGAGTCGGTGAAAGCCGCTTCCGACATCTACTCGCCGGTCAGCGGTGTGGTCACCGCCGTCAACGACGCCCTGGCCGATGCGCCGGAAAGCGTCAATGGCGATCCTTACGGCAGCTGGTTCTACAAGCTGCAGCCAAGCGATGTCAGCGAGCTGGACAAACTGCTGGATGCTGGCGCTTACCAGGCCGTGGCTGACGCTGATGCCTGAGTAATGGCGGGGTGATCGACCCCGGCCGCCGTTGAAAAATCAGTTAAAAAAACCTCGACAGGCGCACCCGCCTCTCGAGGTTTTTTGTTGCCCGCAGGGCAGAGATGTCACTCAGCCTTGAGCTGCAACTTCGGCAGCAACGCCAGCAACTGTATGTTGAAGATGATCAGCAAGCCGCTGCCAAAGGCACTCAGCACTTGCCAGACGGTGCTGGGCAGCAGGCCCAGCAAGTCCAGATCAACCAGCGACAGCAAGCGATCGGTAAACCACACGGCATTCACGGCGATCATCAGGATCAGCACGACTTTCAAGGTGGAAAGGGGATTGCCCATGGCAACGGTCCTTGTCATTGGAGGGGAAGGGCGATGCTCGCACATGTGCCCTTCACGCAACCGGAAGCGGTCGGCAGTCCTGCCGGATGAACTTAGTGGGCGAGGCGGTCTGGCTCGGTGGTGAGAATCGCCTGCGCCAGTTCAGCGTCCGAGGCCTTCAGGTCAGGGTGTGCGGCGCGTACTTGGTGCAGCGCGGCTTCCAGATAGGGGCCACGAATGGCACCGTCGCTGGCAATGAAACTGCCGGCGTCTTCCTGGGCATTGACGATGATTTTGTGGTCGTGACGCGAGGTGAGGTAAGTGGAACCGGTGGTGGCACCAGATGACAACACGTCGCGCCAGAAGTCGTCGGCCATGGCCGAAGCAACCGGAACGATCAGCAACAAGGCCGCAGTAGCGAGTTTGCGATGCATGGTAGTTCTCCTGTGACTGGCACCTCGAATCTGAACGACGGGGCCTGAAATTACGACTTCAAGCCCAGCGCCCGAGTTCAAATTGCTTTGCCGCAGGAACCCGGTGCAGAACCTAGGCGCAGGCCTTGATTTTCAGCACCACGCCGTCCTGGCCGACTACCTCTACCGGGGTGCCGGCAGGCATGTCCGGGCCGCTCACCAGCCACAGGCTGTCGCCGGCCTTGATCTTGCCGCGGCCACCGACAATGGCTTCATGCAGGGCAAAGGTGCGGCCGAGAAACTCCTGGCCGCGCTGGTTCAGGCCAGGCTGCTGGGAGGTTTTGCCGGCCTTGCGCAAGCGTTGCCACCAGAGCACGGCGGTTAATACCGAAAGCAGCGCGAACAACAGAAACTGCCACGGCCACGGCAGGGCCGGAAACAGGTACGTGAGCACGCCTACGGCGGCTGCGGCCATGCCGGTCCACAGCAGGTAACCGCCGGCGCCGAACACTTCCAGAATCAGCAGCAGGGTGCCCAGCGCCAGCCAGTCCCAGAAGGACAGGTGTTGCAGAAAATCCATCATCGGTAACGCGTCCTTAGGCTTTCTGGTTTTTATCAGCTTTGCCATCGAAGGTGGCTTTGACGATTTCGCCGATACCGCCCACAGCGCCAATCACTTGACTGGCTTCCAACGGCATCAGAATCACTTTGCTGTTGTTCGCCGAGGCCAATTTGCCCAGGGCATCGATGTACTTCTGCGCGACGAAATAGTTGATCGCCTGCACGTTGCCGCTGGCGATGGCTTCCGACACCACCTGGGTGGCGCGGGCTTCGGCTTCGGCTTGACGTTCACGCGCTTCGGACTCGAGGAACGCCGCCTGGCGCTCACCCTCGGCCTCGAGAATCTGCGCCTGCTTCTTGCCTTCTGCCGTCAGAATGGCGGCGGCGCGCAGGCCCTCGGCTTCGAGGATCTGGGCGCGCTTGACGCGTTCGGCTTTCATCTGCCCGGACATGGCCGCCATCAGGTCGGCGGGTGGGCTGATGTCCTTGATTTCGATGCGGGTGATCTTGATGCCCCAGGGCGCGGTGGCTTCATCGACGGTGCGCAGCAGGCGCTCGTTGATCACGTCGCGCTGACCGAGCATGGCGTCCAGCTCCATGGAGCCGAGCACGGTGCGGATATTGGTTTGCAGCAGGTTGCGGATGGCGTGTTCGAGGTTGTTCACTTCGTAGGCCGCCTGGGCGGTGTTGACCACCTGGAAGAAGCACACGGCGTCGATCTGTACCGTGGCGTTGTCCGAGGTGATGACTTCCTGGGGCGGGATATCCAACACGTTTTCCATCACGTTGATGCGCCGGCCGATACGGTCCATCACCGGCACGATGATGTTCAGGCCCGGGCGCAGGGTATTGGTGTAGCGACCGAAGCGCTCCACCGTCCACTCGAAGCCTTGCGGCACGACCTTGAAACCCATGAACAGAATGGCGACGGCGAGGCCGACAAAGAGAAAAAGCACACTACCGATTTGCATAACGAGTCCTTGTTGGTGGTGGGGTGTTTCGTGCCTCCGTAGGAGCGGCTTCAGCCGCGATGCGGTTGAACTTGAACAGCATCGCGGCTGAAGCCGCTCCTACGGGGGACATGGGGGTTCGACCTAAAGCGTCAAACCTTACTTCTGTTCGCTCTGCGGCGTAACCCGCAGCACTTCCTCAATGGTGGTGAGCCCGGCCGCAACTTTCTGTGCGCCGGACAGCCGCAAGCTGCGCATGCCTTCCTTGAAGCTCTGGCGACGCAACGCCAGCAGGTCGGTGTCGGCGCTGATAAAGGGCTTCAGGCTGTCACTCAGCTGCATGATTTCGTACACCCCGGCACGCCCGCGATAGCCGGTGTCGCGGCATTCGAGGCAGCCTACCGCCTTGTGTGCCCCGGTGGGCAGCGGTGCGTTCCACGGGCGCGTCAGTGACTGCCAGTCTTCCTCGGTGATTTCGATCGGCTCTTTGCAGTGCGGGCACAGGGTGCGCACCAGACGCTGAGCCATGACCCCGAGCAGGGTGGCCTTGAGCAGATAATAGGGCACGCCCAATTCCAGCAGGCGGGTGATGGCGCTGGGGGCGTCGTTGGTGTGCAGGGTGGACAGCACCAGGTGACCGGTGAGCGCCGCCTGAATCGCCATCTCGGCGGTTTCCAGATCGCGGATCTCGCCGATCATGATGATGTCCGGGTCCTGGCGCATCAGGGCGCGTACGCCGCTGGCAAAGTTCAGCTCGATATTGTGCTGCACCTGCATCTGGTTGAAGGCCGGCTCGATCATCTCGATCGGGTCTTCGATGGTGCACAGGTTGACCTCGGGGGTCGCCAGCTTTTTCAGCGAGGTGTAGAGCGTGGTGGTCTTGCCCGAACCGGTGGGGCCGGTGACCAGAATGATGCCGTTGGGCTGGCTGGTCATTTCCAGCCAGCGCCGCAAGTCGTCCGGCGAGAAGCCCAATTGGTCGAAGTTTTTCAGCAGCACTTCCGGGTCGAAAATCCGCATCACCATCTTTTCGCCAAAGGCGGTGGGCAGGGTCGACAGGCGCAGTTCCACTTCACCGCCGTCCGGGGTTTTGGTTTTCACCCGACCGTCCTGGGGTTTGCGTTTTTCCGCGACGTTCATCCGCCCCAAAGTTTTCAGGCGGCTGACGATGGCCATGGTCACCTGGGGCGGGAATTGATAGACGTTGTGCAGCACGCCGTCGATGCGAAAACGCACGGTGCCCTGTTCGCGGCGCGGCTCGATATGGATGTCACTGGCGCGTTGCTGGTAGGCGTACTGGAACAGCCAGTCGACGATATTGACGATATGCGCGTCGTTGGCGTCCGGCTCCTGGTCGCTGGCACCGAGGTTGAGCAGTTGCTCGAAGTTGCCGATGTTGGTGCCTTTGGTGTCCACCGACGCGGCACCGCTGACCGATTTGGCCAGGCGGAAGAATTCCACGGTAAAGCGCTGGATATCCGTCGGGTTGGCCACCACGCGCTTGATCGGGCGCTTGAGCACGTGGGTCAGGTTGGCTTCCCAACTGGTGAGGAATGGCTGCGCGCTGGCAATGGTCACCGCTTCGTTGTCCACCGCCACGGCGAGAATCTTGTGGCGCTGGGCAAAGGCATAGGACATCAGCGGGGTAACGGCGGCGACGTTGATTTTCAACGGGTCGATGCGCATATACGGCTGACCGGCCAGGTTGGCCAGCCAGATGGTCAGGGTTTCCAGATCGAGTTTTTTGCCGGGGCGGCTGAGGTCGTCGACCTGCTGCGCGGCAACGAACTCCAGGGGGTGCAGCTGGGTGTTGCTGGAACTGCGGCGGATCGCCAGCAGCTGTTCGGCGGTTTCCTGAACCAGGCGGCCCTGGGCCACCAGCTCGCGCAGCAGGTCATTGAGATCCAGTGTGCGATCTTGGGCCTGGGAAGCGAAAGCTGACATGCGAACTCCTGGTTGACGCGGTACGGCAAAACGAAATGATCAGCCCCAGAGGATGTCGGGGTGGATCAAGAATAGCCGCAAGCATGCCCGATTGCGTCGCCCGACGCGACGCTTGGCAGCCAACCGATTCGCCGGTCTGCGAACCGGTTTGCGCTCTGCAGGGATGTACGGTTTGGTACGGCTGTTTCGGCCGCGATACGGTCTCCGTAGGAGCGGCTTCAGCCGCGATGCTGTTAAAGAGCATCGCGGCTGAAGCCGCTCCTACGGGGTGTGTTGGATCAACCGCGCAGCAGGGTCTTCCAGGCTTTGGTGGTCAGCACGGTCTGGGCCTGCTGGCTGCGGGCATCCAGACAGTCGTCTTCGATGGCGCGGTGGGCCAGGTCGCGCAGTTTGTTCAGCTCGCCGTACAGGCGGTCGACTTCCGGTACTTCGACCAATACCTGACGGGCCAGACGCAGCCACACCTGAATACGCTCGATGCGCGGCAGCTGCTCGGCCAGATCTTCCGGCTGTTGCTGGTAGCGGCCCAGCTGCAGGCTGCGGGCTTCCTCGGCCAGCAGGGTCGGCAGCCAGTTGCCCAGCGGCGCGGCACCCTGGCGATTGCCACGGTTGTTGCGCTCGGCGGTCCAGGCGCTGGTCAACAGCCAGAGCGAGGTGTGCAGCGAGAACTGGCCCCAACGGGTGCCTTGCAGTTCGGCCTGGAACAGCGCCGGCGCGGCCTGGCGGGCATCGTCATCGGTGAGACCGGCAACCACCCGTGGACGCCAATCGTTGAGCAGGGCGTCGAGACGCTCGCGCAGATCATGGCTGCTGGCCCGTGGCGCTGCTTGGCCCAAGCTGCTGAGCAGGGCGCGCAGGTCGACCAGTTGCTCCAGCCATTCCACCAGCAGGCGCCAGTGGCCATTGAATCGGTATTGCTCGGCCAGACGCTGGCTGCTGCCCAACAGGTTCCAGGCCAGCGCGGTGAAGGCGGCATCCAGCGGCTGCTCGATGCTCAGCTCCGGGTGTGGCAGGCTCAGGGAATAGCTATTGGCATCGAACAGGCGATAGCCGCGTTCGGCCTTGCTGATATCGCAGGGCATCAGCGGCAGGTCGGCGGCCAGCTCGGCGGCCAGTTCCAGCAGCGCTTGCGGCTCGCCCTGGCGCAGTTCCAGTTCGAGCTCGCAGATTTCTTCTTCCTGACCACCGGCCACTACTTTGCCGAGGTCCAGTGCTGCTTCCACCACGACTTTGCTTTTGCCACGCCCCCAGGCGATTTCGGCGCGCTCGCGGACGAAGTCGGTGGTGAAGATCACTTGCAGGGTTTTCTTGTCCAGCTCGGCCAGGGATGCCGGCCAGCAGCTGTCATCGAGCTTTTTCAGGTCCAGCTTGGCCTTGGCCACGTCCCAGTCGTATTCATTGCGCTCGGACAGGCCGGCGACACTCTGGCCGCGGGTTTTCAGGGTCTGGATAAACTGCTCGCCGTCGCGGCGGATGCGCAGGGCGATACGCGCCTTGGCCAGGTCGCGTTCGGGGGTGTCGAAATATTGATTGAGCAGTTCGCGCTGCTCCCAGCCCGCCTTGTTGCGCTTTTTCAGCAGCGGGTGGTCACGCAGGGCAGTGAGGGTTTCGCGGCTGACGCGGAGTTTGATTTCGGTTTCTTTCTGCATGGCCGGGGAATCCAAACGCGGTTATCTAAGGCGGTGAAGTGTACAGGCCCGTTGCACTTGCGTCGTGCAGCAACGCCAAACCACCCCACCGTCGTCCCAGCGCAGGCTGGGACCCAGCGTAGTTAAGGAAGTCGCGCCCGGCGGACCCGTCTGGATTCCAGCCTGCGCTGGAATGACGGTGGTGGGGCGGGTGGCTGCGGCCGTTTACGGTTTATTCCTTGGCGCCGATGGTTCTATGATGGGCCTCGCCCGTGGAGACCTGGCATGCCATTACCTAGCTTAAAAGAGCAATTCGCCGCGTTGATCGCCGCCCCTTCGGTGAGCTGTACGCAGCCGAGTCTGGACCTGTCGAACAAGCCGGTGATCGATCTGCTCAGCACCTGGCTGGGGGATTTGGGGTTCAAGTGCGATGTGCAGCAAGTGTCTCCGGGCAAATTCAATCTGCTCGCCAGCTTCGGTTCCGGCCCCGGTGGTCTGGTGCTGGCCGGCCATAGCGACACCGTGCCCTATGACGACGCGCTGTGGAAAAGCGATCCGCTGAAACTCACCGAAGTCGACGGCACCTGGGTTGGCCTGGGTGTCTGCGATATGAAAAGTTTTTTCGCCCTGATCATCGAGGCGGTGCTGCCGCTGCTGGCCCATCCGTTCAAGCAACCGCTGCTGGTGCTCGCCACCTGCGACGAAGAAAGCTCCATGGCCGGCGCGCGCGCGCTGGCCGCTGCCGGCAAGCCCCTGGGGCGTGCGGCGGTGATTGGCGAGCCGACGGGGTTGAAACCGATCCGTCTGCACAAAGGCGTGATGATGGAGCGCATCGATATCCTCGGTCAGAGCGGCCATTCCTCTGACCCGAGCTTGGGCCACAGCGCCCTGGAAGCCATGCACGCGAGCATGGCCGAGCTGATGGCGCTGCGGCAGAAATGGCAGCGTATGTACCGCAACGAGCAGTTCAGCGTGCCGCAGCCGACCCTGAACTTCGGCTGCATTCATGGCGGCGACAACCCCAACCGGATCTGCGGCCAATGCTCGCTGGAGTTCGATCTGCGGCCCTTGCCCGGTATGGACGCCGAACAGCTGCGCGCGGCAATCCGCGACAAGCTCAAGCCAATTGCCGAGCGCCACGCGGTGAAGATCGACTTCGCCCCGTTGTTCCCCCATGTGCCGGCCTACGAGCAGGCGGCCGACAGCGAATTGGTGCGGGTGGCCGAGCGCTTGACCGGGCATCGTGCCGAGGCAGTGGCATTCGGCACCGAAGCACCTTATCTTCAGCAACTCGGTTGCGAGACCATCGTGCTCGGTCCCGGTGATATCAGCTGTGCCCACCAGCCCGGCGAATTCCTGGAACTGTCACGTTTGCAGCCCACAGTGAAAGTGCTGCGCGAATTGATTCAGCACTATTGCCTCACCTCAACGACCAGCCAATGACAAGGAGCACCCGCGTGTTGCAGCCCCTATTCCGACGATAAAGCTGACGTACCCCGCTGTACCTGCACAGGCTTTCTCCTCACGAATAAAAGGCTCTTCTCGCTATGCCGGAATACGTCAATTGGCTTCGCCATGCTTCGCCCTATATCAACGCCCACCGGGACTGCACCTTTGTGGTGATGCTGCCCGGTGACGGCGTTGCGCACCCGAACTTCGGCAATATCGTCCACGACCTGGTGCTGCTCCACAGCCTGGGTGTACGTCTGGTGCTGGTGCACGGTTCGCGCCCACAGATCGAGGCGCGCCTGGCCGCCCGCGGTCTGACTCCGCACTACCACCGCGATATGCGCATCACCGATGGCCCGACTCTGGAATGCGTGATCGACGCGGTCGGCCAACTGCGTATCGCCATCGAGGCGCGCTTGTCGATGGATATGGCCGCCTCGCCGATGCAGGGTTCGCGTCTGCGCGTGGCGGGTGGCAACTTTGTCACCGCACGGCCGATTGGCGTGGTCGAAGGCGTGGACTACCACCACACCGGCGAAGTGCGCCGGGTCGACCGCAAGGGCATCGGCCGTTTGCTGGACGAGCGCTCCATCGTGCTGCTGTCGCCGCTGGGTTACTCGCCCACCGGTGAGATTTTCAACCTGGCCTGCGAAGACGTGGCCATGCGCGCGGCCATCGACCTGGGCGCGGACAAACTGATTCTGTTCGGCAATGAGCAGGGGCTGATGGATGACGCCGGCAAGCTGGTGCGCGAACTGCGTCCACAGCAAGTGCCCAGCCATCTGCAGCGCCTGGGCAACAGCTACCAGGCCGAACTGCTGGATGCGGCGGCGCAGGCCTGCCGTGGCGGGGTGAAACGCGCGCATATCGTCAGCTACAGCGAAGATGGTTCGCTGCTCACCGAACTGTTCACCCGCGACGGTGGCGGCACCCTGGTGGACCAGGAGCAGTTCGAACAATTGCGCGAGGCAAGCATCGAGGATGTCGGTGGCCTGATCGACCTGATCAGCCCGCTGGAAGAAAAGGGCATCCTGGTACGTCGTTCGCGGGAAGTGCTGGAGCGCGAGATCGAACAATTCACCATCGTCGAACGCGACGGCCTGATCATCGCCTGTGCGGCGCTGTACCAGATCGCCGATTCCGACAGCGGCGAGCTGGCGTGTCTGGCGGTGAACCCGGAATACCGCCATGGCGGTCGTGGCGATGAACTGCTGGAACGTATCGAAGAACGGGCGCGGGCCAAGGGACTGAAGACCTTGTTCGTGCTTACCACCCGTACCGCGCACTGGTTTCGCGAACGCGGGTTTGAACCCAGTGGCGTGGAGCGCCTGCCGGCGGCGCGGGCGTCGCTGTACAACTACCAGCGCAACTCGCAGATCTTCGAAAAGCAGCTTTGAAAAGCATCGCGGCTGAAGCCGCTCCTACAGGATTTTTCGACCTCGTAGGAGCGGCTTCAGCCGCGATAGCGATTTAGTGGGTAGGTTGTTGAGCGCAAGCGAAGCCCAACATTGCGGTAGCGAGACCTTCGCAAGGAAAGTTATAGCCGAGAAGGGCCGCGCATGATTCGTGGGGCTTTATAGCCCAACCGCGGTGTTGTTGAGGCGTTACGCAGTCTTCTGCGCCAGCAGTTGATACTGCTCTTCCCCATCATCCCAACCCGCTTCCCAGGCGGCTGCCAATACATCGGCGGCGTTCGGCTGGTTGCTGATCGGGTTGCCAGTCAAGCCGGCCATGTAGCCCTGTTGGTAAGCCTTGTTGAGGCTTTCCAGGCTCCATTGCGGGTCGTCTTCCTTGGGGATGGCCTCGGGCGGTGCCATGGGCAAGCTCACAGTGGGGAACTGGGCTAATGCTAGCCCCGACCAGCCGGCGACATTTGACCGTCGGTCCCGGCTTTTACCCCGCTGGCAGTATTTGTGACGCCGTCGACTAAACCGCCAACGCCAGAATACTGGCCTGGTAGGCGGCCACGAAGGTGTCGAAATCGCCGCTCTGCTCGGCCTCGGTGGCGGCCTGATCGGCGAGCGATTGCTGCACCGATTCCTCGAAGGCAGCGCTTTCTTCGGCACTCAACGGCTGGCTGCGGAAGTACTCGGCATGGGCTTGGCTTTGCTGCAGGGAGAACTCGGCAAAGGTCTGCTTGTTACCCTGCAAGGCAGCCAGCACCTGGGCCGATGGCGTCAGTGCCGGGTCAGCGATTTTCGCCCGTTGCGCAGCCAACGCTTGCACATGGCTATCGCCACCGTGGCTCTGGTCGAGCAGTTCACTGAGCTTGCCGATGCTGTCCAACAGCTCGTTGGCCCACTCCTGCAAGCCGATGCCCAGGCCATTGCGCTGCAGCTGCAGGCCCGGCTTGCGGCCTTCTTTGACCACGGTGAGGAAGTTGTAGGTGCAGCTATGGCATTCATTGCTGCTCAGGTACGGGCTGTCCTGCAGGGCGCAGAACAGCACGAAGGCGTCGATAAACCGCGCGCTTTGCAGGTCGATGCCCATCGGCAGGAACGGGTTGATATCCAGGCAACGCACTTCCACATACTGCACGCCACGGGACATCAGCGCCTGGATCGGCCGCTCGCCGCTGTAGGTCACGCGCTTGGGGCGGATGTTCGAGTAGTACTCGTTTTCGATCTGCAGGATGTTGGTGTTCAGCTGCTGCCATTCGCCGTCTTTCTTGGTGCCCGCTTCGGCATAGGCCGGGTACGGCGTCGACACCGCGCAGCGCAGGCTGTCGGTATAGCTGGCGAGGTCGTCGTAGCACGGCGTCAGGCCGGCCTGGGCGTTGCTCTGGTAACCCAGGTCGCTCATGCGCAGGCTGGTGGCATACGGCAGGTACAGCGTGTGTTCGTCGAGCTGCTGCAGCTTGTGCGGGCGGCCACGCAGGAAGCCGGCATCCAGCGCCGGCGAGGCACCGAACAGGTACATCAGCAGCCAGCTGTAGCGGCGGAAGTTACGGATCAGGGCGATATAGCGCTCGGACTGATAGTCACGCAGGCTCTGGGTTTCGTCCTCGGTCACCTGCAACAACGGCCACACCGCTTCGGGCAGCGAGAAGTTGTAGTGAATGCCGGCGATGCATTGCATGGTCTTGCCATAGCGCAGAGCCAGGCCCTTGCGGTACACGTACTTGAGGCGACCGATATTGGAGTTGCCGTAGCGGGCGATGGGAATCACCTCCTCTTCCGGCAGCGGGCAGGGCATCGACGGGCTCCACAGGTACTCGTTGTCGAGCTTGCTGTAGGCAAAGCGGTGAATCGCTTCGAGGTCTGCCAGGGTGGCTGCCGGGTCGGGTTCGGCCGGGGTGATGAACTCCAGCAGCGACTCGGAATAGTCGGTGGTGATCAGCGGGTGAGTCAGGGCCGAACCCAGGGCAATCGGGTGCGGCGTCAGGGCGAGTTGGCCCTGGCTGTCGACGCGCAGGCATTCGCGCTCGATCCCGTGCAGGCACTGGGTAAGCAAATTCAGGTGGGCGGGCTTGCTGAGCAGTGCCAAACGGCGGGAGAGGAGGTCGCTCAATTTTGTGTTCCTTCGCGTCAGTCGGCCCTATATGGGGGTGAGATCAACGGTCTGCAAGGGCAAATAGAAACAACTGGCGTGGTCGCCTGGTTTACTCGGAGTGCGACAGATTAACCGCAGCGCGAGCGGAACTCACGCTGCGGTTGTAGGCGGCAGGCGGTTACAGACAGGCGAAGGTCGCCTGGGCCTTGGCCACCAGTTTGTCGTCCTGATGCACCTCGGCCTCGATCACCTGGGTGCGCCGGCCGGCGTGGACCACCCAGGCGCGGCAGAGGATGTCGCCTTCATCCACCGGGCGGATGTAGTTGATCTTGCTCTCCAGGGTCACCGTGCCCGGGCCGCCCACCACACTGTGACTGGCCTGGCCCATGGCCGTGTCGATGAGCGAGAACAGCGCGCCGCCATGCAGCTTGCCATGCAGGTTGCGCAGGCCGTCGTGCATGCTCAGGCGGATGATCGCCTCGCCACCGTCGGCCTTGAGAATATGCAGGCCCAGCAAGCGGGCGAAGGCACTTTTATTGCCGACCTCTTGGGTTTCGTCCGCTGGCTGGGTCATGGTGTTTACTTCCGCAGTTGTTTGGCGTTGGCGAACAGCGAGGCCATGGCGTTATTGCTTGGCGCTGGCTGGGTGGTCGGTTGCGCTTGTGGACGTGGCTTGCCGCCACCTTTGTTGCCGCCGCCGCGCGGGCCGTCGATTTTCTCGCCCGGCGTGTCGCCCATGCGCATGGACAGGGCGATACGGTTACGCGGGATATCCACTTCCATTACCTTGACCTTGACCACATCGCCGGCCTTCACCGCTTCACGCGGGTCTTTGACGAACTTCTCCGACAGCGCCGAGATATGCACCAGACCGTCCTGGTGCACGCCGATATCGACGAAGGCACCGAAGTTGGTGACATTGGTCACTACGCCTTCGAGGATCATGCCCAGCTGCAGGTCCTGCAGGGTTTCCACACCGTCCTGGAATTCGGCGGTCTTGAACTCCGGGCGCGGGTCGCGGCCGGGTTTTTCCAGCTCGGCGAGGATGTCGCTGACGGTCACCAGACCGAAGGTTTCATCGGTGAATTTCTTCGGGTCCAGGCGCTTGAGGAAGCCGGCATCGCCAATCAGCGAGCGCAGATCGCGGCCAGTGTCGGCGGCGATGCGCTCCACCAGCGGGTAGGTTTCCGGGTGCACGGCGGAGGCGTCCAGCGGGTTGTCGCCGTTCATTACGCGCAGGAAGCCGGCGGCTTGTTCGAAGGTCTTGTCGCCCAGGCGCGGCACCTTTTTCAGGGCATCGCGGGTTTTGAACGCGCCGTGGGCATCGCGGTGGTTGACGATGTTCTGCGCCAGGGTGGTGTTGAGGCCGGAGATGCGCGCCAGCAACGGCACCGAAGCGGTGTTGACGTCCACGCCGACGGCGTTAACGCAGTCTTCCACTACCGCATCCAGACTGCGTGCCAGCTTGAGCTGCGACACGTCGTGCTGGTACTGGCCGACGCCGATGGATTTCGGGTCGATCTTCACCAGCTCGGCCAGCGGGTCTTGCAGGCGGCGGGCGATGGATACAGCGCCACGGATCGATACGTCCAGATCGGGGAATTCCTTAGCGGCCAGTTCCGAGGCCGAATACACCGAGGCACCGGCTTCGCTGACCATGATTTTGGTCATCTTCAGCTCAGGCAGTTTTTTGATCAGCTCGGCGGCCAGCTTGTCACTCTCGCGGCTGGCGGTACCGTTGCCGATGGAGATCAGGTCGACGCGGTGCTTGATGCACAGCGCGCCAAGGATCGCCAGGGTCTGGTCCCACTGCTTCTGCGGCACGTGCGGGTAAACCGTGGCGTATTCCAGCAGTTTGCCGGTGGCATCGACCACGGCGATCTTGCAGCCGGTGCGCAGGCCCGGGTCCAGGCCCAGGGTGGCGCGCGGGCCAGCCGGCGCGGCCAGCAGCAGGTCGTGCAGGTTGTGGGCGAAGACGTTGATCGCTTCGGTTTCCGCGCCATCGCGCAGCTCACCCAGCAAGTCGGTTTCCAAGTGGGTGTAGAGCTTGACCTTCCAGGTCCAGCGCACCACTTCACCGAGCCATTTATCGGCGGGGCGGTTTTCGTTCTTCACCCCGAAGTGCTCGCCGATCATGCCTTCGCATGGATGCAGGCTGCCGGGTGCTTCGTCGCCGACCTTCAGCGAGGAGCTCAAAATGCCTTCGTTGCGGCCACGGAAAATCGCCAGAGCGCGGTGCGAGGGCATGCTTTTCAGCGGCTCGTCGTGTTCGAAGTAGTCGCGGAATTTAGCTCCTTCCTCTTCCTTGCCGGCGATTACGCGGGCACCGAGGATGGCTTCGTGCTTGAGGAAGCTGCGCAGTTTATCCAGCAGCTTGGCGTCTTCGGCGAAGCGCTCCATCAGGATGTACTTGGCACCTTCGAGCACGGCCTTGACGTCGGCAAAGCCTTTTTCTGCGTCGACAAAACGCGCGGCTTCGCTTTCCGGGCTCAGGTTCGGGTCGTTGAACAGGCCGTCGGCCAGCTCGCCGATGCCGGCTTCCAGGGCAATCTGGCCCTTGGTGCGGCGCTTCTGCTTATAGGGCAGGTACAGGTCTTCGAGGCGGGTTTTGGTGTCGGCGAGGTTGATCTCGCGGGTCAGCTCGGGGGTGAGCTTGCCTTGTTCTTCGATGCTGGCGAGGATGCTGGCGCGGCGCTCGTCCAGCTCACGCAGGTAGCGCAGACGCTCTTCCAGGTTTCGCAGCTGGGTGTCATCCAGGCTGCCGGTGACTTCTTTACGGTAACGGGCAATAAACGGAACAGTGGAGCCTTCATCCAGCAGGGCGACGGCAGCGGCGACTTGCTGCGGGCGCACGCCCAGTTCTTCGGCAATACGGTTGTTGATGCTGGCGACGTTGTTACTCATAAATAAAAGATCCACTTAAATAAGACGTGCTGACACAAAAACGTGAAGGCCGGCATTATACGCAGGCACTTTTAACCGGCGCGGGGAAAAATCTGCTAACGAATGGTGCGCACGTGCTGCGCGGTGTCTGCGCCATAATGCGCGACGATTTGAAGGAGCATCTATGAGCAATACGGCCCCGCTGGAAGGCGAAAAGATTCTGATCGTCGATGACGATCCCGGTCTGCGACGCCTGTTGGAACGATTTCTGGAAGAGCAAGGCTACCGCGTTCGGGCGGTGGAAAACGTCGAGCAGATGGACCGTCTGCTGTCGCGCGAGCTGTTCCAGCTCTTGGTACTGGACCTGATGCTGCCGGGCGAAGATGGCCTCTCGGCGTGCAAACGCCTGCGTGAAGCCAACAACCAGATGCCGATCATCATGCTCACCGCCAAGGGCGACGAGAGCAGCCGCATCCAGGGCCTGGAGCAGGGCGCCGACGATTACCTGGCCAAACCTTTCAACCCCCGCGAATTGCTGGCGCGGATCAAAGCCGTGCTGCGTCGCCAGACCGTTTCGGTACCTGGCGCGCCAGGCAGCGAAGATGAAACCGTGAGCTTCGGCGACTACGAACTGTTTCTCGCCACCCGCGAGCTCAAGCGTGGCGATGAAGTGCATATGCTCACCACCGGTGAGTTCGCCGTGCTCAAGGCCCTGGTGCAACATGCCCGCGAGCCGCTGACCCGCGACAAACTGATGAACCTGGCCCGTGGCCGCGAATGGGATGCGCTGGAGCGCTCTATCGACGTGCAGATTTCCCGTCTGCGCCGGTTGATCGAACCGGACCCGTCCAAGCCGCGGTATATCCAGACTGTCTGGGGCGTGGGCTATGTGTTTGTGCCGGATGGTAATAAGTAATAGCCGGCTGACTCAGCACCTGTAGGAGCGGCTTCAACCGCGATGCTCTGCAAGATCAACAGCATCGCGGCTGAAGCCGCTCCTACGAGTTTGTGATCGAACCTTCCGCTTCTCCATGGAACCCGCAGTCCGCCATGAAAACCCCCGTCTGGTTCCCGCAAAGCTTCTTCGCTCGCACCCTCTGGCTGGTGCTGGTGGTGGTGCTGTTCTCCAAGGCCCTGACCCTGGTTTATCTGATGATGAACGAGGACGTGCTGGTCGACCGCCAGTACAGCCACGGTGCCGCGCTGACCTTGCGGGCCTACTGGGCGACGGACGAAGACAAACGCCCGGTCATCGAAAAAGCCGCGGGCCTGCGCTGGACCTCCGATGCCGAAGAACCGCCGGGTGAGCAGCACTGGCCCTATACGGGGATCTTCCAGCGGCAGATGCGCATGGAACTGGGCCCGGATACCGAAGTGCGCCTGCGCATTCACCAGCCATCCGCGCTCTGGGTGCGGGCACCGGCACTGGGCGATGGGTGGGTGGAAGTGCCGCTGTACCCGCATCCGCTGCGCGGGCAAAAAATCTGGGGGGTGCTGGGTTGGTTCCTGGCCATCGGCGTGCTGTCGACGGCGGCGGCGTGGATTTTTGTTCGCCAGCTCAATCAGCCGCTGAAACGCCTGGTCTCGGCTACCCGTCAACTCGGCCAGGGCCGTAGCGTGCGGCTGCCGATCAGCGACACGCCGAGCGAAATGACCGAGGTGTACAGCGCCTTCAACCAGATGGCCGAGGGGCTGGAGCAGGCCGCCCGCGAGCGCGAGCTGATGCTGGCCGGGGTGTCCCACGACCTGCGTACGCCACTTACCCGCCTGCGTCTGGGCCTGGAATTGCTCAATAGCGATACCGAGCTGGTCAACGATATGGTCCGCGACATCGAAGACATGGACGCCATCCTCGACCAGTTCCTGGCCTTTATCCGTGACGGTCGCGACGAGCGTCTGGAAGAGGTCGACCTCGCCGATCTGGTGGCCGATGCGGTGGCACCGTTCAACCATGACCGGGAAAACGTGCGCCTGTGCCTGGAGCCGGTGCCACCGTTTCCGTTGCGGCGGGTGTCGATGAAGCGCCTGCTCAACAACCTGATCGAAAATGCCCTGCACCATGGCGGCAATGCCGTGGAAGTGGCGGCCTATGTATCCGGCGACAGCAATGCGCCCTATGTGGTGCTTAGTGTGCTTGACCGCGGCAATGGCATCGATCCGTCCGAGCTGGGGGATATCTTCAACCCCTTTATCCGTGGCGACCGCGCCCGCGGTGGCAAGGGCACCGGGCTGGGCCTGGCCATCGTCAAACGCATCGCCGCGCAGCATGGCGGCAGCGTGGAGTTGCGCAACCGCTCCGGCGGTGGTCTGGAAGCCCGCGTGTGCCTGCCGCTGGGCCTGCTCCTGCCAAGGGACGCGGTGTAAGGTCGACGGTGGGAGAGGGGGGCTGCCATCCGATTCAGCCTCGATAGTTTCAATGTCGGGCGCTCCTCGTTCGTCCGAACGCCAGTCGTATTTCTGCGAGATTCTGGGTCCCAGCCTGCGCTGGGACGACGG
>NZ_JBSRZF010000020.1:0-101878 GCF_054057335.1 Pseudomonas sp. TE3786
CAAGTTGCTGCACATCGCTTACGGCGTACTCAAATCGGGACAACCCTTCGATGCGCAAAAGGCGCTTGCTCACTGATGGGCAAGACGGTATCTACTTGCGTTTGCCCTTCTTCTTGCCCATGCCTTTTAACCGCTGCTGCGCTTCGGCCAGCACAGCACGTTTCTCGGGCTTATCCATCTTCTTCCACCCCTTGATCTCTTCCTTGCTGCGCCCACAGCCGATACAAATTCGTTCGTCGAACTTACAAATGCTGATGCAAGGATCTTTGCTATCGCCCATCACGGTTCTCGCTTAGTCGCGGAAGTATTCCTGTTCTTCCCGAATGGCACGGGCCAGAGCTTCTTCTTCGGTTTCTTCGCGGGGCTCAGGTGCAACTGGCGTTACGGGGACAGGAGCGGGTGGCGGTTGGGTGGCGACCTTGTTGCGCAGCACCTCTAGCGCCTCTAGCGCCTCTTCGGCGGACATGGGCTCTTCGTCTTCGTCGTCGGCCCATGCGGCATCGGCGCGGGCTTGCAGGTCGGAGGGCACGGGCTTGTCGTCGCTGTATTCTTCGACGGGGGGCGCTACGGGGGGCGGCTCATAGTCGTCGGGCAAATCGTCGAAGTCGGTTTTCAGGCCTTGTTCCATCGAGTCCAGTTCAGCCAGCAGGCTGCCGAAGCTTTTCTCTTCGCTCGGTTCGGGCGCTGCGCCCTCTTCGCCTTCGGTGGCCACGTCGGCGCGGGCTTGCAGGCTTTCGGGTACTGGCAGGTCGTCCTGGTCGAAACCGAGCATGGGTTCGGGTTCCAGTTCGCGCAGGGCGGCCAGGGGTGGCAGGTCGTCGAGGTTCTTGAGGTTGAAGTGGTCGAGGAACTGTTTGGTGGTGGCGAACATGGCCGGTTTGCCGGGTACGTCGCGGTAGCCGACGACGCGTATCCACTCGCGTTCGAGCAGGGTTTTGACGATTTGGGTGTTTACGGCCACGCCGCGTACGTCTTCGATTTCGCCGCGGGTGATGGGTTGGCGGTAGGCGATCAGGGCCAGGGTTTCCAGCATGGCGCGGGAGTAGCGTTGCGGGCGTTCTTCCCACAGGCGGCCGACCCAGGGGGCGTAGATTTCGCGCACTTGCAGGCGGTAGCCGCTGGCGACTTCTTTGAGTTCAAAGGCGCGGCCAGCGCAGGATTTTTCCAGGGCGGCCAGGGCTTTTTTGAATACGGCGGGCTCGGGGCGCTCGCCTTCTTCAAAGAGTTCGTAGAGGCGCTCCAGCGATTGCGGTTTGCCGCTGGCAAGCAGGAAGGCTTCGAGAAGTGAGGCCAGTTCTTTGGGGTCGTTGAGGTTCATGCTGGGCTCAGTGTTATTCGGCGCGGGCGCGTACGTGAATCGGCCCGAAAGCCTCGTTTTGTACCAGCTCGACCAGTTGCTCTTTGATCAATTCCAGTACCGCCATAAAGGTCACCACCACGCCCAACTTGCCTTCTTCGGCGAGGAACAGGCTGACGAAGGGCACGAAGCCGGCACCTTTCAGGCGTTCCAGCACGTCGCTCATGCGCTCGCGGGTGGACAGGGTTTCGCGGGTGATCTGGTGGCTTTCGAACATGTCGGCGCGGCGCAGTACTTCGGCCATGGACAGCAGCAGCTCTTCCAGGCTGACATCCGGTAGCAGTTTGCGCGCCCGCGCTTCGGGGGCGTCCAGGCGCGGTACGGTGAGGTCGCGGCCGACGCGGCTGATCTGGTCGATGCCTTCGGCGGCGGCTTTGTAGCGTTCGTATTCTTGCAGGCGGCGGATCAGTTCGGCGCGCGGGTCGTCTTCTTCTTCCTCGGCTTCGCTGGAGCGCGGCAGCAGCATGCGCGATTTGATTTCGGCGAGCATGGCGGCCATTACCAGGTACTCGGCGGCCAGTTCCAGGCGCACCGACTGCATCAGCTCGACGTAGCCCATATATTGCTTGGTGATCTCGGCCACGGGGATGTCGAGCACGTCGATGTTCTGTTTGCGGATCAGGTACAGCAGCAGGTCGAGCGGGCCTTCGAAGGCTTCGAGGAATACCTCCAGCGCATCCGGGGGGATATACAGGTCCACCGGCATTTCGGTGATGGCTTTGCCGTACACCAGGGCGAATGGCAGCTCCTGCTGGGCGCCGGCCTGGCTATCGACTTCGCTGGGGGTGGTGTCCTGCATAAGGTCCTTTATCGGCTGCGTGGTTAACGGTAGGTCAAGCCCAGTGCGGCACGCACTTCCACCAGGGTTTCGCGGGCCTCGTCGCGCGCCCGTTCGGCGCCCTCGGCGAGGATGTTGCGCACCAGTTCCGGGCTGTCCTGGTAATCCATGGCGCGCAGTTGCAGCGGTTTCAGTTCAGCCTGCACGGCTTCGATCAGCGGGCCTTTGCAGTCGACGCAGCCAATGCCGGCGCTGCGGCAGCCTTGCTGCACCCACTCACGCGTCGGCGCGTCGGAGTACACCTCATGCAACTGCCAGACCGGACAGCGGCTGGGCTCGCCCGGGTCGTCGCGGTGCACGCGCGCCGGATCGGTGGGCATGCGCCGCAGTTTGTCGTCGACTTCGCTCGGGGTGTCGCGCAAGTAAATGGCGTTGCTATTGCCGCCCTTGAAATGGGAGGTGGCCATCTTGCCGCCATCCAGCCCGGCCATTTTCGGCGATTCGCTGAGCAGGGCCTGGGGTTCGGGCAGCAGCACTTTACCGCCGCCTTCGAGATAGCCAAATAGGCGCTCTTTATCGCCGAGGGTGATGCTCTGCACTTCTTTGAGCAGGGCGCGGGCGGTGTCCAGGGCTTCGCTGTCGCCCTGTTCCTGGAAGGCTTTGCGCAAGCTGTTGTAGAGCTTGGCGGTTTTTTTGCCCAGGCGCAGGATGGCCGCTTCGGCCTTGGCTTCAAAGCCCGGCTCGCGGCCGTATAGGTGATTGAAGCGGCGCGCCACTTCGCGGGCAAATTCGATATGCGGCAGCTGGTCGGAGCCCACCGGCACCAGGCCGGCGCGGTACAGCAGAATGTCGGCGGCCTGCAGCAGCGGGTAGCCGAGAAAGCCGTAGGTACCGAGGTCTTTGTGGTGCAGTTGGTCTTGCTGCTCTTTGTAGGAGGGCACGCGTTCCAGCCAGCTGAGCGGGCAGATCATCGACAGCAGCAGGTGCAGCTCGGCGTGCTCGGGCACTTGCGATTGGATAAACATATTCGCCGAGCTGGGGCTGACGCCAGCGGCCAGCCAGTCGACGGCCATATCGCAAACATGCTGGGCAATCTGCCCGACTTCGTCGTAGTCGGTGGTCAGTGCATGCCAGTCGACGATGCAGAAAAAGCATTCGTACTCGTGCTGCAGTTTTACCCAGTTTTTCAGCACACCGTGGTAGTGGCCCAGGTGCAGCCGGCCACTGGGGCGCATGCCAGACAGTACACGGCGTTGCGGGTCGACCAGGCTCAAGCGTTGATTCCTTCAACCATCTAGGCGTCAGCCTCGAAGGGCGTGGGGTCGCCACAGCCGACGCGCACCAGCACCACTTCGTCGTCCACCAGGCTGACCACGGTGGAGGCTGCCAGGCCGCCAAAGCCGCCGTCGATAATCAGGTCGACCTGATGCTCGAGGATCTGGCGCATTTCATAGGGGTCGCTCATCGGCTCTTTTTCGCCGGGCAGTATCAGGCTGGTGCTCATCAGCGGCTCGCCGAGTTCTTCCAGCAGCGCCTGGGCAATCGGGTGGCTGGGCACGCGCAGGCCGATGGTGCGGCGCTTGGGGTGCAGGAGCATGCGCGGCACTTCGCGGGTGGCGTTGAGAATAAAGGTGTAGGGCCCCGGCGTATGGCCCTTGAGCAGGCGGAAGGCACCGGTATCCACCTTGGCGAACAGGCCCAGTTGCGAGAGGTCGCGGCACACCAGGGTGAAGTTGTGTTTGTCGTCTAGCTGGCGCAGGCGGCGAATGCGCTCGACGGCGGTTTTGTCGCCGATATGGCAGCCCACGGCATATGACGAATCGGTGGGATACACCACCACGCCACCGGCCTTGATGATTTCAACGGCTTGCTTGATCAGCCGCGCTTGCGGGTTTTCCGGGTGCACCTGGAAAAATTGACTCACGGGAGTTCCCTTCTCGAAGGCATGCGGCTCAGCCGGCAGCAGCGTGTTGGACATGATCGAAACGCAACCACAGTGGTGCCAGGTCTTCCGGTAGCGGGCGGTACATGCCCAGCTCGGACCAGTCTCCTGGGGCGTGGAAGTCACTGCCGACGCTGGCCAGCAGACCGAATTCACGGGCAAGTATCGCCAGACCGCCAATCTGCTCGGCCGGCTGCATGCCATTGACCACTTCCAGCGCCTGGCCGCCAGCGGCGACGAAGTCGATGATCAGCTTGCGCCGTTTGCTACGGGTGAAATCGTATTGCCAAGGGTGCGCCAGGCTCACCCAGGCACCCGCTTCACGCAGGGTGCCGACGGCTTGTTCGAGCGTTGGCCAATGCTGTTTGACGTCGCCGAGCTTGCCCGAGCCCAGCCACTTGCGGAACGCTTCGGCGCGGTCTTTGACGTAGCCTTCGCGCACTAGAAAATCAGCGAAATGCGGACGGGCCGGAGCGTTGCCGCTGTCGCCGAGTTCCTGCTGGATGGCCCGGGCACCATCGAGGGCACCGGGCATGCCTTTGAGCGCCAGGCGCCGATCGATCTCTTCGGCGCGTAGCCAGCGGCCACTGTGCAGGTCGGCAATCGCCTGTACCAGGGCCGGCGCCGTAGCCGCGAAGCCGTAGCCGAGCACGTGGATGGTGGCACCGCCCCAGGTGCAGGACAGCTCGACGCCATTGATCAGTTGCATATCCAGCTCGACGGCGGCGCTGCGCGCTTCGTCGAGGCCTTCGAGGGTGTCGTGGTCGGTGAGGGCCAGAACCCGCACGCCGCGCTCGTGGGCGCGGGCGACCACCACGGCGGGCGCGAGGGCACCGTCGGAAGCGGTGCTATGGCAGTGCAGGTCAACAGTCATCAACTAAGGCTCTCTGAATCAAAGGGTCTGTTTGCAATAGATAGCAGGGCTGACAAACAGTTGGTACGAAAAAAACCACGCGGTGGCACAAAGTCTGCGCCGCTGCGCCTAGCTCTACGGTTCGGGTTTGTTATTATGCCGGCACATCCAGCTTCTGGCTTGCCACTGTGAAACAATTCCTCGACTTCATTCCGCTTATCCTGTTTTTCATCGTTTTCAAGCTTGAACCCCGCGCGGTCGAACTGTTCGGCCACACCTACATGCTAGGCGGTATTTTCAGTGCCACCGCCATGCTGATCGCCAGCTCCATTGTGGTGTACGGCATTTTCTTTATCGTTCAGAAGCGTCTGGAGAAAAGCCAATGGCTCACCCTGATCGCTTGCCTGGTGTTCGGTAGCCTCACGCTGGCCTTCCACAGCGAAACCTTCCTGAAGTGGAAAGCGCCGGTAGTCAGCTGGTTGTTTGCCCTGGCCTTTTTCGGCAGCCACTTTATCGGCGACAAGCCGCTGATCCAACGCATGATGGGCCACGCGGTCAGCCTGCCGGAGCCGATCTGGGTAAAGCTGAACATCGCCTGGATTGTGTTCTTTATCGTCAGCGGTGCCGCCAACCTGTTTGTGGCCTTTACCTTCCAGAGCATCTGGGTGGACTTCAAGGTGTTCGGCAGCCTGGGCATGACCCTGCTGTTCCTGATCGGTCAGGGCATCTTCCTGGCCAAGCATATTCACGACGTCGAGGCTGACCCTGCGGCAGCCACCAAGACCGTCCCTTCCGAAAACAAGGACTGACATGCTCTACGCGATTATCGCCACCGACGTGGCCAATTCCCTGGAAGCCCGCCTTTCCGTGCGCCCTGCCCACCTGGCCCGTCTGGAACAGCTGAAAAGCGAAGGCCGCCTGGTGCTCGCCGGCCCGCACCCGGCCGTGGACAGCAATGACCCCGGTGCCGCCGGTTTCAGCGGCAGCCTGATCGTGGCCGAGTTCGACTCGCTGCTCGCCGCGCAAAGCTGGGCCGATGCCGACCCGTACCGCGCCGCTGGCGTGTACGCCAACGTGATCGTCAAACCGTTCAAGCTGGTCCTGCCCTAACCCCGTCGCACTCAACAGATTAAGGAAAGTCGATGCGCCAAGGCCCTTTGTCCCTGCTGTTCGCTGCATCGCTGTTGATTGGCTCTACCCCGTTGCTTGCCGAAGAACCCCCAGTGGTAGCGGCTGGCGAATCCACCGCAAGCGCCGAGCAAACGCAGTTACAACAGGAGGTGGATAGCCTGGAGCAACGCCTGGGCGAAAGTGAGCGGCTGCGCGCCGAGCTCACGACCCAGCTGCAGAGCAGTGCCGAAGTGCGCGAGAACGCCGTGATCGGCCGCTTGCGCCAGGAAAACCAGCGGCTCAAATTGCAGCTCAAAGAAGCCCAGGCCAGCCAGCAGGCGCCGCTGCTCAGCGAAGAGCAAAGCTGGTTCGCCATTGGTGCGGCGGTCACCCTGGTGGCCCTGTTCTGCGGTGCCTTGCTGCGTGGCGGGCGTAAAGGCCGCCGCGAATGGATCAACTGACCGTTGTTTATCGATAGCTCTTGGCGAAGTAGACCAGCCTTATGTCAACTCTCTTACTGATCGACGATGACGTGGAACTCTGCGAGCTGCTGAGCAGTTGGCTGGGCCAGGAAGGCTTTTATGTACGCGCCTGCCACGACGGGCGCAGCGCACGAGCGGCGTTGGCCAGTGAGTCGCCAGCGGCGGTGGTCTTGGATGTGATGCTGCCCGATGGCAGCGGCCTGGAACTGCTCAAGCAACTGCGCAGCGACCACCCCGACCTGCCGGTGCTGATGCTCTCGGCCCGCGGCGAACCGCTGGACCGCATCCTCGGCCTGGAGCTGGGCGCCGACGATTACCTGGCCAAACCCTGCGACCCCCGCGAGCTCACCGCCCGCCTGCGCGCCGTATTGCGCCGCAGCGTGCCGGTCGCCACCCCTAGCCAGGTGGAACTCGGTGACCTGGCCTTTAGCCCGGTGCGCGGTTCGGTGACCATTGCCGGCCATGACGTGGTGCTGACCGTCTCCGAAAGCCGCCTGCTCGAAGCCCTGCTGCGCCAACCGGGCGAACCGGTGGACAAACAGGAACTGGCGCAGCTGGCCCTGGGCCGCAAGCTGACCCTGTACGACCGCAGCCTGGACATGCACGTCAGCAACCTGCGCAAAAAAATCGGCCCGCACGCCGACGGCCGCCCACGCATCCTGGCGCTGCGTAGCCGCGGTTACTACTACAGCGCCTGAAACCCCACGATCTCGCAGGAGCGGCTTTAGCCGCGATGCTTTTTGCCGTTTACAGGCCCAATCAATCGCGGCTGAAGCCGCTCCTACGGACTGCATGGGGGCCTTGTGTAAAGCCAACAGTCCGCTATGTAGCAACGTCTTTACCTAAGCTTTACTGCCGCCTGACCGCGCTTGACCTTGCGTTCCCTAGACTGGGCACATCCGGCAAACATGCCGGTTTGCAGACAAGGAGATACCCCATGCGTAAGACCCTCATCGCCGCTCTGTTTGCCGCTGCCCTGCCAACCCTGGCCATGGCCCAGCCATCGCCAGGCGAAGACGGCGCGCGCCCTCCGTTCGCCCATGACGGTGGCCCACGTGGCGAACACCGCGGCCCAGGCCCGTTTGCCGATCTGGACCTGAGCAAAGAACAACGCCAAGCCATCGGCAAGATCATGGGCGAACAGGCCCACAGCCGTGACGAGCTGACCAAGCGTTACCTGGACAAGCTGTCGGATGCCGACAAAAAGGCCATGCACGACGAGATCAAAGCCAAACGTGAGGCCACCGACGGCAAGATCCGCGCCCTGCTCAACCCTGAGCAGCAAAAGGCGTTCGACGAGAAACACAAACAGATGGAAGCGCGCCGTGCCGAGTGGCAAGAGTTCCAGGCGTGGAAGGCCAAGCAGGCTAAAGCGCAGTAACTGGCCAGGCGATAGCGCATAGCTTGCTAAAACCTCCGTCGTCCCAGCGCAGGCCGGGACCCAGAATTTCCAGGCGTGCGACTATCGTGCACCACCCTCTATTCTGGATTCCAGCCTGCGCTGGAATGACGGAGTACCACCCCTTCCGGCCCAACCGTCGGGTGGGTTTTGTTTCTGCTAAAACCTCCGTCGTCCCAGCGCAGGCTGGGACCCAGAATTTCCAGGCGTGCGACTATCGTGCACCACCCCCTATTCTGGATTCCACCTGCGTTGCAATTACGGAGTACCAACCCATCCGGCCCAACCGCCGGGTGGGTTTTGTTTCTGCTAAAACCTCCGTCGTCCCAGCGCAGGCTGGGACCCAGAATTTCCAGGCGTGCGGCTATCGTGCACCACCCTCTATTCTGGATTCCAGCCTGCGTTGCAATGACGGAGTACCACCCCATCCGGCCCAACCGCCGGGTGGGTTTTGTTTTTGCTAAAAACCTCCGTCGTCCCAGCGCAGGCTGGGACCCAGAATTTCCAGGCGTGCGGCTATCGTGCACCAACCTCTATTCTGGATTCCAGCCTGCGTTGCAATGACGGAGTACCACCCCTTCCGGCCCAACCACCGGGTGGGTTTTGTTTCTGCTAAAACCTCCGTCGTCCCAGCGCAGGCTGGGACCCAGAATTTCCAGGCGTGCGACTATCGTGCACCGCCCTCTATTCTGGATTCCAGCCTGCGTTGCAATGACGGAGTACCAACCCATCCGGCCCAACCGCCGGGTGGGTTTTGTTGGTTTATAAGGAGTCGTTGTGCGCTCACTTTTTTGGCGGATATTTGCCAGCTTCTGGCTGGCCGTGGTGTTGGTGGCCGGCCTGTCGATGCTGCTTGGGCGCATGCTTAACCAGGACGCCTGGATTCTCAGCCAGCACCCCGGCCTGCAAGGGATTCCCGAGCAGTGGGCAAGCATCTACGAAAGCAAAGGCCAGCGCGCCGCCCAGGACTTTCTGGAGCAGCGCAAACATGATTTCCGCATCGACACCCAGGTACTCGATGACAGTGGCAACGCGATTATTCAAGGCACCTTTCCGCCCCGCGCCGCGGCCTTTGAGAAGCGCCAGCACGACGACCCGCGCCGCCTGCCCTGGCGTCGCCTGACCACCGAATACACCAGCCCCGGCAGTGGCGACACCTACCTGTTTATCTACCGCATTCCGCACCCGGAGCTGGACGAATGGCATCGCGGCAGCTTGCTGTTGCCGTTCAGCGCCCTGGGCATCGCCTTTCTGGTGCTGACCGCACTGAGCCTGCTGCTAACCCTGTCGATCACCCGCCCCCTGGGGCAACTGCGCGGCGCGGTGCATGACCTTGGCCAGGCCGCGTACCAGCAACACACCCTCGCCCGCCTGGCCAATCGCCGCGACGAGTTCGGCGTGCTGGCCGGCGATTTCAACCGTATGGGCGAACGCCTGCAGGACCTGATCAGCAGCCAGCGCCAGCTGCTGCGCGATGTGTCCCACGAACTGCGTTCGCCGCTGGCGCGCTTGCGTATTGCTCTGGCGTTGGCCGAGCGTGCAGAGCCCGAAGACCGGGTAAAACTCTGGCCACGCCTGGAACGTGAATGTGATCGCCTGGAAGCGCTGATCAGCGAAATTCTGGCGTTGGCACGGATGGACGCCAACCTGGGCCCGGCACAACCGGTGAACATCGCCGCGCTGTTCGACAACCGCCAGCAGGAAGCGCAGCTCAACGAGCCGGAGCAGCCCGTGAACCTGCAGATCGAGCCGGGGCTGACGCTGGCCGGCTGGCCGGACATGCTTGAACGCGCGCTGGACAATTTGCTGCGAAATGCCCTGCGCTTTAATACGCCCGGGCACGCTATCGAGCTGCGCGCCGAGCGCTTGGGTGAGCAGGTGCGGTTGAGTGTGCGCGACCATGGGCCCGGCGTGCTGCCCGAGCACCTGGCGCGCCTGGGCGAACCCTTCTATCGCGCTCCTGAGCAGAGCGCGCCGGGCCACGGCCTCGGCCTGGCCATCGCTCGCCGCGCCGCAGAACGGCATGGCGGTACGTTGGAATTGGCCAATCATCCAGAGGGTGGGTTTGTGGCCAGTCTGGTGTTGCCGGTGGCGATGGTCGTGGCATAAAAAAACCGCCTTTCGACGGTTTTTTTGGCGCGCTTCGATCCAGCATTCTGGGCCCCGGGTGACGGAGGTGTTGCTAGCCATCCCCGTCGCCCCAGCGAAGGCTGGGGGCCAGAATATTCCGTCTTACGCATCCAACTTATGCATCCAACAAGGCCAACGCCTCCTGGCTCACCTGGGTAACCCGCGCCCAGTCGCCGGCCTTGGTCCAGGCGCTGTCGAGCATCCAGCTGCCGCCCACGCACATCACATTGGGTACCGCCATATAGGCCAGCAGGTTGTCCGGCTTGACCCCGCCAGTGGGGCAGAAACGTACCTGATTGAACGGCCCGCCCAACGCTTTCAACGCCGGGATGCCACCGCAGGCTTCCGCCGGAAACAGCTTGAAGCGCCGGTAGCCCATGCCATAGCCCAGCATCAGATCCGACGCGCCACCGACACCCGGCAGAAACGGCACCGGGCTGTCGACGGCAAAGCGCAGCAGCTCTGCGGTGCAACCGGGGCTGACGATAAATTGCGCGCCCGCCTCTTCTGCGGCCTGGAACATCTGCGCGTCAAGAATGGTCCCGGCGCCGATGCACAGCTGCGGGCGCTCTTTGCGCAGAACGCGAATGGCGGTCAGGCCATGTTCGGAACGCAGGGTGATTTCCAGGGTGCGCAAACCGCCGGCGGCCAGGGCATCAGCCATGGGCAGAATCTGCGCTTCGTTGTCGATGGTCACCACCGGCAGAATGCGCGCCGCACGGCAAATGGCGTCGATCTGCGCGGTCTTCTCTTCCATGCTCGGGGTCACGCTGTTGAGGAGTGTCATGTCAGGGGCACCAGTAAATAGTCAGCGGCGAGCGCAGGAAGGCACGGATCGGCATGGCCAGGGCATCATCGCCCACCAGCGCGGTACGCAAGGTCGCCAGCTTGGCGGGGCCTTGCACGGCAAGAAAGATCGACCGCGCTGAAGCCAGCAGCGGCAAGGTCATGGTGATGCGTTGGTGCGGCACGCTGGGGGCCAGCATCGGCAGGCAGCGTTGCGGGCAGTCGGCGCTCAAGGCCAGGGCCAGTTGCGGGCTGTTGGGGAACAGCGAGGCCGTGTGGCCATCGTCGCCCATGCCCAGCACCAGTACGTCCAGCGGTTGCGGCAGTTCGGTCAGGGCCAGGTTGGCACCGGCCACCGAAGCGTCCAGGCTCGTCGGGCTGCGATACAGGCCGATGAAATGGGCTCGCGCCGCGTCGCCACGCAGCAGATGGCGCTTGAGCAGGGCTTCGTTGCTGTCGCCATGTTCGGTGGGCACCCAGCGCTCGTCGGCGAGGCTGACCACCACCCGCGCCCAGTCGAGTTTGTGGCTCGACAAGGCTTCGAGAAACGCCACCGGGCTACGGCCACCGGATACCACCAGGCTGGCGAAATCGCGTTCACGCAGCGCCGCGTTCAAGGCATCGGCAACGGCCACGGCCAGATCCTGCGCCTGCTGTTTGGCCGAAGCTTGGCTGAGCGCCTGCACACCGGCGGGGAATTGCAGTTCAGAGATCACCATACCAGGACCTCCCATCACGGGTAATCAACGCCATCGCCGCCATTGGTCCCCAGGAACCGGCCGCGTACGGCTTGGGTGGGTCGCCAAGCTGTTTCCAGCCGGCAATCAATTGGTCGCACCACAGCCAGGCGTGTTCGACCTCGTCTTTGCGTACGAACAGGTACTGGTTGCCCTGGGTGACTTCCAGCAACAGCCGTTCATAGGCGTCGGGAATGCGCGCTGCTTTGTAGGTTTCCGAGAAGTTCAGCTGCAACGGACCGCTGCGCAGCTGCATGCCTTTGTCCAGGCCCTGGTCTTTGGTCATCACCTGCAGGGAAATGCCCTCGTCCGGCTGCAGACGGATGATCAGCCGGTTGCTCACCAGCGGCCGCTGCTCGGGGGCAAAGATGTAGTGCGACGACTCTTTGAAGTGGATAACGATCTGCGACAGTTTCTGCGGCATGCGCTTGCCGGTACGCAGGTAGAACGGCACGCCGGACCAGCGCCAGTTACGGATTTCCGCACGCACGGCGACGTAGGTTTCGGTGTCGCTCTGCAGGTTGGCGTTGTCCTCTTCGAGGTAACCCGGCACCGGTTTGCCGGCGCTGCTGCCGGCCACGTATTGGCCACGCACCACCTCACGGCTCATGTGTTCCGGGGTGATCGGTGCCAGTGCCTTGAGCACCTTCACTTTCTCATCGCGGATGCTGTCGGCGGACAGGTCGCTGGGCGGGTCCATGGCGATCAGGCACAGCAGCTGCAACAGGTGGTTCTGGATCATGTCGCGCAGTTGCCCGGCCTGATCGAAATAGCCCCAGCGCCCTTCGATGCCCACCACTTCGGCCACGGTGATTTCCACATGGGAGATATGGTGTTGGTTCCACTGGGTTTCGAACAGGCTGTTGGCGAAACGCAGGGCGATCAGGTTCTGTACCGTCTCTTTGCCCAGGTAATGGTCGATCCGGTAGATCTGCGATTCGGGGAAATGCGCGGCTACGGCGTCGTTAATGGTGCGCGACGACTGCAGGTCGTGGCCGATGGGTTTTTCCAGCACCACGCGGGTTTTCTCGGCCAGGCCGCAGGCCGCCAGGTTGGCGCAGATCGGGCCATAGACGAACGCCGGGGTGGCGAAATAGGCGATCAGGGTGTCGGCATCGCCCACCTCGGCCACCAGCGCGGCGTAATCCTCGGCCTTGGCGAACTCCATGCTGATATAGCTCAGGCGCTGGCGGAAACGCTGGAGCACTTCGCCATCCAGGTCCATCACCGGGATATAGCGGTGCATCCAGTCATCGATAAACGTCAGGTGCGTGCTGGGTTCACCCTGGTCGCGGGCGAGGCAGACGATACGCGTATCGGCGTGCAACAGACCGGCGCGGTCGAGCTGATACAGGGCAGGAAAAAGTTTGCGCAGCGCCAGATCGCCAAGGGCGCCAAACAGGATAAGGGTGCAGGGTTTTGCAGTGATCACGGGCATGATATTTGTTCTTTTATCAAGTATTGGAAGAAATACCGCGTTAACCGGACTAAATCAAGCTTAAATGTTGTAAACAAAACAACATTTCGCAGTAATCACTGTCGGCAGTGGCCGTTTGCCCGGCCCCACAGTTAGGATAGGCCGCCCTGCCCGCGCCTCAAGCGCAACGGCGGCATTGGCTGGCAATCACCGAGGAAACCAGATGGAACGCGTGCGTAACCTGTTGGAGCAGATCCAGAGCCGGCTCAGCGAACTGAATAAAGCCGAGCGCAAGGTGGCCGAGGCCATTCTGCGCAGCCCGCAACAGGCCACCCGTTTCAGCATCGCCACCTTGGCCCAGGAAGCGCAGGTCAGCGAACCCACCGTAAACCGTTTCTGCCGCTCGTTTGGCGTCAGCGGTTACCCCGAACTGAAAATGCAGCTGGCCCAGAGCCTGGCCAGCGGCGCTGCTTATGTAAGCCGCGCAGTGGAAGCCGACGATGTGCCCGAGGCCTATACGCAGAAAATCTTCGGCAGCGCCATCGCCTCTCTGGACAGCGCCTGCCGCGCGCTGGACCCGCTGAAAATCAGCCGCGCCGTCGACCTGTTGATCCAGGCCCGGCAAATCAACTTCTTCGGCCTGGGGGCCTCGGCCTCGGTAGCCCTGGACGCCCAGCACAAATTCTTTCGCTTCAACCTGGCGGTGACCGCCCATGCCGACGTACTGATGCAGCGCATGCTGGCCTCGGTGGCGCATACCGGCGATCTGTTCGTGATCATTTCCTACACCGGCCGCACCCGCGAGCTGGTGGAAGTGGCGCGCGTGGCGCGGGAAAACGGTGCCTCGGTGCTTAGCCTGACCGCCGCCAACTCGCCGCTGGCCAAGACCAGCACCCTGAGCCTGGATATACCCCTGCCCGAGGACACCGACATCTATATGCCGATGACCTCGCGCATCATCCAGCTCACCGTGCTGGACGTGCTGGCGACCGGCGTTACGTTGCGCCGCGGGGTGGATTTCCAGCCGCATCTGCGCAAGATCAAAGAGAGCCTGAATGCCAGCCGGTATCCCAACGAAGACGATCCGGGCTAGGTAAATCCAGGATTGGCGTTTGCCTCAATCGCGGCTAAAGCCGCCCCTACAGGAACCCACAATCCGTAGGAGCGGCTTTAGCCGCGATGCTTTCAAGTGTTCACAAAAGCCGCGCGTGCAAATTCAGCGCAGCGGTCTCTCCTGGCCCGATGGTCACGCTATCTTCCCGGCAACTCGCCGCCTGCACCGAGACAAACCCCAGCGCTTCATGCCAGCCGACATCGGCCAACGGCCTGGAACCTGGGTGCCAGACCACCGTATTGGCACCACCTGTGGTATCGATCTGCAAACGCCGACGCCAGAGCTGGTCTTCCAGCTCCACCCGCCCCGCTTGCCGGTAAACCCGGTGACAGCCGTTATCAAAACGCAACTCGGCACCGGCCGGGAAATCGGCGCGAGCCACCAGGTCATAGCCATCGGCCTGTTCCAGGCCGCGCAAGCCCACCTGGGCCATATCGCCGACCCGCCAATAGCCATGCAAGGCGTGGCTGAGCTGGCACGGCTCACTGTCCTGATGCTGGGTGACCAAGCGCAGCTTCAGCTCGGAGCCCAATTCGGCAAACAGGTCTACCTGCCACTCACATAAATCCAGCCGCCAATGCAGGCGCACGCCATTGGCGTCCGCTTCATGGCTGAGCAGCTCCCAATCACTGAGGCGCGCCCAGCCGTGGGACGGCCAACCGCTTTCGGTGGGGTGACGGCTAAACCACGGCCAGCACACCGGTACGCCGCCACGAATGGCACCATGCCGGGGCCAGCGCGCGGCGCACCAGAGCCAAGGCCGTTGGCCCTTGGGCTGGAAATGCAGCAGCTGCCCGCCCTGGCGGCTGAACACCGCTTCGCAGGTCGGGTGGCTGATTAAAAAGAGGTCGCGCTCCTGATGGCGCGTCCAACTGAAAAGGGGCTTGCCAGCTCCAGCCAGCAGCGCGCTCAGAGGGTTCTCCTCCACACGCATCTGCTCGCTGGCAGCTACAAGTTCCGGGCGCGGCACGATGGGCTTTGCTGTTCTACGACTCATCGACCGCGCTCAGGCATTACTTCCACCAGTACTCGACTTGCACACCAAAGTTGGAGCCGTGCAGATCGCTGCCGAAGGCACCGGTGTCGGACAGCGCCGAGCCTGCAGCGAGCAGGTTGGCCGAACGTTGTGCGGCTTCGTTCCACTGCGCATAGGTGTAGTACAGACGCACCTCAGGACGGGTAGTGAAACCAGGGCCCATTGGCGACCACGCCGGGGCAACGGTGAACTTGGTCATCTTGCGGGTGCCGCCTTCGGCTTCCACTTGGTCATGACCGATTTCGGTGATCAGCTTGATGGTGTCGGTAATCGCGTAAACCGGGCGCACGCCCACCGACATCCAGTTCTGCTCGTTGCCACTTTCCAGCTTGTTGTGTTCGTAGACCGCCTCGAACTGGCCACCGAAGTGCTTGGTCACCTGCCAGTCAAAGAACTCCACCAAACGCCAGGTTTTGGCACTGTCGTCGAGGGTTGGGTCGCCGGTGTAACCCAGCGCGGTACCCGGGCCTACACCGTATTGGAAGGCCATGGTGTTGACGCCACCGAGGAACTCTTTCTGCTTGTGCTGCACGGCGAAGGAGTAACCGCTATGGGCATCGGTGCTGTCGGGCTTGTCGATATAGCTGACGCCAAGCTGCAGAGTGCCGTTGGTGTTGGTGTTGAAGCCGTCGACGTTGAAGTCATGACGGTTGATGTACGGTTCCTGGTCGTAGTTGTCTTTACGCGAGAACACGTAGCTGTACTTCAGGTCACCCATCTGCACTTCGTCCAGACCGAAACCGGTGGCGCTTTGGTTCCAGTAGAAGAAGTCGGAGATATGGATGTCGTTACGTTTGTAGAAACGACGCCCCGCCCAGAACGAACCGCCATTGAGCGCGGGCATATTGCTCCACTCGGCGTACATCTGGTTCATCCGCGCGAAGCCATAGTCGCCGGTGTATTTGGGGGTCTTGTCGTATTGGTTGTAGAGCTGGGCCATGCCCTCGACGCTCAGTACCGAGCCATCGTCGAGCTTGAACAGGTCCTGGCGCAGATCGAGCTCGGTGTACTGCTCGCATTCGTTACCAAGTCGGTATTTGGATTTGGCACCTTGCAACTGGAAGCATTGCTGGCCGGAGCTGTTTACCGAGGTACCCATGCCGTTACGGGTGTAACCGCTGAATTCCAGCGCCTGGGCAGACCAGGGAAACATTGCCAGGGCGCACGGCAGTGCCCAGAGGCCTTTCTTCATTGTGTTCATATCCACTCCACTCATTTTTATTGTTGTTGCGCTTCGGATAACACCCAGACGGGAGCGCACGAAAATCAGTGCCCATCCCGCGCTGATCTGAGCGGCCTTGCGGCCGCGTAAATCGCCCTGCCTTGCGACAGAGGTACTTATCCATCCCCTCCCCCGGGCTACTTCCTTGCGAGTAAAAAAACAGCCGGGGCGCTAGCCAAAGGAACCGCGCACCACAGCTGAAAACCACGCAAACCCGGTCTCACTCCCACGCCTTAGCGCGGGATCAAACGCGTTACGCGGCCTGCTTTCTCAGCAGGCTGCGACTTTCCCAACAGCCCCAGGCGCTCTCCGCTTTGGGCGTCGAAGAGCAGCACCTTGTCAGGATCGAATTGCAGTTCCAGGGTTTCGCCGACTTTCGGTGCCATATCCGGTGCCAGACGGCAGCAGACCTTGGTCTGGTTGAGGTTGACGAACACCAGGGTGTCCGGGCCGGTGGGCTCGATCACTTCCACTTCGGTGAGAATGCTCGGCAGATTCGAGCCGGCGCTGGCCAGGCTGATCTGCTCAGGGCGGATGCCGAGGATCACTTCGCGGTTTTCCAGGCCTTCGTCCTGCATCGCCAGCGGCAGCTCGCAGCGCGCCTGGCCGGAATCCAGCAAGGCCAGCAGACGGCCGTCACGGCGCTGCAGACGCAGGGGAATAAAGTTCATCGGCGGCGAGCCAATAAAGCTGGCGACAAACAGGTTGGCCGGGTCGTTGTAGATCTGCTGCGGCGTGCCGAACTGCTGGACGATGCCGTCCTTCATCACCGCCACTTTATCGCCCAGGGTCATGGCTTCGATCTGGTCGTGGGTGACGTAGACGGTGGTAGTTTTCAGGCGCTGGTGCATCAGCTTGATTTCGGTACGCATCTCTACGCGCAGCTTGGCGTCGAGGTTCGACAGTGGTTCGTCGAACAGGTAGATCTTCGGCCGCCGCGCCAGGGCCCGGCCCATGGCCACGCGCTGTTGCTGACCACCGGACAGTTGCCCGGGCTTGCGCGTCAGCAGGTGTTCAATCTGCAGCAGCTTGGCAACGCGCGACACTTCTTCTTCGATGGCCGCCGGGCTCATCTTGCGCATCTTCAAACCGAAGGCGATGTTCTCGCGTACGTTCATGGTCGGATACAGGGCGTAGCTCTGAAACACCATGGCGATGTCACGGTCTTTCGGGCTCATGCCGCTGATGTCGGCACCGTCCACCAGAATCTCGCCACCGGTGATGTTTTCCAGGCCGGCGATGCAGTTCATCAGGGTCGATTTACCGCAGCCCGATGGCCCGACCAGAATCAGAAACTCGCCAGACTCGATCTTCAGTTCGATGTCTTTGAGGGTGTCCGGCAGGCCGCTGCCGTAGGTCTTTTTGACGTTCTTGAGTTCTAGAGTTGCCATGCTTTACCCCTTGACCGCGCCGGCCGTGAGCCCACGCAGGAAATACTTGCCCGCGACGATGTAGACCAACAGCGTTGGCAGGCCGGCGATCATCGCCGCCGCCATGTCTACGTTGTATTCCTTGGCCCCGGTGCTGGTGTTCACCAGGTTGTTGAGGGCCACCGTGATCGGTTGTGCGTCGCCACTGGCGAACACCACACCAAAGAGGAAGTCGTTCCAGATCTGGGTGAATTGCCAGATCAGGCAGACCATGATGATCGGCACCGACATCGGCAGCAGAATCCGCCCGAAGATGGTGAAGAAGCCGGCACCGTCGAGACGCGCCGCTTTCACCAGGGCATCCGGAATCGCCACGTAGTAGTTACGGAAGAACAGCGTGGTAAAGGCCATGCCGTAGACCACATGGATCAGCACCAGGCCCGCGGTGGTGTTGGCCAGGCCGAACTTGCCGAGGGTGAACGAGGCCGGCAGCAGCACGGTCTGGAACGGCAGGAAGCAGCCGAACAGCAGCAGACCGAAGAACAGTTGCGAGCCACGGAAGCGCCACATCGACAGCACGTAGCCGTTCATGGCCCCGATAAAGGTGGAGATCAGCACCGCTGGCACGGTGATCTTCACCGAGTTCCAGAAGTAGCCGCCAACGATGTCCCAGGCCTTGATCCAGCCGATGCCATCGACCACTTGCGGCCAGCTCAGCAGGTTGCCGGTGCGGATATCGTCGGGGCTTTTGAAGCTGGTCAGCAGCATCACCACCAGCGGAATCAGGTACACCGCCGCCGCACCGAACAGGGTGACGTAGATCGCCACCCGGCTGAAGCTGAAGGAAGTCTTGGCGAACGGGCGGGCCATTGGCGTTACAGCAATCGAATCAGTCATGGCGTTTGTTCCGCAGCTCGGAATACAGGTACGGCACCAGAATGGTCAGGATCGCGCCCAGCATCAGCATGGCGCTGGCTGAACCGATGCCCATCTGGCCGCGGCTGAAAGTGAAGGAATACATAAACATCGCCGGCAGATCGGAGGAGTAGCCGGGGCCGCCGGCGGTCATTGCGGCCACCAGGTCGAAGCTCTTGATCGAGATATGCGCGAGGATCATAAAGGCGCTGAAAAACACCGGACGCAGGCTTGGCAGCACGATGCGCAGGTAGATGGTCGGCAAGCTCGCGCCATCCACCTGAGCGGCACGAATGATCGACTGATCGACGCCACGCAGCCCGGCCAGAAACATCGCCATGACAAACCCCGAGGCCTGCCATACGGCAGCGATCACCAGGCAATACACCACGCGCTCCTGATCCACCAGCCAGTCCAGGCGGAAGCCTTCCCAGCCCCAGTCACGCAGCATCTTGTCCAGGCCCAGGCCCGGGTTGAGCAGCCACTTCCAGGCAGTACCGGTGACGATCATCGACAGCGCCATCGGGTACAGGTAGACGGTGCGGATAAAGCCTTCCTTGCGAATGCGCTGATCCAGCAGCACCGCCAGAAACACCCCGAGCACCAGGCTGATGCCGATAAACAGGCCACCAAACATCACCAGGTTCTTGCTCGCCACCCACCAGCGATCGTTATCCAGCAGACGCACGTATTGCTGTACGCCGACCCACTTGTAGCTCGGCATAAAGCTCGAATTGGTAAAGGACAGAATGAACGTCCAGAGGATGTATCCGTAGAAGCCCACCAGAATCAGCAACATGCTCGGCGCAACCACCAGCTTCGGTAGCCAGCGCTGCAGTGCGTCGAACGGTGAGGCCTTGTTAAATACCGCCACGGTGCTCATCGGCAAAACCCATCATAGAGAAAATCGGTGCAAACGCTCCCAACGACAGCTGCGGGGGCCGCTGTCGTTGGCAGGGTTTGAGTGTTGTAAAAGGCCGCCGGCGAACCGGCGGCCTGCTGTTGCAAAAGCGCGCCTTACAGAGCCGCTTTGATAGCCGAAGCCATCTGCGCACCGGCCTTGGCCGGATCGGCGTTCTTGTCGCTCATGAAGTTGGTCACCACATCGAAGATAGCCCCTTGTACCGCCAGGGACGTCGCCATGTTGTGGGCCATGCTTGGCTTCAGGGTGCCGGCCTTGTCGGCGGCCTTGAAGTCAGCCATAGCGGCTTGACCACAGCTGTCGAACTTGGTCATGTCCAGGTCATCACGCACCGGGATAGAACCCTTGTTCTGGTTGAACACGTACTGGAACTCGGGCTCGAGGATGATCTTCGCCACTTCGTTCTGCGCGGCGATATTGCCCGGCGTGTTGTTCTTCGCCGAGAGCTTGAACATGGCCAGCGAGTCGATGTTGTAGGTGAAGCTGCCCTGGGTACCCGGGAACGGTACGCACTCGAAGTCGCTGCCGGCTTTCTTGCCTGCCGCGCTCCACTCGCTCTTCGCCCAGTCACCCATGATCTGCATACCGGCTTTGCCGTTGATCACTTTGGCCGCTTCCAGGTTCCAGTCCTGGCCAGTGCCATCCGGGTCCATGTAGCCCTGGAGTTTTTTCAGGGCCTTGAACACTTCGGTCATTTTCGCGCTGGTGAGTGTGGCTTCATCCTGCTCGATAAAGGCCTTGGTGTAGCCGTCGGCACCCATGATGCTCAGCACCAGGTCTTCGAATACGGTGCTGTCCTGCCATGGCTGACCGCCGTGAGCCAGCGGAATCAGGCCGGCTGCCTTGAATTTTTCAGCAGCGGCGAACAGTTCGTCGAGGGTGGCCGGTGCCTTGTCGATGCCGGCCTTTTTCATTGCTACGGGGTTGATCCACAGCCAGTTCACGCGGTGAATGTTCACCGGTACGGCGACGTAGTGACCGTCGTACTTCATGGTGTTGGCGACGGTTTTGGACAGCAGCTTGTCCCAGTTATTGGTCTTGGACACATCGTCCAGATCGGTCAGCAAACCGAGGGCACCCCAGTCCTGCAGGTCGGGGCCTTTGATCTGTGCGGCCGATGGCGGGTTGCCGGAAACGGCGCGGGTTTTCAGTACGGTCATGGCAGCAGCACCACCACCGCCGGCCACGGCGCTGTCTTTCCAGGTGTAGCCGTCTTTTTCCACCAGCTTGCGCAGCACGTCGATGGCTTTGGCTTCACCACCGGAAGTCCACCAATGCACTACTTCTACAGTGCCTTTGGACTCTGCAGAGGTATCGGCGGCAAGGGCGCTGAGGGGGAATAACGAGGCGAGGGAAATAACAGCAGCGAGTCGGTTGATCGCGTTCATCTGAAGTACCTTCTTGTTGTTATACAGGCAAGTCGGAAGCTTGCGTTGCGATGGATTCTAATCATGCAGTCCAGCTCCTGAGGTAACGAAGGGATGCGTTAATGTCACCAGCCGGTTACATAGCCGGGGACGTTGTACAAAGTTCGCCAAGCGCAGCCGTCAGGCTAGGTGCCAAGGGCACTTGCGGCAGGCAGACGGCCTGATACGCGTGGTACAGATCGGGCTTGCCGGCCCAGATGGTGGCCGCGGGTTTATTGCCGGTATCCAGCTCGTGATGCCAGCTGCCCTGCTCGCGGTCGATGAAATGGCGCTCGATAAAATCCCAGAAGCGCCGGTACCACACTTCATAACGCTGCTCGCCCGTGCGCTTGAGCAAGGCCGCGGCGGTGGCAGTCGCCTCGGCATGCACCCAATGCAGCCGTGGGCGCACCACCGGCTGGTTCTGCCAGTCGAGGGTATAGACCAGCCCCGGCGCACCATCGACATTCCAGGCGTAACGGCAGGCACCGTCGAACAGGCCGACGGCGTCATGCAGCAGCCAGTCCGGTGCCGCATAGCTGGCACGCTGCAAAGCGGCTTCCAGATGCAACACCAGCCGCGCCCACTCAAAGGCATGACCCGGGGTGGTGCCATAAGGACGGAAACCGTCGGCCGGGTTGTCGACGTTGTACTCCAGCTGCGGCTGCCAGTGGCGGTCGAAATGCTCGATCACAGCAAACCCATTGTCGGCGGCATGCCCATGAATCAGGCGCTCGACAATCTCCAGCGCGCGCTCCAGCCAACGGCTGTCACCGGTGGCATCAGCCAGGGCGAGAAAGGCCTCGGTGCCGTGCATATTGCTGTTGGCACCGCGATAGGCTTCTTCATGCGTCCAATCACGAGCGAAGGATTCGCGCAGGGCACCCTCCTCGTCGCTCCAGAAATGCTCTTCAATAATCTGCACGGCCTGGGCTAACAACTCCTGCGCACCGGCCGCGCCGGCCTGCACTGCTGAGCTCGCGGCCAGAGCAACAAACGCATGCAGATAGGCGGCCTTGCCGGTATTGCCATCGCGGTGCTCGGCCTGGGCGTACCAGCCACCGAACTCGGCGTCCCGCAACGGCCCCAGCAAGGCGGCAACGCCGTGCTCGACCAGCTCCAGGCAACCGGGGATACCTTGCACATGGGCCATGGCAAAACTGTGGGTCATGCGCGTGGTGTTCATCGTTTCGGCGACGGCATCGGCCGGCAGACAGCCCTGAGCATCGAGATTGGCAAAGCCCTGCTCGACCTTTGACCCCTTGGCGAAAGCAAGCAGGCGCAGGCCTTCGGTTTGCAGCCAGAGGTGGTGAGCTGGAGCGTGGAGCCAACTGGCAAAATGCGCGTCGTTGCTGTCGCTGGTCATGGGGGTGTCCTGTGCAGATTCTTGATTTTATCGGGTGCCCGAATTCTACCCAGCGTCTGAGTGGGATTGCCGGAAACAGTGCAGAGAAAAGTGTCACAGGGCTGTGACAATGCCCCGGGGTAGAGCGGTTGCTGGACGCTTTAGGTAAGCGGTGGTTTTCGTTACCGCTTGCGCTGAGCGATCTGTTTCGCGCCTTAGGCGCGAGCTTCTGTTGTCGGTCATCGGAATGCCTGCCACGGCAAAGTAGCCAAAGCACTTGCGCCAACCTTGGCCTGCGGTAATTGGGCCGAGTGGATCAAGATCAACAGCCAGATCAGAAGCCTCCCACAGGGAACGAGTTGTTTGAAGGAGCGGCTTCAGCCGCGATCCCTGGAAAAGACAAATCAAGAGCACCACGGCTCACCATGGCTTTTGAAAAGAAGCACACCGCTAACCGATAGCCATCCAGAAAAACGTCAGTCGGAGAACCGTGGCAGGTAGAGGGTGACCCGCAATCCGCCTTCACGCAGGTTTTGCAGGGTCACTTCGCCGCCATGGCTATGGGCGATATTGCGGGCGATGCCGAGGCCCAAGCCGTACCCCTGTTGCTTGCCCGACAAGCGAAAATGCGGTTCAAACACCTGCTCCAAGCGCTGCTCCGGCACCCCCGGCCCTTCGTCATCGACATGCAGAATAAAAGCACTGTCGTTATCTTCGATATGCAGATGCGCCCGCGTGCCGTACTTCAAGGCGTTGTCGATCAAATTGCCCATGCACCGGCGCAAGGCCAGCGGCTTGCCGGCATAGGCAGACATTGCCCGACCATGCAGGCTGACCCGTCCATTACCCTGCGGCGGCAGGTAGGGTTCGATCAGGCAATCGAGCGCCAGATTGAGGTCCACCGGCTCGATATTCTCGTGAATGTCGGTGTCCTTGACGCATTGCAGCGCGCCTTTGACCAGCATTTCCAGGTCGTCGAGGTCGCGGCTGAATTTGCCTTGTACCTTTTCGTCGTCGAGCAACTCTACCCGCAGACGCAGGCGGGTAATGGGTGTGCGCAGGTCGTGGGAGATGGCGCTAAACAGCTGGCTGCGCTCAATCAGGTACCGACTGATGCGTTCGCGCATGGCGTTGAAGGCGCGGCCCACTTCCACTACTTCGCTACCGCCGCCTTCGGCCACCGGGCGCACTTCAGCGGCGCCTAGGGACATGTCCCGCGCCGCCCGCGCCAGGCGTTTGAGCGGCCGGCTTTGCCAGTGCACCAGCACGCCGATAAACGACAGCAGAAAGCTGCTGGTGAGGATGATGAACCACACCTGCTGCGCCGGCAGCCCCTCTTCTTCCAGGCTGGTGTAGGGCTCGGGCAACAGCGAGGCGATGTACAGCCACTCACCGGGCGCCATCTGGATTTGCGTCACTAGTACCGGCGGCTTGACCGGCTCCAGGGTCAGCGCGTAGTGCGCCCAGGAACGCGGCAGTTCGTCGAGTTTCAGGCCGCCGTTGAAGATGCGCAGGTCATCGGGGCTGACGAAGGTCACCAGAATATCGACGTCATTGCCCATGGCTTCACGCAGCACTTCATGCACCGAGTCCAGCACCGCGGTTTTCCGTGGGGTGGGCGGCAGCACCTGCATATCCAGGGGTTTGTCGTTGAGGGTGACGACAAAGCGGGTGCCGCCCATGCTGCGCAACTGGTCGAGCACCAGCGGCCGGTAGGCCAGTGGCAAGGAGCGCAGATAGCTGACGCTGGCGGACATCGAATGGGCCAGGCTGCGGGCGCTGGTGACCAGGCCTTCCAGTTGCGTGGCACGCAGTTGCGACAGCCAGATCACGCTGGACAGGCCCTGGGCCATCAGCACCGAGAGCAGGGTCAGCAGCAACATGCGGCCGAGCAATGAACGCGGCACCGGCACCCAGCCGAACCAGCGCTGGTACCAGGGTTTCGGCGCGACTGGAGCGCTAGGCAGCATTGTGCGGGGTCACCTGGGCCGCCAGCAGATAGCCCGAGCCGCGCACGGTGCGGATCAGCCGCGGCGCCTTGCCGGTGTCCCGCAGGCGTTGACGCAGGCGGCTGACGGCCATGTCGACGATGCGATCAAGCGGCATCGGCTCGCGGCCACGGGTGGCGTTGCCGATGGTGTCGCGGTCGAGAATCTGCTGAGGGTGATCGAGGAAGAGTTTGAGCAAGGCAAAGTCGGCACCGGATAGAAACACCTCTTCGCCATCGAGGTGAAACAGGCGGTGGCTGACCATATCCAGCCGCCACTCATCGAAGGCCAGCACTTCCACGCGGCTGCGTTCCTGGCCGAACTGGGCGCGCCGCAACAGGGCCTTGATCCGCGCTTGCAGTTCGCGCGGGCTGAAGGGTTTACCCAGGTAGTCGTCAGCGCCCAGCTCCAGACCGATCACCCGATCGGCTTCGTCGGAACTGGCCGTCAGCATGATGATCGGCACCTGAGCCAGGCGCGGGTGTTGGCGCACCCAACGGCAAAGGCTGAAGCCATCTTCGTCGGGCAGCATCACATCAAGAATCAGCAGGTCGGCGCTTTCCTCGCCAAGGGCGGCGCGAAAACCGGTGCCGTCAGCCACAGTGCGCACCTGAAAGCCGGCCCGGCTCAGATAGGCTTCCAGCAGCTCACGAATTTCCTGATCGTCATCCACCAGCAAGATGGATTTTCCGGTCTGGCTCAAGGGGCCTTCCTTATAGTTTTTGTCGTAAAGGGCACTTGGATGTATGGCCTGCCAACTGGTTCAGCCGGCGATTCTAACGGTTACGCGCCCTCAGTGAGCTGACGCTGTTCAAGGAGTTGCTGCAAGGCCACACCGGCCCCCATCAAACCGGGGTACTCGGCGGTCACCAGCCACACCGGCACATCGACCATGTATTTGCTCATTGGCCCTTTGGCAGCAAAGCTCTTGGCAAAACCGCTGCGCAAGAATAGCTCGGTAAAACGCGGCACGATGCCACCGACTATGTACACGCCACCGCGCCCGCCCAGGCTCAGTACGTTGTTGCCGGCCACCCGGCCCAGCCAGCAGGAGAATTGCTCGATCACGGCAGCGGCGACTGCGTCACCTTCCAATGCCGCTGCGGTAATTTGCGCCGGCGACTTGAAGGTTTCGCCATGGCCGTCCAGCGCACACAGGGCGCGATAGAGCAGCAGCAAGCCGCCGCCGCTCAGCACGTCTTCGGCGCGCATATGGCCATTGAGGCGATACAACTCTTGCCACAGCTGCGCTTCGCGCGGCGTACCAATCGGCAGGTCGACGTGGCCGCCCTCGCCCGGCAGGGCTTGCCAACCGTGTTCGGCAGAACCAATCAAGGTGCCAACCCCCAGACCAGTGCCAGGGCCGACCACCACCGCCGGACGATCCGCTTCGGCAACGCCCGGGCAGACTTGCACGCGCTCGTGGTCCTGCAGACGGGTCATGCCCAGGGCCATGGCGGAAAAGTCGTTGATCAGCAGCAGTTCTTCCACCTGCAGGTCGCGGCAAAACGCCGAGCGACTGAGGCGCCAGTGGTTGTTGGTGAACACAAACAGATCACCGCTGACCGGCCCGGCACAGGCCAGGCACACCGCGTGCACGGCACCGACCGCCAGGCCGAGGCCTTCCAGGTAGGCGCTGATGGCCTGCTCGACGCCGGGATAATCCGCGGTGGCCAGCACTTGCACCGACTCCAACTGGTTGTCGCGCCACAGCGCGAAGCGTGCATTGGTGCCGCCGATATCGCCGACCAGAGCTAACTTCATTTCAATCCTTCCAAACTGGTAGTAAAGGCACTGGCACCCTGCTCTGCGGTGCTGAACGCGGCGCGCATAAAGGCAAACAATTCACGTCCGGTACCGAAGGCAACGGGAAGACCTTCAGCATTGGGGCGCTTGGCCAATTCCGCTGCATCCACCAGAACCCGCAGCTCACCCTTGGTTCCATCAACCCGCACGATGTCGCCATCACGGATGCGGGCCAGCGGGCCGCCATCGAAGGCTTCCGGGCAGACGTGAATGGCGGCCGGGATCTTACCCGAGGCCCCCGACATCCGGCCATCGGTAACCAGCGCCACTTTGAAGCCACGGTCCTGCAACACGCCGAGGAACGGCGTCATCTTGTGCAGCTCGGGCATGCCGTTGCTGCGCGGGCCCTGGAAGCGCACCACGGCGACAAAATCGCGCTCCAGCTCGCCGGCCTGGAAGGCATCGGCGAGTTCTTGCTGGTCGTGGAACACCCGCGCCGGGGCTTCGACAATCTGGTGTTCCAGCGCCACGGCAGACACTTTCATCACGCCACGGCCGAGGTTGCCGTCCATAACCCGCAGGCCGCCTTCGGGCGAGAACGGGTTGGAGAGCGGGCGCAGAATGCTTTCGTCCAGGCTCTTGCTCGGGCCTTCACGCCAAACCAGTTTGCCCTCCTGCAGGAAAGGCTCCTGGGTGTAACGGCGCAGGCCTTTGCCGACCACGGTGTGCACGTCTTCGTGCAGCAGGCCGCCATCGAGCAGCTCGCGAATCAGAAAGGCCATGCCGCCAGCGGCCTGGAAATGATTGATATCGGATTTACCGTTGGGGTAGACGTGGGCCATGGTCGGCACCACTTCCGAGAGGTCGGCCATGTCCTGCCAGGTCAGCAGAATGCCGGCCGAGCGGGCAATGGCGGGCATGTGCAGGGTGTGGTTGCTGGAGCCACCGGTGGCGTGCAGCGCGACGATGGAGTTGACCAATACCTTCTCGTCGACCAGCTCACCGAGCATGACGCGGTTGCCCGATTGCGCGGTCAGACGGGTGACTTGCTGCGCCGCTTCGCGGGTTAGCGCATCACGCAGCGGAGTGTAGGGGTTAACGAACGACGCGCCAGGCAAGTGCAAGCCCATCACTTCCATCAGCAACTGGTTGGTGTTGGCGGTGCCGTAGAAGGTGCAGGTACCGGGGCCGTGGTAGGCCTTCATTTCCGATTCCAGCAGCTCGTCGCGACTGGCTTTGCCTTCGGCGTAGCGCTGGCGGACTTCGGCTTTTTCCTTGTTGGAGGAGCCAGTGGTCATCGGCCCGCCCGGCACGAACAGAATCGGCAGGTGGCCAAAGCGCAGCGCGCCCATCATCAGGCCGGGCACGATCTTGTCGCAGATACCCAGGCATAACGCGGCGTCGAACATATTGTGGGACAGCGCCACGGCAGTGGCCATGGCGATGGTTTCACGGCTGGCGATACCGATTTCCATGCCCGGCTCGCCCTGGGTGACGCCATCGCACATGGCCGGAACCCCGCCGGCAAACTGGCCGACCGAGCCGATATCGCGCAGGGCCTGTTTGATTTGCTCGGGGTAATGTTCGTAGGGCTGGTGGGCGGAAAGCATGTCGTTGTAGGCGGAAATAATCGCCACGTTGGCCGAATCCATCAGCCGCAGGCGCTGCTTGTCTTCACCGCTGCAGGCCGCCACGCCATGGGCGAAGTTCGCGCATTGATGCTTGGCGCGGGCCGGGCCGTCCTCGGCGGCCGCGTGAATCATCTTCAGATAATGCTCACGGGTGGCGCGGCTGCGGGCTATCAAACGCTCTGTAACTTCTACGACACGGGGATGCATATCATCAGCTCCACACAGGCTAAATTTTTATATAAAACAAAATTTCGTTGGGATATTGGCTTGGTTTTTTATATTACCGAGCATAATCTTGTAATTCCAACAACAAAAAACAAGATTCGGTGATTCCATGACACTGCGTATCGCAATCAACGGCTTCGGCCGCATCGGCCGCAACATTCTGCGCGCCCTGTATACCCAGGACTACCGCCAGCAGCTGCAGGTGGTTGCGATCAATGACCTGGGCGACAGCGCCATCAATGCCCACCTGTTCAAGTACGACAGCGTGCATGGCATTTTTGACGGCAGCGTCGAAGCCCAAGCCGACGCCCTGCTGGTCAACGGCGACCGCATCGCCGTAACCGCCATCCGCAATCCGGCCGAATTGCCCTGGCGCGAGCAGCAGATCGATATCGTCTTCGAATGCACCGGCCTGTTCACCGACCGCGACAAAGCGGCGGCGCATTTAACCGCCGGTGCCTCCAAGGTGATTATCTCGGCCCCGGCCAAAGGTGCCGATGCCACCATCGTCTATGGCGTCAACCACGACATCCTGCGCCAGTCGCACCAGATCATCTCCAGCGCCTCCTGCACCACCAACTGCCTGGCACCGATTGCCCAGGTTCTGCACCGCGAACTGGGCATCGAGAACGGTCTGATGACCACTATCCACGCCTACACCAACGACCAGAACCTCTCGGACGTTTACCACAGCGACCCCTACCGCGCCCGCTCGGCCACTCAGTCGATGATTCCGACCAAGACCGGTGCCGCTGAAGCGGTGGGCCTGGTGCTGCCGGAACTGGCCGGCAAGCTTACCGGCATGGCGGTGCGGGTGCCGGTGATCAATGTGTCGCTGGTGGATTTAACCCTAGAACTAAAACAGCCGGTCAGCGCCGAAAGCGTAAATGCGCTGATGCTGGCGGCCAGTCAGCAGCTGCCGATTCTGGGCTACAACGCCCTGCCGCTGGTGTCCCACGACTTTAACCACAACCCGCTCTCCTCCATCTTTGACGCCAACCACACGAAAACCAGCGGCAAGCTGCTCAAGGTATTGGCCTGGTATGACAACGAGTGGGGGTTTTCCAATCGGATGCTGGATAACGCATTGGCTCTGCGGGATGCGCCGTGAGCCGCGTGCCCTTCACCACTGCACAACTGCCAGCGCGTAAACGCATCGCCCTGGTGGCGCACGACCACTGCAAGGAATTTCTCCTCGACTGGAGCGAACGCCAGCGCCCGCGTCTGGCCCAGCACGACCTGCTGGCCACCGGCACCACCGGCCTGCTGCTGACCCGCCGCCTGCACCTGCCGGTGGAAAGCATGATCAGCGGGCCGCTGGGCGGCGACCAACAGATCGGCGCACGCATCGCCGAGCGCCGTGTGGACATGCTGGTGTTCTTCTGGGACCCCTTCGAACAACAGCCCCATGACCCCGACATCAAAGCCCTGCTACGGGTGGCGGCAGTGTGGAATATTCCAGTGGCGTGCAATGAAAGCAGCGCCGACTACCTGTTGAGCAGCCCGTTGCTGGCGCAGCAGCATGCGCATCGGGTACCGGACTACGCCACGTATCTGGCGGCACGAGCGTAGGCAGGGTTAAGCGCAGCCAAGCCCAACACCTGCCTCTGCCGGTCTTCGCTGCGCTCTGCCTACAAATCGGGAAGGTGATTGCGGGTAAACACCTCCTCCCCCATCGCCTCGATCTGCCCCTCGATCAACGCCTCGAACGGTCGCAACAGCTCGCCGAACGCGCTTGGCGCTTCGACAATCTCCAGCGCCTGCACAATCGCTTCGATGGTCGACAACGCGCCCTCCATCGGTGCCTTGCGCAAGCGGTAGCGCGACCTCCCACCCGCCGGCAAGCTCACCCGTGGCAACGCCGCCAACAGCGGATTCACATGCAGCAATTTGCTCGCCTTGCGCCAGGTGCCGTCGGGCACCACCAGTTGCAGCGGCAAATCGCTTGGTGTCGAGTCCAGCACTGTCGCGCCCTCCCCCGGAAACAACAGACAGCTGCGGTAACCCGGCCGCTGCAATAGCCCCTCCAGCTCATCGAACCGCTCGCCCACGCACAGCTCGGCATTGACCAGGCCTAGTGCCGCCAGCCGTGCGGTATTCAGGGCGTGTTTGACTTCACTGGGATGCTGCAGGATCAGCACGCGGGTCCGGCTGTTGAGGCTGGGAATCAGCGCACACAGGCAATGACTCAACGGACGGCAGCAACGTGAGCATAACGGGCGGGACATGGGCACTCCTTGGGGTGCCAAGTCTGCCAGTAATAAACAGCCTGTGGGAGCGGCGTTAGCGGCGATGCTTTTAACCCTGAAGAATCGCGGCCAACCGGAGCGCCGGACCGGTCGCTCCTACCACTAAGTGCGGACAGGGTTATTTATTGAAACGCTCCGCGAGGCTATGCAGATACTCGGCCATACGCTCCAGGTCCTGACTGATCGCCACACCTTCCTGAGCCTGCCCGGCGCTGCGGTCGGAAAGCTGGGCAATACGGGTGATCTGCTGGCTGATGTCTTCGGCCACATGGCTTTGTTGTTCGGAGGCGGTGGCCATCTGTTGGCTCATGCTGGTGATGCGCGTCACCGCCTGACTGATACCGTCCAACGCCTGACGCACTGCCTCGACGCTGTGCACGCTTTCGCGGGAAATATCTGCGCCCTTACTGGCAGTGGCCACAGCACGGTCTGCGCCACTGCGCAGTGAGGAAATGATCTGGTGAATCTGCTCGGTGGATTCGCGGGTGCGCGAGGCCAGCGAGCGCACTTCGTCGGCGACCACGGCAAAACCGCGGCCCTGCTCGCCAGCCCGCGCGGCTTCAATGGCGGCGTTCAAGGCTAGTAAGTTGGTCTGCTCGGCAATCGAGGTAATGACATCCGCCACGCTGCCAATCGACTGGGTTGAGTCGGCCAGGTCTTTCACTGCCTGGCCGATTTCGGTGACGGCGTCCGACATATGCTGCATGGCGCCCAGGCTGTCATTGGCCAGGTCGCGCCCCTGTTGCGCCAGCTGATCGGCTTCTTCAGCGGCATGGGCGGTGCTGGCCACGTTGTGGGCAACTTCCTGAATAGTCGCGGCCATCTGGTTGATGGCAGTGGCGGACTGATCGGTTTCGCTGCGTTGTTGTTCCAACAACTCGGCGCTGGAGGTGGACAGTTTCGATGACTCGGCCGCGCGCAACTTCACGTTCACCCCGGCATCTTCCAGACGCGTCAGCGCCGTTTGTAGCCGCGCCTCTTCGCTGATCATCGCCATATCGAGCAAACCCTGAGCACCACGGCTGTCGGAATAGGTCAGCGCCACCAGCGCGCTGGTAAAGGCCTTGGGATGTTCAGCCAGGGTTTTGCGCACGTTGCGGCGCTTGGTATACAGCTGCCAGGAGCCGAGCCAGAACATGATAAACAGCACCTGAAACGCCTGAAGCCAGCCTTCGAGCAGGTAGTCGCCGAGCAGAATCAGCAAGGCGGCAAGAATCACCGGCCAGGACTGGACGAAATCGCGGGTCCAGTTTTGCACTGCCGGCACCGGTGCCTTGCCGGCCCGCAGCCGGGCGTAAAGCGCCTCGGCACGGGCCACCTGGACGCGGCTGGGCAAAGAACGCACCGACTCATAGCCGGCCATCTGGCCGTTTTCATACACCGGGGTGACGTAGGCACTAACCCAATAGAAATCGCCATTTTTCGAGCGATTTTTCACCAGCCCCATCCACGGCTTGCCCTGCTTGAGCACTTCCCACATATGGCCGAACACCGCCGGCGGCATATCCGGGTGACGCACCAGGTTATGCGGCTGGCCAAGCAATTCTTCGCGGGTAAAGCCGCTGATCTCGACGAAGGCGTCGTTGCAGTAAGTGATCTTACTGTGCAGGTCAGTGGTGGAAATCAGGCGCTCATGCTCAGGAAAGGTTCTTTCCCGCAGGCTAACAGGCAGGTTCTGGCGCATCGCTTCAATCCCTGGTTGATAAGAGCATTCGAACTTCCTTGCTCATAGGGATTAGGTGTAGCACAGCGATGGCGTGGCGGATGGGTAGAGGCAAAGCCACAACCCATCGACACGCAAATTGATGGGTTGCGCTGCGCTCGCCTAGGCGCACGGGATGCGGTTACCCCACTCGGGGCTGGGTCAGCTGGGTTTTCAGCAAATCACGGAACCTTCGCAACAACGGCGCTGGGGAACGGCCCCGGCGATGGGAGCATCTGGCGCAGTTGTTGGAGCGCGCGCCGAGTGATTGGCCGCTGGTGATCGAGGGGGTTCAGGCACCACCGTTTGCTCCATAAAATCTGGATCCCAGCCTACGCTGGGATGACGGATGTTTTTGCCAAGATTACGGTCATTCCAGCGTTCAGAATCGTGAATGCAGACAAAAACCGAATAACCGAGCCCCCTCGCCGCTAAAGCCCCTCCCACAAAAATCAAAAACCAAAAACCAAAAACCAACGCAAAAAAAACCGCAGCCAAGGCTGCGGTTTTTTTATTGCGGTGGCGGCTTAGTGTGCGAGCAGCGAACCGCCGACCTTGCCGGCCAGTTTCTCCGGTTTGATCAGGAAGCGTGCCAGCGCTGGCAGCAGCCACAGGGCACCGAACATGTTCCAGAGGAGCATAAAGGTCAGCATCAGGCCCATGTCGGCCTGGAACTTGATCGCCGAGAAGATCCAGGTGCACACGCCGATGGCCAGGCACAGACCGGTGAACAGTACCGCTTTACCGGTGGACTTCAGGGTCTGGTAGTAGGCCTCTTGCAGTGGCATACCGGCACGCAGGAAGCTTTCCAGACGGCTGTAGATATAGATGCCGTAGTCGACCCCGATACCCACCCCCAGCGCGATCACCGGCAGGGTTGCCACCTTCACGCCGATGCCCAGGAAGGTCATCAGGGCGTTACCCAGCACCGAGGTGAGGATCAGCGGCAGCACGATGCACAGGGTCGCTGCCACCGAGCGGAAGGTGATCATGCACATGGTGGCCACGCAGATGTACACCAGAATCAGAATGGTGAACTCGGTCTGCTTGATCACTTCGTTGGTGGCCGCTTCGATACCGGCGTTACCGGCCGCGAGGAGGAACTGCAGGTCTTCGGTGTCGTGGTCCTTGGCGAAGGCTTTTACCGCATTGACCGCGCGGTCGAGGGTTTCGGCCTTGTGGTCGTTGAGGAACACCAGCACCGGTGCCAGCGAGCAATCGTTGTTGAACAGGCCATCAGCACGGGCGATGGAGTTGTTCAGCACGTCTTTGTTGCGCGACAGGGTTTCCCACTTCAGGTTGCCCTCGTTCATGCCCTTGATCATCTGCTTGGACACAGTGACCAGGGAGATGGCCGATTGCACGCCCTCGGTGTTGCTCATGGTCCACATCAGCTCATCAATGGGCTGCATGGTTTCGTGGATCGAACAGCCTTCAGGCTTGCTCTTGACCATCACCACCAACACGTCCGAACTGGTCGAGTAGTTGTTGATGATAAAGGCGTTGTCCTGGTTGTAGCGCGAGTCCGGACGCAGCTCCGGGGCACCCTGATCGAGGTCACCGATTTTCAGGCCGTGGCCGTACCACAGGCCGCCACCGAAGGCTGCCAGGGCGATAACCACCGAGATCGGTGCCACCACTGGGTGAGCGAAGTTCGACAGCAGGCGCCAGAACGGATGTTCACGCACCGCGTCTTTCTTGCTGCGCTCGATAGCCCTCTTGCTGATGCCGACATAGGAGATGGCAACCGGCAGCAGGATCAGGTTGGTGAACACGATCACGCCCACACCAATCGACGCACCAATGGCCAGCTCGCGGATCACGCCGATGTCGATGATCAACAGGGTGATAAAGCCCACGGCGTCGGCCAGAATCGCGATGGCACCCGGCAGGAACAGTTGGCGGAAAGTCAGGCGTGCGGCGGTCAGCGAGTTGTCCGCTTCACTCGATTGCAGAGCGATACCGTTGATCTTCTGTACGCCGTGGGAAATCCCGATGGCGAAGATCAGAAACGGCACCAGCATCGAGTACGGGTCCAGACCAAAACCTACGGTGTGCATCAGACCCAACTGCCAGACCACCGCCACCAAAGTGGTGAACAGCACGGCAACGGTACTGCGCAGGCAGCGGGTGAACCACATCAGCAGCACCAGGGTGATCAGGAAAGCGATGGCGAAGAACGCCACAACCATCACCAGGCCATCGATCAGGTCACCGACTTTCTTGGCGAAACCAACGATGTGGATTTCCACATTGGGGTTCTGCGCTTCGTACTTGTCGCGGATCTTCTCTTCCAGCTCGTGGGAGAACTGGCGGTAGTCGAGTTTCAGCAGAGTGCCCTGGTCTTGCGGGTCCGGGTAGGACTCCAGCAGCGGCACATCGACGATGCTCGATTTGAAGTTGTTGGAGACCAAGCGGCCGATCTGACCCGACTTGAGCACGTTGTTGCGCAGCTCGTCGAGGCTGTCGGGCGAGCCGTCGTAGGTTTGCGGGATCACTTCACCGCCGGCAAAACCTTCTTCGGTCACTTCGGTCCAGCGTACGCTCGGGCTCCACAGCGACTTCAGACCGGAACGGTCGACGCCAGGAATGTAGAACACCTCGTCGTTCACCTGACGCAGGGTTTCCATGTATTCCTTGCTGAAGATATCGCCATCTTTGGCTTCCACCGAGATACGCACGGTGTTGCCCAGGTTGGCCAGATCATTGCGGTGCTCGAGCATCTTCTGAATAAACGGATGCTGCAGCGGAATCATCTTTTCGAAGCTGGTGGAAGGACGCACCTGCAACGCTTGGTAAAACAGGAACACGCTGACCAGCAGGCAGATAAGGATCACTGTCGGCCGGTTGTTGAAGATCAGGCGCTCGAGAAAGGAGCCCTTATCCTGATGATGGTTACTCATCGTACTCATACCTCAAAGCCACGGCTTATTGTTTTGGGCTAGCGTCTTCGCCGGTAGGCGAAGTGACATGGACGCCACCTTGGCCGACCAGAACCAGGTCACCTTTGTCGTCCGCAGTGACGCTGGACAAGGACAGGCGATCAGGACGGTTGATCAGGCTGAAGGTCAGGCCGTTATCGGTGCTTTTAAGTACGCTGCCGCCGTGCCCGACGATGACCACAGAGCCATCCTTGAGCACTGCGCCGCCGGACAGACCGAAGTCGAGTTTGCCGCGAGGCGACTTGACCTTGATCGGCGTCCAGGTGGTACCGAAGTCGGTGGAGCGGAACAGGTTGCCGCGCAGGCCGTAGGCCAGAACGGTGCCAGGCTGGTTGGTGCCCAGCACGCCGAACAGCGAACCTTCGTACGGGCCCTTGATGGTTTCCCAGGTTTCGCCGTCATCGCTGCTTCTGAACATGCTGCCCATTTCACCGACTACAAACAGGCCGGAGCCTTTGACTTCGGTGATGGCATTGAGGTGATAGCCGTCGGGGTTGTCGAGACGGTCACCAGCATCTTCCCAGGTCTTGCCGCCGTCGGTGGTGGCGAACAGCGCGCCATAGGCACCTACGGCAAAACCAGTGGAATCGTCTTTGAACCAGACGTCGAGGAAAGGCGCGCCCTCCTCCCGTTCCTGGTCGCTGAACTGCTGCGTCCAGGTGCTACCACCGTCGGTGGTGGCAAGGATCAGTGCATCGTGGCCAACCGCCCAACCGTGCTTGTCGTCACCAAACGCCACCGCCGTGAGCATCATCCGGGTCGGCACTTTGGCCTGGGTCCAGGTTTTGCCTTCATCGTCGGAATACAGGATGTGGCCACGATCACCAACAGCCACCAGGCGCTTGCCGGCGTTGTCGATATCGAGCAACAGAGCATCTACTGCCTTGGCGGACGGGATCGAGTAAACGGTGGCCGAATCGTCGGTCGCCGCTTGCACCTGCACAGGCGCAACAAAACTCAGAACGGACAACACACTACACAGCGAAAGCACGTTAGCCAGCGGCGAGTGGAAGCGGAACGCTGGTGTGCGGGACTGCTTGACTTCACCAGACTGGGTGCGCCGCATGACGGGCTCACTCATACACCTTTCCCCTTTATTGTTATGGGACATCAGCCTTTTAGCAGGCCGCCTATCCTATCCAGCTTTCGAAAGGTCTGACAATCAACGTGACGTTATGTTTTGTTAAGGCAAACCCGCGTGATTGACACGTTATAGGCACCTCTGATGCACCGGAATAGATACTCCTGATGCACAAAAGCCGCTACGACTGTAGCGGCCTTTGCCGAACACTACACAACCTGAGCTGCGTTGCCTACGGTCACCGTCGGCGTTTGTTCATCTTTGTAGGAGCGACTTCAGTCGCGATGCTTTTAACTTTAAGGGCATCGCGGCTAAAGCCGCTCCTACGCGATCAACATCGACTCAACGAGTACCGCGACGACGCAGAGCGGCTGGCTTGAAGTAGCCGTCGTCTGGAATCGGCTGGCTGAAGTCGATGGTGGTCGGCTCTTCGTTGTCCAGGTTCTGTACGTGGTAACGACGAGCTTGCAGGTCGTGGAACACGTCCAGTGCAGACCAGGTGGTCGGCAGCTCGTAGAAGTTCTTCAGGTACGCCAGGGACACGCGCCACAGTTCGCCACGGCCGTCGTACTGGTCCACTTCCGCTGCTTGCCAGCTGTCCTCGTCGAGGAACAGCACGCGCTTGGAGTAGATGTGACGAGCGCCGGCTTTCAAGGTGCCTTCTACAACCCACACACGGTGCAGTTCGTAGCGGGTGTAAGCCGGGTTCAGGTGGCCTACTTTCAGCAGGTCGGCGTATTTCACGTCGGGGCTGCTGACCTTGTAGTTGTTGTACGGAATGTAGATTTCTTTCTTGCCGACCAGTTTCCAGTCATAGCGATCTGGCGAGCCGTTGAACATGTCGGTGTCGTCTGCAGTGCGCAGGCCGTCAGCGGCAGCAATCGGGGTGTCGTAGGCCAGGTTCGGCGCACGACGTACGCGACGCTGACCGGCGTTGTAGCCCCAGGCCTGACGTGGCTCTTTAACCTGATCCAGGGTCTCGTGTACCAGTACTGCACCACCGGCCAGACGGGCTGGGCTCTTGGTGAAGGACAGGTAGTAGAACAGGATGTTGTTCAGGTCCGAGTAGTTACTTTTCGGATCGTAGAAACGGAACATCGCTTCTTGCTGCGAGGTCACCAGGGTGTAGTCGCCATTGCGCTGCACGGCCACTTCCGAAGCGCGACGCACGATGTAGGTACCGCGGTAGCGAGCAATGTGGTTCCACACCGCTTCCACGCCGTTTTGCGGGATCGGGAATGGCACGCCGCCGTAGGCGTCAGCGAAGCCGTTGCCGCCGTCCAGCAGTTTGGCGGTGGTGGCGTTCTTCACGGTGTTGTCATACACCCACTGCGGCGCGGAGCCGGAGCGACGGGTCTGGTACACCGGCAACTGGTAGTCCGCCGGGTAGGCGTTGAACAGGGCGATCTGACCCGGGGTCAGGTTGGCCTTGTACTGGTCCAGGTTGGCTTTGGTGATGGTGAACAGCGGCTTGTCGCCCGAGAACGGATCGACATGGTGCTGGCCAGGGGTTTTGTACTCGGCTGGGGCCTTGGTGATACCACCGGTCCAAGCCGGGATGGTACCTGCGGCGTTACCGGCTTTCTCTGCACCGAACGGCGTCAGGGTGGTGCCGAGCTTGGCGGCTTCCTGGGACGAAACGGCTGCCAGTGCGCTACCGGCGGTCAACGCCAGAGCGATCGCGGCACCAACCAGCGTGTGCTTTTTCAGCATCTTGATTCTCCGTGGTCAATCATCGTCCGAGCGCCCGTAGGCGCCCGGCTTCTTTTATAGGGTGGTTTAGAACGAGTACTTAACGTTGACGCCGATGTTGTCGCGGTCACGGCTGGAGTTGTTCTCGCCGGCACCGAAGAACTCGGTGTAGGCCAGTTCGCCTTCCAGACTGTTCAGGTAGCTGGCTTTCACGCCCAGGGTGTATGCCTTGCGGCCTTCGATGAAGTTACCGGTCTGGTAGGAGTTACCCTCGAAGTCGTCCTTGTAAACGACGTACGGGGAAACGTTTACGCCGGCGTATACGTCGTTCCAAGTACCGGAGAGAACGGTAGTAAAGCCGTAGGCGTTCTTGTTGACCTGGTCATCACGGTCGCCGCCACTCACGTAGGAGTTGTTGCCACGGCCGGAGTAGTAACGGGTGGTGTTGTCGTAGGCGGTGTACTTCAGATCGGTACCGCGCAGGTGCTCGGACGCCAACTCGGCAACGCCGAACAGGGAATCGAAACCAGCCACCGGACCGAAGTTGTAGATGGTGCCCAGCGAGGTGTTGTAAGCCTCAACACGGTCTACGTTGTGGATCTCGTCGCCCAGGTGAACGTCCTGGCCACCGATGTTCACGGTACGCTTGCTAGCCAGTGCGGCCGCTTGCTTAAGCAGGTCGCCCAGCAGGTCGTTGGTAGTCGCAACGCCAATTGGCAGATTTGGACGGTAAGCCAACTCACCGAACACCGAGGCATTACCCAGGGTGGTGTTGAAACTGAAGCCGTACATACGGATGTCTTCAGCATATTCACGACGAGCATTGACCTGGTTGGCCACGTCGATGGTGGTCAAGCCACCAGCAGAGGTCACGTAGCCGCCATAACCAGCTGGCGTACCGCAAGTTGCACCACCACCATTCAACGCACAGAGGCTCTGTGCCAGACCTACTACGTTGACGCCTTGGTAGTCGCCCAGATCCGCCGCGATGGTCGGTTCTTTGGAGTGGTAGTTAACAAAGTACGCACCGAACTCAGTGGAGTTCAGCTCTTCAGCGATGTACTTGAAGTTGACGCCATACTGACCATCGTTCTTCGCGTTGATATCAGAACCAATGCGAGCAACCTGAATGTTGCCGTTCGAATCGACGTTGCGACCGCCAGCCAAACCAGCCACATGAGCACCGCTCAGGCGAGAATAGAAGGCACCTGCAGGAATCAGAGCTGGCTGCGTCGAGTAAGCAGTATTGCCGCCTTCAGCAAACAGGTCGGTCTCGGAGAAGTAAGTACCAGCCGGGTCGATGGCCGACTCTTTCCAGTTGAACTGGTAGAAGGTTTCCATCGACAGGTTGTCGGTCAGACCCAGGTTGAAGCTCAGCGCCTCGACCGGTACCAGCACTTCTTTCAGCTCGGAACCTGGCAGACGGAACTTGGCAGCGTCGACCGGGTTGGTGGTGTTCACGCCACCACGGTAGAACAGGCCTTCACCCCAGTTGAATACCTGGTTACCCAAACGGGCGGTGACCGGCATATCGGCTACGTCCCAGTTGCCATAAACGTAGGCGTCGAGAATCTGCGCATCACGACCGGCCTTGTGGCGCGCGTCGTAAGTCAGGCTGTCGTTGTTCGGATAGTTCTGGCTTGGCTGTGCGGGGCTGTTGTTGTCGCCGTAGTCGGTGCGCTTGTCCATGATCTGCGTGTCATAGAAAGCGGTACCACGAACGAAGAGACCGTAATTCTTGTAGGTCGCTTCCAGGTCGGAAGTGATCTTGTACACCTCGGAAACCAGACCTGTGTCGAAGTTGCGGTTGCCGTCGTTGGTGTTGATGTCGTCGTTGTTCTTGTCACGACCCTGTACGCGCCAGAGTTGGCCGTAGGACACGGTGGTGTCGAGGGAACCGGTGACTTCGTCGTCGGCAAAGCTGAATTCCACCGCTTGGGCTTGTACAGCAACCAGCAACGGCAGGAGACCGGCAAAGGCGAAACCAGCCTTGGACGGTGCGAAACGCAACATAGGACTACGGGACTTGAATTCCATCGAGACTTTACTCCGTGGACAGATCGTTATTCTTATTGGCTGCCTCTAGTGAGGTAGCTCAGTACTGCCGCTGACCCTAGCCTCAGGGCAGGCGGTCTTTTTAGTTGATCGGAAGACTCCCTTCCAACGCGTCTAGCACGCACCCCCGAGCATTACCTGCACCATTGCGGGGCCAATTACTGTCGAGCAATGCAACCATGGCGCCAAACAAGCGTTTCAATCCAAATTAATGACGCCAACGTTTTATGGTTTACCGGGCAAAAGGTGACTGATCATTCATTGATCAACTCCCACATCATTCAGGAAGCGTTTGCACAATTTGTCCTACGAGATGGCGCGGATAGTCACTCGCCCGTTTTGGTGCGGATTTTCCTGGCCGCATAATCAGAAAACAGTCAAGGGCCTAGCCCCAACCTATTAAGGGTTTTCTAATAAGAAATACGGGGGTTATTTCAGTAAGTAACAAAAAAGTGTTACCGGCAGATTGCCAGTAACACTTCTTGGTGGGGCGCGGGAGAAGCGAGCAAAACCTTAGACCAGGCTTTTGCTGACCACTTCATAGACGTCGGAAGACAGCTCGCCAGAGGCGAGAATCCGCTCTAGCTCGGCCTTCATCAGCGCCTGACGGCGGCTGTCGTATTTGCGCCAGCGGGTCAACGGTGCCAATTGCCGCGAGGCGATCTGCGGATTGAAGCCATTAAGGGTGATCACCAGGTCGGCGAGGAAGCGGTAGCCCGACCCATCGGCGCGGTGGAAGTTCACCAGGTTCTGACCGGCAAACGCGCCGACCAGTGCACGCACCTTGTTAGGGTTTTTCAGGGTGAATGCCGGGTGCTCCATCAGCGCCTTGACCCGCTCCAGACCGCCAGGTAGAGCGCTCGCCGCCTGCACACTGAACCATTGATCCATAACCAAGGGGTTGTCCTTGAAGTGCTCGGCAAAGGCCGCCAGGGCTTTGGCCTTCTCCGCGTCAAAGGCGGAATTGACCAATACCGCCAGCGCCGTCAGGCGTTCGGTCATGTTGTCACAGGCGTCGTACTGCTCCAGGCAGGCCGCCAGCACTTCTGCTTTGCCACTCAGCATTAAGTATGAGAGGGCGATGTTTTGCAGGCTGCGGCGGGCGAAATGCTCGGCCTGAGCGACGTATTCACTGTTACGGGACACCTCGCGGTTCGCCTGATAGCGCTGCCACAGCGGCGCGAACAGGGCGTCGGCCAGTTGCTGGCGGGCAAATTCGCGGGCCGTATGAATGGCATCGACATCCGCCACCTCACTGATCTCGGTGAGGTAGGCCTCGCTGGGCAGCGAGAGCATTTCAGCGACCATGGCCTGATCCAGGCTGTCATCGGTCAGCAAGGTTTCAAAGGCGGTAACCAGGCGCTTATCGAGCACCAGCGTTTCGCCGCGCTGGGACTGGCCGATCAGCTCTTGCAGCACTTGCACCGACAATTGCTGGCCGGCTTCCCAACGGTTGAAGCCGTCGGCGTCGTGCTGCATCAGGAACATCAGTTGATCGCGGTTATAGGGAAAGCTCAGTTTCACCGGTGCCGACAGGCCACGCAGCAAGGACGGCAGCGGCTGCTCGGCAACCTCGACAAAGGTAAAGCTCTGTTCGGCTTCGGTTACCGCAATCACGGTCGATTCGCCGCGCGCCGCGCCCTCGCCCGCCAGCTTCAGGCTTAACGCCTGCCCCTGAGCACCCAGCAAGCCAAGCTCCACCGGAATCACGAACGGCAGCTTCTCGGTCTGCCCCGGGGTGGCTGGGCAGCTTTGGCGGAACGTCAGGGTGTAGGTTTTCGCAGTGGCGTCATACGCTTCGCTCACCTGCAGGCGCGGCGTGCCGGCCTGGCTGTACCAGCGCTTGAACTGGGTGAAGTCGGCGCCGTTGGCGTCTTCCATGGCCTTGATAAAGTCGTCGCAGGTCACGGCCTGGCCGTCATGGCGCTCGAAGTACAGGTCGCTGCCTTTGCGGAAGCCTTCGTTGCCCAGCAGGGTGTGCAGCATGCGCACCACTTCCGAGCCCTTCTCGTAGACGGTCAGGGTGTAGAAGTTGGAGATCTCGATAAAGCTGTCCGGGCGTACGGCGTGAGCCATGGGGCCGGCATCTTCGGCGAACTGGTGGGTGCGCAGGTAGGCCACGTCTTCGATGCGTTTGACTGTGCGCGAATTCATGTCGGCCGAGAACTCGGCATCGCGGTACACGGTGAAGCCTTCTTTGAGCGACAACTGGAACCAGTCGCGGCAGGTGACGCGGTTGCCCGACCAGTTGTGGAAGTACTCGTGCGCTACCACCCCTTCAACGCGCTGGTGCGCGGCGTCGGTGGCGGTGTCGGCCTTGGCCAGCACGCAGCTGGAGTTGAAGATGTTCAGGCCCTTGTTTTCCATGGCGCCCATGTTGAAGTCGTTGACGGCGACGATCATAAAAATATCCAGATCGTATTCGCGGCCGTACACCTCTTCATCCCAGCGCATGGATTTTTTCAGGCTGTCCATGGCGTGCTGGCACTTGTCGATATTTTCCGGCTCGACATAAATGCGCAGCGCCACTTCACGCTTGCTCATGGTCTCGAAGGTGTCTTCGATGGCCCACAGGTCGCCGGCTACCAGGGCAAACAGGTAGGCCGGTTTCATAAAGGGGTCTTCCCAGGTCGCCCAGTGCCGGCCGCCGTCTTCCGGCCCACTGGCAATCGGGTTGCCGTTGGACAGAAGCACTGGGTACTTGTGCTGTTCGGCGCTCAGGGTGGTGGTGAACTTGCTCATCACGTCCGGGCGGTCGAGGTAGTAGGTGATCTTGCGGAACCCCTCGGCCTCGCACTGGGTGCAGAACATGCTGCCGGACTTGTACAGGCCTTCCAGCGCGGTGTTGCTTTCCGGGTGAATGCGCACGCTGCTGTCGATCACAAAGCGCTCGCCAGCCGGTTGCAGGCTCAGGTGGCTGTCGCTGAGCTGATAGTCGCCGGCTTCCAGGGTTTTGCCGTCCAGGCTCAGCGACAGCAGTTCCAGCTCCTGGCCATCCAGCACCAGCAGTGGCAAGCCGGCACCGCGCGCCGGGTTGCGGCGCATCACCAGCTGCGCGTGGACCAGGGTGTGGTCCTCGAACAATTCGAAAGTCAGATGGGTTTCGTCAATCAGGTAATCCGGCGCCTGATAGTCCTTCAGGTAAATCATCTTCGGTTGTTCGGTGCGCATGACGGGTTCCCTTCACGTTCAGGAATGCACGGCCAACTGGTAGGCCGTGTATTTGCGGATATTGATAACGCCGGTATCGAACATCAGGTACTGGCCCTTGATGCCCAGCAGGGTGCCCTCGGCTACCGGGTCTTTGTCCAGATTGAAGCTGGTGATCTTGGGCGGATAGGCCTCGATCGGGTAGGTGATTTCAATCGGTTCGACGTCAGTCAGCTGCTGAATCGCCTGCAAGCCAAAGCGCTGCTGCAAACCCTGCAGGCCGTCGGCGCAGGTCTCGAACAACTGCTGGCGCACGGCTTTGAGGTCCACCGGCGTGGCGTGACTTTTCAACAGGGCGCGCCAGTTGGTTTTATCCGCCACCTGGGTGCGTAGCAAGTCTTCGACGAAGCCGGACTGCTGCCGGGTGCTTACCCGCAGGATTGGCAGCGCCTGGCTGGCACCCTGATCGAGCCAGCGGGTCGGCACCTGGGTGGCGCGGGTAATGCCGACTTTCACACCCGATGAGTTGGCCAGATAAACGATATGGTCCGTCATGCAGAACTGCGCCGCCCACTCCGGCTCGCGGCAAGTGCCGGCCTCGTGATGGCAGCGCTCGGGGCTCATCATGCAGGTGTCGCATTGCGCCAGCGAGGTCATGCACGGGTAGCAGTAACCCTGGCTGAAACTGGTTTTGGTTTTGCGCCCGCAATGGCTGCAATGAATGGCACCGAGGTATTCCAGCTTTACGGTCTTACCGATCAGCGGGTTGACCGGCACTTCTTCATCGCCCAACCGAAACGCGTACTGCACAGGCGCGCCCAAACGGGCGGCCATTTTGCTCAAGGCACCGCGACCCAATTCGCTCAATGGATAGCGTCCGACTTGAACAGGATATTCGGCACAGGCTTGGACTTGGAGCTGCACTCCTGCAATTCCATATAGCCGGTGCGCTGGTCTTCCGGCAGGTTCTGCAGCTCCCAGGCGATCACCGCCTGCAGGCTCAGTTCTTTCTGCTCCTGGGTCAGCTTGCGGCCGTCGGACCACTTGCCGATTTCCACCGCCAATTTCAGGCTTTCGTAGATATCCGGGGTGATGTTTTCAATCATTTCAGCAAAGGACGACATAGACGCCTCCAAAAACAAAGTCGCAGTTTAACGGCGACGGCGCGCCAGTGCACCGCCCAACAGACCGGTGAGACAGCCCACCAGCAGACCACCGACATGGGCACCATTGGCAATCGCCGCGCCGGCCAGTTCGGTGATGCCGCTCATGCAGATCAGCAGCCAGATCAGCATCATCACCACCACGCCCTTGGGCAGCTGGTAAGCGCGGTTAGGTGCCAGCAGTTGATAAATCCAGCAGTGGCCAAGCAAGCCGTAGAGCACGCCCGACAGCCCACCAAAAATCGATGGCCCGGCCCACCAGAACTGCACCGCATTGGAAACCAGGCCAACCAACAGGGTCAGCCCCAACAGCAGCCATTTGCCCTGATAGAACTCGATACGCCGGCCCAACTCCCAATACCACATGCCGTTCATGGCCAAGTGAAGGATGCCGAAGTGAATAAAGATCGGCGTGATCAGCCGCCAGTATTGGCCGGCGGCCATGCTGTCGGGCCAGGGCACGAAATAGGCGTATTCGCCCTGCACGCGGTAATCGAACCAGCTCAACCAGTGAATGGTGTTGTGGTTTTCGCCGAGCATGGTGATGCCGGCGACGATCAGGGTCAGCAGCAACACCGCTGCCGTCAGCGGGCTGTCGCGCAGTTGCCGAACGAAGCCAGCGCCCTTGGGCTGCACGGCGGGGGGCAGCTGCAAACGTTGCTGCGGGTCACCCTCGGGGTATTGCTGATACAAACCGCGCACCTGGCCGGCCAGCTCTTCGCCCGGCACCCACAACACCTGCTCGCCCGACTCTTCACTGACCCGATGCGGCACCTGCATGCGCTGCAGCAGCTCGACAAAGCCGGCCAGGTTGACGCTTACCGGCAAGCGCAGTACTTCAACAGGATTCATCGCGCTATCACTCAATGGGGCAGCTCCGGGCGCTCGACGTCCACCCAGGCAAATTTATTCGGATCGATACGGCTTTCCTGATCCATCCGGTACGCCACCAGCTTGCCGTACAGCACGGCGCTGTAATCCAGGCAGGCCAGATTTGGACGGATCGGTGCCGGACGGCCTTTGCGCCAGTAGTGGCCGACAAACAGCGGCGGCTCTTTCGGGCCGTAGCGCAGCAGTTCGGTTTTCTCCCGCTGGCTCAGCGGCGTGCGCGCCACGGCTTCGGGCAAGGCGTCGGGCTGGAAGACGATATCGCCGTAGGTCTGCGGGTCTTCCTCCCAGAATTTGGTGCGGAAAAAAGCCCGGGTGTAGCCATCGTCGCTGGTCAGGGTCAGGCCATCCGGCAGGCGCATATCGGTGCCGCGCAGCAGACGACTGAATACCCGACTGGCGAAACTGCCGGACACCGCAGCATCGCGCAAAAAGGCTTCATCGATACGGCCGTCGGGGTGCAAGGTGCGCAGGGAATCGATCAACCCGGCATCCCAGCAGGCATGCACGACACGGAAATGCCCGGCATCGATAAACAGCGGCAGCTCGTAGAACCAGCGCTGGAATTCCCGCCACTCGTGGGGATACGCCTCGAACTGGGCCAGGCTCTGGGTGATCAGCCGGGCATTGCGCGGCGTGTGTTCGCGAACGAACTGGCGGCCACTGCCGGGCGGTGCCGGGGTGCTCCAGCCGAGCGCATCGAACTCATGGTTGCCCATGATGCACAGCGCCTGCCGGGCCTCGACCATATCGTGGACGATATGCAGCGCTTCGCGAATACGCGGACCTCGGTCGACGATATCGCCAAGAAACAGCGCCATCCGCCGCGGGTGATGCCAGACGCCGTTACGGCGCTGGTAACCGAGACCATCGAGCAGGCGCGCGAGGGTGTGTGCGCAACCGTGCACATCACCGATCAGGTCGTAACCGCGCGCCGGGTCGAGTTGCATCAGTCGTTCCCGCCTCCGAGGCGACTGCCCCAGCCCAGCTTGGTGCGGCAGACCTCGTAGTAGTTGTGGTCCAGCGGGTGAATCAGGCGCAGTTTCTGCGGTTTCTTGCTGACGATCAGGCTGTCACCGGGGGCGCAGGTAAAGTGGTTCTGGCCGTCGCAGGACACCTGCGGGTAGATCTGCATGTCCTTGGAAGCGACGATTTTCAGTTCGCTGTTGCCGTCCACCACTATCGGCCGGCTGGACAAGGTGTGCGGGTACATCGGCACCACCACGATGGCGTCCAGCTTGGGGTGCATGATCGGGCCGCCGGCGGACAAGGCATAGGCGGTGGAACCGGTCGGCGTGGCGACGATCAGGCCGTCGGCCTTCTGGCTGCAGACGAACTGGCCGTCGATATGCAACTCGAACTCGATCATCCGCGTCGACTTGCCGGGGTGCAGCACCACATCGTTGAGGGCATCGCCCTGGCCGATCACTTCGGCGTGGCGACGCACTTCGGCTTGCAGCAGAAAGCGGTTCTCCACCAGGAACTGGCCATCGAGCACTTCGGCGACTTTGCTTTCCAGCTCATCGGGGCGAATGTCGGTGAGAAAGCCCAGGCTGCCCCGGTTGATCCCCAGCACCGGCACATTGAACTGCGCCAGGGCCCGGGCGGCACCGAGCATGCTGCCATCGCCACCCACCACTATCACCAGATCACAGGCTTCGCCCAGGCTTTTGCGCGACGAGGTTTGCAGGCCGTGGCCGGGCAACACTTCGGCAATGGTGTCCTCAAGGATCACATGCAGCTGGCGCTCGATAAGCAGTTTTTTCAGGCGGCGGATGGTGTCCAGCACCTGCGAACTGCCCAAGCGGCCGATGATGCCGATATTGCGAAATTGCTCCATGAGGCTCCTGGGAGACGCTGGCAGAAAAAGGGAAAAGCGCTCTCCATGCAGAGAGGGCCAGACAGGCCAATTATGGGTGAACGGCGCAATTATGGGCGAAAGGCGCCACTCAAACCAAGGCGCACATTGCCCGAGCTAAACGCTATGCTCGCAGAATGACGCTTTTTCCTACCCTCAGCGCCCTGCCCCAGCACCTGCATCAGCCGGCCGTCCGTGATCTGGCCTGGGTGCTGCTGTCGCCGCCGTTGCTCGACCCGGCAGTTTGCCCACAGCGCCACCCGCTGACGGCCAGCGCCTGGGTGGCGGCCCCCGAGCAACTGGCCGACTGGCTGTACGCCCTCGACCGCGACCCGACCCCACTCAGCGCCTGGCTCGCGCAACACAGCATCCGCCGCCTGGGCCTGTACTACGAACGCTTGTGGCAGTTCGCCCTGATGGCCGCGCCCGGTGTGCAACTGCTGGCTGCCAACCTGGCGATCCGCCAGGGCGGGCATACCCTCGGCGAGCTGGATTTGTTGCTGCAGGACGACTGCGGTATTCACCACCAGGAATTGGCGATCAAGCTGTACCTGGGACCGCAGCACGGCAATGGCAGCGATGCCCATGAATGGCTCGGGCCCGGCAGCCAGGACCGCTTGGCGCGCAAGCTCGAGCATCTACTGCAGCATCAACTGCCCCTCTCCGCCCGCCCCGAGGCGCAAGCCGTGCTGGCCGAATTAGGCATCGACCAGGTGCAGCCGCAGCTGTGGTTGGCCGGGTATCTGTTTTATCCATGGCCTGGGCTTAGTCAGCCGCCCGCCGGTGCGCTGACAGAGCATCTGCGTGGGCGCTGGTTGCATCGCCGGGACTGGGCAGCATTTCAAAATGGCAGCGGCCGCTGGCAGCCCATTCCCCGGCAGACCTGGCTGGCACCGGCGCGGGAACAGGATGGGACGTTATGGACGACGCAGCAGTTCACGCAGTGGCTGGATGAACTGGAGCCCACCGCACAGGCGCAGTTGCTGGTGCGTTTTGAGCGGGACGAGGAAGGGGCTTGGCAGGAGGTAGAGCGGGTGTTTTTGGTGGCTGACTCTTGGCCGCAATGGAATGGCCAACGGTATGCGTGACAGCTACAACGCTGGATATCGGACCGCCGCCTACGTGCGAAAGACGAGAGTAAACCTGAAAACCTCCGTCGTCCCAGCGCAGGCTGGGACCCAGAATAAGTCAGGAGAACGCATTTCCACTCGACATACTGAATTCCAGCCTGCGCTGGAATGACGGTGTCCGGCGCAGATCCGGGGCTATCGACTGCGCTCGGTCCTGCCACCCGACCGCGCCAAATACCCCGAGCCACTCTCACACAACAACCCATCGCGCATCACCGCCGGCAACGCGTTCAGCCCATCGCGCAAGGCGTAGGCGTTGTAGCCCAGTTGGGACAGAAGAAACACCGCACTGGTGCTGCGATTGCCGCTGTCGCAGTAGCACAGGTAGGTGCGGGTTTTATCCAGCAGACGGGCCTTCAGCCGCAGCAGTTGCAGCGGCATGTTCAGCGACTCAAGGGCGTGGGCCCGTTCGTATTCTTCCTGCAAACGCACATCCAGCCATTGCGCGCCACTGGACAGCAACCGCGCCGCTTCGCCAAAGGACACCTCGTCAACAATCGGCGCTTTGAGCAGGGCGAAAAAATCCTGGCGGTCGAGGCGCAGCACCACGCCATCTTCGAGCATGGTCACGGTGGCGTTGCGCGGCTGATCGGCGAGCAATGCTTCCTCGCCAAAACAGGCACCGACGTCCAGCTCGGCCAGCACCTGGCGATCACTGCCGGCGCTGCGAATCACTTCGGCGCGGCCGCTATTGAGGAAGAAGCAGCTGTCCCCCGCCTCACCTTCGCTGAGCACCGTGCTGCCGGCTTTCAACTCCAGGCGCTGCAAGCGGTCGAGCATGGCGCGCACGTTGGGCGACGGCACCTTGGCGAACAGCGGGTTTTCCAGCAGACGCTCCAGCCATTCCACATCGCCGCCGCGCTGACCCAACTCCAGCAACAGATCCTGATAGGCCAGGCGCCAGGTGAGCAAACGGGTCAGGGTGGCGCTGTCGAGAATCAGCAGGCTGATATCGGTAACGGCACGGGCTTCGTGCAGACGCGGCAGGCTGGGTGACAGCGGATGACAGCTGGCTTCGCTGCCGGCCTGCAACCGCGTTTGTTGGCCATCGGCAGTGGTCAGCAACAGCTCGCCGGCCAACAGGTAATAGGTCAGACGGGCCTGATCGCCGGGGCGAAACAGTAACTGGCCGGCCAGCATCGGCTGCGGCACCAGCTGGCTGCGCAGCTCACGCCATTGTTGTTCGGACAACACATTGAGCGGCGTCAGACTGCGCAGTTGCTCAAGGTTAAGGGGGTCACTCATGGAAATGGTCAGACTCCAACGGCTTGCCCGGCATCCCGCCAGGTTGCGCAATGTTCAGATGAGTGGCCCGTCGCCCCTGCAAGCCGCCCGTATGAACGAACAGCAGGCGCGTGCCGCGAGCCACGTTACCGGCCACCACGTGTAGGCGCAACGCCATTAATGCCTTACCGGTATAAATCGCTTCCAGGGGCAGCTTGCCATCAACTTCGGCCTGATCGACAAACGCCGTAAGCGCTGTATCGACCTTAGCAAAACCGCCACGGCTCGCCTCCAGCAAGCGATACCCCTGATCGGTTTGTCCGGCCTGCTGCAGGATGGCGCGGACGTTTTCCTCCACCCCATGCCCTGGTGGTACGGCGGATGCGCCATACACCGGGCGGCACCCGGCCTCGGCCAGCACCAGGCCGGCCAGGGTGGTGCCGGTACCGACGGCCAGCCACCAGGCGTCGAAATCCTCCCAGCCGATGCTGGCCAATTGCGCCTCAGCCATCTCACGTAGCGCCATGCAACCTATAGCGCCGGGCACGCCACCACCACCTTCGGGCACTGGATAGAAGTCGGCGTAACGCGCCAACCAAGGCTGCCAGAAATCCGCCTGGTGGCGCTGGCGATAGCCGCCAAAGCCCAGCCAGTGCAGGTGCATACCCCAGGCTTGCAAGTCGCGAATGGTCGGGGTGTCTTGCGGCTCACCGCGCAGCAGGCCGACGGTGGCGAAGCCGAAGCGCTGGCCGGCGGCGGCCAGCGCATGCAGGTGATTGGAGTGGCTGCCGCCCAGGCTGATCACGCCCTTGGCACCTGCGCCTTCAGCCGCCTGCAGATGATGGCGCAGCTTGAACCACTTGTTGCCGCTGATCAGCGGATCGATCTGGTCCAGACGCAGCACCGCCGCCTCGACACCGACTTCCGCCAACCATGGCAATGCCAGGCGCTGTAAAGGCGCCTGGGGTGCCCAGGACGGCAGAGTTAGGGGCAAGGCTTAGCTGACGGTCCGCAAACGGGCACCGGTTTTGTGCCGCGCGCAGCAGTTGGAATCGCCAATAACAAAACGGCTGGGGGTGTCGATGCGATCCAGGGGAATGCCGCAACGGTCACCGTTGGGCAGGCTTGCATCGCAGCTGGGTTTTTCGTAGTGGGCCAGCCACTGACGGTACTGCGGCTCGGCAACAAAACACTTGGCCGCCGCGTAGGCCATGGGGTTGTCCTGGTAACGGGCAATATCCTGCAGCGGGATGGTCAGGTGCCCGGCACCCGGGTGGTAAACCACAAACACCACACCAAGTTTCGACAGACGCTCGAGAATCTGTTCGCCGCCCTGGCTGGCAAAGGCGTTGCGCTCCTGCTTGAGGCGCTCCATTTCCTGCTCAAGCTGGGTATCCAGCTCATTGCGATAGGCCAGCTCCACATCGCGGATGGCAATCTGTTCTTTGTACTCGACCACGGCCGAGGCAATACGCGCCTGCAATTCGCTGTCGAATTGCGCACGCAGGATGTCGGTTTCGGTACGCCCGTGGCGCTCAATGGCGCGCAGCTGCTCGGTCATTTCCTCGCGGTTTTTCTGGAAGGTGTCGGCCTGGGCAGCAAGCTGGCCCTTGAGGCTGACATTCAGTTCCTCCTGCTGGCGCAAGGCCTGGTGCAGGGTCTGGATCTGCGCGAGCATTTTCTGCGTGTCTTCGGCGCTGGCCAGCTTGAGCTTGGCCAACTCCTCTTCGTATTGCTGGGTCTGGCTGCTGATCCGCAGGCGTTGCTGTTTGATCAGCTGGGCGGTTTTCAGCCGGTGCTCCTGCTCGATCTTTTCCGCCAATTGTTCGGCCGCTTCCTTGGCCGGATCCGGCGCATGCCATTGATCTTCCGGTGCCATCTGCAGACGCTCAGGAGCCACGCTCTGTCCGGCATCGTCTTCGACCAGCAGGCCCAATTGGTTGCGTTTGACTGTCTCACGCAGCAGCACCAGATCGTTCTGACCGGGTACCAGGCTTGGATCCCAGAGGTGCATCTGGTGCCAGGACACCGGGCATTGGCTGCGGCAGGCCAGGCGGATGGGGCCAGCCCCCAGATCGGGGCCACGCCCGGAGCGTTCGGCCAGATGGCGCAGGGGAATATTCCAGCCGCTGTCCGGCGAGCCACGCTCATCGAACTCCAGGTAGAAGAACACCGCCGCGCGCACCAGCAGGCGGGGGTTGATCAGCACGTAGGCCACGCGCATTTGCTGATCCCTGAACTCCGGCATATTCACCACGCCGTCGAGCAGGGCCTCGAACTCGGGAAACAGCATCTCCTTGCAGATACCGCGTTCACTAAAGAACACCACGGCTTCAACCATTTGCGGCTTGATCTGCATGCTCATCAACGGACCCCTAAGCCAAACCACGGCGAGCTATCGCACTTACGAATACGCTCGAATTTTTCTGCGCGCACAGCCAGAAAGTAGGCGTATTCCTACATTTGGCTCAAGTCTAGGGTAAAACGGACCGGCGGCAATGTGACTGGGTTGGCAGTCACCCGCGCCCAACGCCCGAGAACCGGGCGCTGGGATAAAAGTGTGACGGAATTGGTACAACGGTCAGCTTTTGTTTTTCAGCGGGGAACTTTTTTAATTCACGCCGGCGCTTTGGCCAAAAACGGTGCCAGGCGCTTGCCCATCTCATCGCCCAGGGCCTGCAGGCCGCTCATGGGGCGAATCATCACTTCGAAATCGACGATCTTGCCCTCGCTATTGAACTGCACCATGTCGATGCCTTTGAGCTGACGGTCGCCCACGGTAGCACTGAACTCCAGCACCACACTCTGGCCATCGGCACTGACCAACTGGCGGTGGTATTCGAAGTTTTCGAACACCTGGATCACCGTATTCAGAATCACATTGACCATCTGCGCGCCCGCATAGGGCTTGAAGGCCATGGGCGAACGGAACACCGCGTTGGGGTCGAGCAGGTCGGGCAAGGCCTTGAGGCTTTTGCTGGCGATCATCGAATGCCACTGCTCAAGGGTGGCGGTGACGGCGGGGTTGGAACTGGTGGCGGAAGTGGTCATAGCAACTCCTTTGTTGTTGTTTTTGCCTTTATAAAACTGACAACTCGGTCGAGAGCTTCTGGGCTAAGGCCAGGCAAGGCGCCCCGGAGCTTTTAAGCGCAGCGTACTGCAGTACGTGAGCATTAAAAGCGGGGACGCAACGCCGCCTGGCCGACGATCAGGAGCTCGGTTAGTTACAGCGAAGCAGCCAGGCGCGAACCCTGGTTAATGGCGCGCTTGGCATCCAGTTCGGCGGCCACGTCCGCACCACCAATCAAATGCACCACCTGCCCTGCCGCTTCCAGCCCTTCCTGCAATTCACGCAATGGGTCCTGGCCGGCGCAGACAATGATGGTGTCCACCGGCAGCACCTGCGGTTCGCCTTCAGCAACGCGGATATGCAGGCCAGCGTCGTCAACCTTGAGGTACTCGACGCTGTTGAGCATCTGCACATTCTTGTTCTTCAGACCGGTGCGGTGGATCCAGCCGGTGGTTTTACCCAGGCCGTCGCCGACTTTGGTTTTCTTGCGCTGCAGCAGAAACACCTGGCGCGCCGGGGCGTGCACTTCGGCCTTGATCCCGGCGATACCACCACGGGCTTCCAGCGCCTTGTCGATGCCCCACTCTTTCCAGAACGCATCGCGGTCCTGGCTGGTGGCGTCACCCTGGTGAACGATGAACTCGGAGACGTCGAAACCGATACCGCCGGCACCGATCACAGCAACGCTCTGGCCAACCGGTTTGCGCTGCAGAATGGCATCCAGATAGCTGATCACTTTCGGGTTGTCGATGCCCGGAATGGCTGGGGTACGCGGGGCGATACCGGTGGCCAGAATGATTTCGTCAAAGCCGCCCTTGGCCAGGTCATCGACGCTGACGCGGGTGTTCAGGCGCAGATCAACGCCAGTGGTTTGCAGCTTGCGGCCGAAGTAACGGATGGTTTCGTAGAACTCTTCCTTGCCCGGCACACGCTTGGCCACGTTGAACTGGCCGCCGATTTCGCTGGCCGAGTCGAACAGGGTCACGCTGTGGCCGCGCTCGGCGGCTACGGTGGCGGCGGACAGACCGGCAGGGCCGGCACCGACCACGGCAATTTTCTTCACGGCGGCGGTCGGAATGTAGTTCAGCTCGGTTTCGTGGCAGGCACGCGGGTTGACCAGGCAGCTGGTGAGCTTGCCGCCGAAGGTGTGGTCCAGGCAGGCCTGGTTGCAGCCGATGCAGGTGTTGATTTCGTCGCTGCGACCTTCAGCGGCCTTGTTGACGAACTCCGGGTCGGCGAGGAATGGACGAGCCATCGAGACCATGTCGGCATCGCCGTCGGCCAGCACTTGCTCAGCCACTTCCGGGGTATTGATACGGTTGGTGGTGATCAGCGGAATGCTCACTTCGCCGCGCAGTTTGGCGGTGACCTTGGTGAACGCCGCGCGCGGCACCTTGGTGGCGATGGTGGGAATACGCGCTTCGTGCCAGCCGATACCGGTGTTGATGATGGTGGCGCCGGCCTTTTCGATGGCTTTGGCCAGGGTGACGATTTCGTCCCAGGTGCTGCCGCCTTCCACCAGATCGAGCATCGACAGGCGATAGATGATGATGAAGTTCGGGCCTACCGCTTCCCGCACGCGGCGGACGATTTCCACCGGCAGGCGCATGCGGTTTTCGTAGCTGCCACCCCAGCGGTCGGTGCGCTGGTTGGTGTGGGCGGCGAGGAACTGGTTAATGAAGTAACCCTCGGAGCCCATGATTTCCACGCCGTCGTACTCGGCAACTTGTGCCAGCGAGGAGCAGGTGACGAAGTCGGATATCTGCTTTTCGATGCCCTCTTCGTCCAGCTCGTGGGGCTTGAACGGGTTGATCGGTGCCTGGATGGCGCTTGGCGCTACCGATTTCGGGCTGTAGGCATAACGACCGGCATGGAGGATCTGCATGCAGATCTTGCCGCCCGCCTCGTGCACGGCACGGGTGACGATGCGGTGGTTTTCCGCTTCTTCCTGGGTGCTCAGCTTGGCCGCGCCGGCGTACACGCCACCTTCCACGTTCGGGCCGATGCCGCCGGTGACCATCAGGCCGACGCCGCCCAGGGCGCGCTCGGCGAAGTAGGCGGCCATGCGTTCGAAGCCGCCCGGTTTCTCTTCCAGCCCGGTGTGCATGGAACCCATCAGGGTGCGGTTGCGCAGGGTGGTGAAACCCAGATCCAGGGGGGCCAACAGGTGCGGGAATTGAGCGGCGGTCATAGATAGCTCCACATCGAACGGTTAATGCACGGAATGCCGCGGCCTCTTGTTATGCAGCAACAGGGCAGCGGTCAGTTATGCAGCGAACGATAAAGAGCGCGGCGACGCCCCTCAATGATCCAAAGTGACAAGTTATTGATCCAAATGTGCAGCGCAACTTGGCAATCGCCCTGCGGCCCCCTACCCTTAGGCCTTCACTTTGCACAACCAAGACCATGCGCCGACTACTCAGCAACACCCTCGCCGCCACCCTGATCGTTCTGCTTGGCGCTTATGCGCTATGGACCGACTTGCCGTCCGATGCCCATTACCTCTCCGACCTGCGCAGCCAGGTGGCCCTCAACCAGGGCCAGCCCGGCGACCACGGCAACCTGCTCGGCATCCAGCCGGAAATGTTTTCCGGCGACTACCACAGCGTCGAACTGCTGCGCCTGAAGCTTGCGGCCTACCTGCACAAGGCCCGCGACGCCGGTCTGCTGAATGGCAAAACCGTCGCTGTGCTGCCGGAACATATCGGCACCTGGCTGGTGGTCAGCGGCGAAAAGGCCGAGGTCTATCAGGCACAAACCATCGACAGCGCCATGGCCTGGCTGGCTGCCAGCAACCCATTGAAACTGGGCCGCGCGCTACTCTCCGCCAAAGGTGAAGACCGCCTGCAAGACGCCCTGCTGCGCATGAAAGGCGAAGCCATGGCCCGCGACTACCAGGCGGTGTTCGGTGGCCTGGCCAAAGACTTCGGCATCACCCTGGTGGCCGGCTCCATCGTGCTGCCCGAGCCACGGGTGGAGAACGGCCAGTTAGTGGTCGGCGATGGCCCGCTGTACAACGTCAGCCTGGTGTTCGGCAGCGATGGCGCGCCGCTGGGTCAACCGCAGCGCAAGGTCTATCCGATCCGCGACGAGCAGACCTTTACCGCCGCCGCTCCGGCCAGCGATCTGCAAGTCATCGACACCCCGGCCGGCCGCTTGGGCGTGCTGATCTGCGCCGACAGCTGGTATCCCGCCGGTTACACCGAACTCAGCAAACAAGGCGTGCAACTGCTGGCCGTGCCGGCCTTTCTTACCGGCAATGGCAATTGGTCGAAACCCTGGGGCGGTTACAACGGCGCGCCGACGCCCAGCGATGTCGCCCTGCAGCCCGGCGAAGTGAGCGAGGGACAGGCCTGGCAACGCCTGGCCATGGCCAGCCGCCTGCAAAGCAGCGGTGCCCAGGCCGGGCTGACGGTATTTATGCGCGGCCAGCTGTGGAACCTGGGGAGCGACGGGCAAAGCCTGCTGGCCACCGAGCAGCAGGTCAGCCTGGTCAATGAAGGCGGCCACGGTGGTCGTCTGCTGAATATCTGGCTGTAACCGATGAAACCGGTGCGGGTACGCCTGGGGGATCTGTCGGTGGGCTTTGTCCATGGCCTGGCCGATGCCGTGCGCCACTACCACCAGGAGCCCAGCGCCCTGCTGGAGCAATACGGCCTGGATCAGGCGCGCCTGGCTGAGCCGCGGGCACGTCTGTCGATTCCGCGCTATATGCGCCTGGGGCATGCTGCCATCCAGCTCACCGGCGAGCCGGGGCTGGGCCTGACCATGGGCGTACACACACGCCTCAGCCAGGTTGGTCTGGCCGGCGTCACCGCCGCCCAGGCACCCACCGTACGCGAAGCGGCGCGCGCGCTGATCCGCTTCGAGCCGCTGTACGCCTACAACTACCGCGGCCAATCGAGCTTCCACGAAGACGCCCGCGGTGCCTGGCTGCGCTTCTACTCGATCAGCCCCTATAACGCCTACAACCGTTTTGTGGTGGATTCGGTGCTGGCCGGTTGGGCCGCGCAACTGGGTGCCTTGGCCGGCCAGCCGGTGAGCGTGGAAAAAGTCGAAATCGAATTCCCGGCCACCAGTTATGCCGAGCACTACAGCACGCTGTTTGGCTGCCCGGTGGAGTTCGCCAGCGGCACCAATCAATTGCGCCTGAACCAGGCCAGCCTGGCCCTGCGCAATCCCGAGCACTGCCCGAGTACCTGGCGTCACCTGCTGGAAATCTGCGAGCGTGAGCTGGAGCAACTGACCCGCACCCGCAGCCTGCGCGAGCGTACCAGCCAGCTGCTGGGCCCACTGCTGAATGGCCGCGAGCCCGATCTGGAAGAAGTCGCCGCCCGCCTGCAACTGCCGACCTGGACCCTGCGGCGCAAACTGGCCGAAGAAGGCACCCAATACCGCGCCATCCTCAACGACACCCGTCGAGATCTGGCCATGGCCTATATCCGCGATACCGAACTGGCCTTTGGCGAGATTGCGTACTTATTGGGATTTGCCTCGGCGGAGGCGTTTCAGCGGGCGTTCAAGCGCTGGAGTGGGCAGACGCCCGGGGAATTCAGAAGGGCCCAGCGTAAAGCCGGGTAAAGGACATCTAACGTCTTACGCACTCATCTGTGGGAGGGACCGAGCGCCCTATCGGGCTGGAATGCAGTTACAGCTCGGTAGCGTCTTCCGCGAGCTCCGCCGGCTCATCCTGCTCTGCTGCGCGGTACTCGAGAAGTTCTTCCTGGTAGTCGTCCATTGTCTGTGCTCGCTCATGTGCTTGTCATTCAGGTCTGCGGCCAAGCCTAAAACCCGCAGATGACCAACAGATGAACGAAACCTAGCGAGCAGACTTTAAAAATTGCAGGCAATAAAAAACCCCTGGATCTTGCGATCCAAGGGTTTCGTATATGGCGCAGCGGACGGGACTCGAACCCGCGACCCCCGGCGTGACAGGCCGGTATTCTAACCGACTGAACTACCGCTGCGTGTCGGTGGACTTGCGTCCGGTACTGCATAAAACGTTCTAGCGTCTGACCTTCAAGCCCTGGTTGGCTTTCCGGTCTCAGGCCCGACAAAGTCGTACCTGGCAATAATGGCGCAGCGGACGGGACTCGAACCCGCGACCCCCGGCGTGACAGGCCGGTATTCTAACCGACTGAACTACCGCTGCGCGTCGGTGGACTTTCGTCCGGTTTCACAAGTGGTGGGTGATGACGGGATCGAACCGCCGACCCTCTGCTTGTAAGGCAGATGCTCTCCCAGCTGAGCTAATCACCCCTTGCTTGCGAGGCGCGAAATTTACGCGGGGGACACACCTAAGTCAACACCCCATATAGAAATTTTCTGAAATTAACGGTTTTTTCTTTTTGCCCGTTTAGCCACATTGGCATGCGATCCCTGCGGGAGGGGCTTTAGCCGCGAGCTTTTAAAATCAAAAACTCGCGGCTGAAGCCCCCTCCCACAAAACGCGCCGCCCGGCATCGGTGCCGGCAAACAGCCTACTGCGCCACCCGCAAGGTCAGGCGCGACGTCACCAGCCCTTCTTCATTGCGATCCAGGCCCGCCTCGTCAATCCGCACGCCCTGCCCTTCGAGTTCCTGGAACCAGCGCAGCAGCAGGTTGAATGCCACGGGCTGGAGGTTCACCTGCAGGCTGCCATCGCCCTGGTTGTCGATACGCTCGATGGTCAGTTGGGCAGCAGAAGCGCTGGTGGTGACCAGCCCTTGCAGTTGTTCCGGAGCCACACTGCTGCTGGGTTTTTCCACCAGCGCCCGGGCCTGGGGTGCCTTGGCCTGCAGATAGCCACTCAACTCCAGCTGTTGCGCCAAGGCTTCGCGGGCGTTGTGCAGGCGGTGCTGGGCCGGTTGCCAAAGGCTGATGTACAGCAGCGCCACGAGGATGCAGATCAGCATCAAGGCCAAGGCCAGACGCTCCCGGGGCACCAGGGTCTGCCAGCGGCGTTGCAGCGGCGAACGCTGCCAACGCTCGAGCAATTGTTCTTTAAGCACACTGCTGTTCATCCTTGACCTCCTACTACGAGACGCGCACTGACGCCGTTACCTTCACGGCTGGCCGAGCCCAGTTGCACCGGCAAACCTGCATCCGCCAAGCGCTGGCGCAGGCGTTCGAGGGCGGCGAAATCCGGTGCTTGCAGTTGCAGCGCCAGATCGCCGCGGATATCGCTGAAATCCAGTTGTTGCACCCGCACCAGACCACCATCGGCTTGCACGGCGGTGCTCGCCAGCTCCATCAGCGACAGCAGACGACTCTTGCCGCCCGCCGCGCCCTGGCCGAGGTGCTCGTCGAGCTGATGGCGCAAGTTGATCAACTTACTGTCCTGGGGAAACAACTCCCGATACAGGGCGGTGTTGGCCGCGGCAATGGCATCGCTTTTATGTTGCAGCTGCCAGGCCTGGGCCAGATTGAAACCCCATTGCAGCACCAGCCACAGCCCGACCAGGCCCAGCACCGGGCGCCAGCGCTTGAGGCCTTGGCTTTCTTCGCGGATCGCCAAGTCGCCCTGGGCCAGGTTGCAGCCGCCGGTCTGGCTGGCCAGCCACAGGTAAGGGTGTTCTTCGCGCTGGGCGGTCTCGATGCCTTCGGGTAGCGCCTGGCTTGGCGGGGCGATGGCGTGCACCGGCAACGGACACTGTGCGACTAGCGCCGGCCAGTCTTCCTGGGCCAGCGCCAGACGGGTCGCCACCTGGCCGCCAAGCAACCAGCGCTCCCCCACCCAGCACAGCTGGGTGCCCTGCTCCGGCAGCAGATCGGCATCGATCTGAATGCTCGCCGGCGGCGTGGCTGGGCACAGCGCCAGCCAGCCCTGCAGCCAGCTCTGGCGGGTGGCGTAGATACGGTGGCGACCATCGGCCAAAGGCGTGCCCAGCGCCAGGTGAAACAGCTCCACCTCTTCAGCCAGCAGCTCCTCGACCGCAAAAGGCAACGCCTGCCGCAACCAGCGCGCCTTTTGCGTGGGCAATTGCACGGCGCAGGCGGTGATCGCCTCCACCGGCACGACCAGCCGCCAGGGCCCATCCAGCTCCGCCAACGCCTCGGCCAGCAGCGGTTGATCGTGCACGCCAGCGCGCACCCGGTTGACCACCAGGCTGTCATCGACGGCCACCGCAGCGGCCGCCGGCAGAAAAATCGTTATCAGGCTCATGGTGCCTGCTCCTTGTTTACCGTGCCTTGCACCAATCCATCCTGTCCGAGGTCGCGTGCCAATACCCGCACACGGCCCTGCTCATCGCGCTGAACGGTGCTGACCACCACTTGGCGGCGCTCGCCCATACGCACCTCACTGATCACTTGAAAATACTGGGTACCCACGGTCAGCCCCTGGCCATCGATGCCCTGCCCGGCCAGAGCCGGCTGGCCGGTGAAGGCCTCCACCGTGGCAAAGCCCTGGTTGCCGCGGGCGAGAATCACGCCCTCGGCCAGATCCGGGCTCAGGCCATCGGCAAGACTGGACAGCACCATGGCCCCAGCGGTGTTGACGTTAAGCCCGACATCCGCAGGCAACGCGCTGACATAGGGCAGCAGGCGGCGGTAGTCGGCCTCGGTCATGCCCAACAATAACCGTAGCTCGGAGATGTCCTGCAGACGGCGATTGGCGGTGCGGTACGCCGGCTTGCTCAACAGGTACTGATTGTCTTCGGCGCCCTCGCCGCCCGTGGGTTCCTGATCGCTGTCCAGCCAGTCGACCAGGCGCTCGGCATACGGCGCAACTATGCCCAGGCGCAACAGCAGGCGGCGAAAGCGCGCCACGGCGAGTTCGTTGACCTGCTGCTTGTTGACCAGGCTGTTGAGATTGAATCGGCCGCTGGGGTCCTGGATACGCACATTGAGCACGCCGCCCTCGTCCAAGCTGAAGGGTTGCAACGGCTTGGCCCAGGGCTCGCCAAGATGGTCAACGGTCTGCCGCGGATCACCGCGGCGGGAATCCTGTTTGAGGATGGCCTTGGCCAGGGTTTCCCCACCCAGGGCGTAGTGCCAGGCCTGGCGCACGTCCAGCAGGTTGGCGCTGCTGCGAATGGCCACCTGCTGGCGGGCGATCATGCCGGCGCAGACCACCGTTACCACCGCTACCACCAGCAGCACGGTGATCAACGCCACCCCTTGCTGGCGCTTCATTGTTGCCCCTGCCCGGCAGCGGACTCATCGCCCTGCCCTGATTGGCCGGCGGCGGCCTTGCTGTCTTTGGGGATATCCGGCAAACGCAGCACGCGGCGCAACTGGCCGTATCGGCGATGTTCGAGCACCAGCTCCACGGCTCGCGGCAACTGTTCCAGGCGTTCGCTGGTGTTGCCATCAGTTGGCGGCCAGCTCGGCTGCCATTGGCCCTGACGATCCATATAGCGCAGGGTGAAGGACGTCACCCCGTCGAGTACCGCCTGTACCTGCGGCTGACTGTCCTGGGCCTGGTCGAGCACGCTCCAGTAGCGGCGTTGCCATTGTTCGCCGCTGAGTTCCCAGCGCACCCGCTGCAAGCGCGAACGCGCAGCACCCATGGGGTTGCGCCAGCCACTGCGGGTGAACTCCAGAGCGGTAGCATCGCCGTCCTGGCCCAGCAGCGCAGCGCGCTCTTCGCCAAAGGGGTCGCGGGTCGGGCGCGGCACCACCTGCAACATATCGCGCTCGAACGCAGCCATGGCCCGCACCAGTTCCCGCAGTTGCTGTTCATGCTCACGGGTAGCGCCATCGGCCTGCATCACACTGCTGAGCATGCGGTAGGTGGCCAGCGCCAACAGGGCGAAGATGGCCACGGCAATCAGCAATTCCAGCAAGGTAAAGCCACGCTGGTGCCTCATTGTTCGACCCCGACCGGCTCGGTGCTGACAAAGCCCACCAGATTTGCCACGGCGCGGTCCTTGAGCTCGCCGCCACGGCCGCGCTCGTCACGAACGGCCACCCAAAGGGTGATGCGGCGCATGGTCGGCTCGCTGGTGTTTTCCACCGTGCTCTGCCATTGCCATTGACGGTTGGCAAAGTCCACCTGGCCCTGCTGATCGCCGGTAGCAGGCACGCTGGGGGCCAGTTGCATCTCGCTCAATTGATTATCGGCTACCCACATGGCCAGGGTTTTGTCTTCCAGCCGCGCGGCGGTCTGCAGGCTGCGGGCGCTGACGCCCAGCACGCTGGCGGCAACCAGGGCAAAAATTGCCAGGGCCACCAGCACTTCCAGCAAGGTAAAAGCACGGGCGTGTTTCATTTCACCGCCTTCTTGCTGTCGGCCGCTTCCACCTTGGGCAGGCGAAAACCATCACTGGCCATCTCCAGGCGCACACCCTGGGGACGACGTTCAGCCATCTGCAGACGAAACGGGCTGAGTTCACCACTGGACAGGATCAACAGTTGCGGGCTGCGCTCGGCACCTTTCTGCCCCTCGTCGTCGCCGTTCGGACTCGGCAGCTTCAACGCCGAACCTTCCAGTTCCAGGGTCAGCACGGCCCACACCGGCAGCGCATGGGGCGTTTTATCCACGGCCTGCCACTTGCTGGTGACCGAGTCATAACGCAACACCTGATAGGACGAAGCATCGAACCACAGACCGTACTCACGGTTATCCAGCACCGCCTCGTCCGCCAATACGCCAATCAGGCCGGTCAGACGCTCGGCCTCGTTGCGCAGCTCCCGCGAGGGACCGGCGATGCCGGTGCTGAGCACTGCCAGACCAATCAAGGTGCCAAGGATCACCAGCACCACCATGATTTCGATCAGGGTGAAGCCGGTCTGGGCCCGTGCCCGCATTGCGATCACTGATCCCAGTTACCGATATCGGCATCGTTGTCGCTGCCGCCTTCCTTGCCATCGGCACCGAACGAGTACAGATCGAACGGGCCTTTGCTGCCTGGGGCCAGGTACTGGTAAGGGTTGCCCCACGGGTCGATCGGCAGGCGCTTGAGGTAGCCATCGGCGTTCCAGTTTTTCGCTGGCGGGTTGCCGGTGGGTTTCTTCACCAGGGCTTCGAGGCCCTGTTGGGTATTGGGGTAGACATGGTTGTCGAGCTTGTACATGTCCAGGGCGGCGCTGATGCCTTTTACATCACCCTTGGCCACGGTGATCTTGGCCTGGTCCGGACGGCTCATGACCTGGGGCACGATCAGCGCGGCCAGAATGCCGAGGATCACCACCACCACCATGATTTCGATCAGGGTGAAGCCCTGCTGTCGACGTCGCTTGTTCATTGCAATCACCCCACTAATTGGTTCAAAGACAGAATTGGAAGAAGAATCGCCAGCACGATGAGCAACACCACAACGCCCATGAATACCAGCATGAACGGCTCGAACAAGCCGACCATCAAGGCGATCTGCGCGGCCAGGTCGCCCTCCTGATTGCGTGCGGTGCGGGCCAGCATCTGGTCCAGTTCGCCGGAGCGCTCGCCGCTGGCAATCATGTGCAGCATCATCGGTGGAAACTGGCCGCTGGCCTCCAGGGCACGGGTCAGGCTGCCGCCCTCGCGCACCTTCTGCGCCGCCAGCACCACGTCGGCACGAATCACCCGATTGGAAATTACCTGGGCACCAATGCTCAGCGCCTCCACCAGCGGCACGCCACTACGGGTGAGGATCGCCAGGGTCGAAGCAAACCGCGCGCAATCGGTGGCGCGCACCAGACGACCAACCAGGGGCAGGCGCAACTGAAAGGCATGCCAGCGCCGTTTCACCTTGTCGTCACGCAAGGCCCAGCGGGCGGTAAAGCCGGTCGCCACGGCCAGCAGGACAAACAGCCAGCCCCAGCTTTTCACCGCATCACTCAGGGCGATCAGGCCGCGCGTGAGAGCCGGCAGGGTCTGCCCGGAATCGATAAACACCCGTACCACATCCGGTACCACATAGCCGAGCAGAAAGCCGACGATGATCAGCGAGGTGATCATCAACACCAGCGGATACAGCAGGGCCAGCTGCACCTTTTGCCGCGACTGTTGGCGCTGCTCGGTGTAATCGGCCAGTTGTTCCAACACAGGGCCCAGGTGCCCGGCATGCTCGCCCGCCGCCACCGTGGCGCGGTACAGCTCGGGAAAGGCCGCAGGAAATTCCTTGAGTGCCGCCGCCAGGCTATGGCCTTCAAGCACCCGAGCGCGCACCGCCAGCAACATGGCTTGCACCCGGGGTGCCGAGGCCTGGGCAGCGGCGGCGCGCAGGGCTTCTTCGATGGGCAAGGCCGCCTGAATCAGGGTTGCCAATTGCCGGGTAAGCATCGCCAGATCGCGCGCCGAAAGACCGCGAACAAAGGTGAAGTGACCGTCATTGCTGGCTTGCTCACGGGTACGGGTGGCGTTGACCTGCAGCGGTGCCAGCTGTTTATCGCGCAGCATCTGCCGTACCTGACGGGCGCTGTCGGCCTCCATCACGCCCTTTTGTTGGCGCCCCGCTTGATCCAGGGCCAGGTATTCGTACGCTGCCATCAGAGTGTGCCCAACGAATTGAATGCCGGGGCCGTATCAATCGCCATCAACGCCTGTCGCCCCTACGTTGCTGTTGAGTTGGCGCTGCGGAAGATAGTTCGCGCCGCTGGGCACCCGCAGTCGGCGCTTCGTCCTCACGGGTAACGCGCAGCACCTCTTCCAGGCTGGTGACCCCTTCGAGCACCTTGCGCCGGCCATCGTCGCGAATGCTCGGGCTATTGCCACGCGCGTGACGGGTCATTTCCTGCTCGCCGGCACCGCTGTGCACCAGGGTGCGCATATGGTCGTCGAACACCACCAATTCATAGATACCGGTACGGCCTCGATAGCCCTGCTGCTTGCATTCCGGGCAGCCGCGGGCGTGATGGATCACCGGTGTCTCGCCACTGCGTACGCCAAGCACCTGAGCCTCAGCTTCAGTGACCGGCAGTCCTTCCTTGCAATGCGGGCACAGCACCCGGACCAGGCGCTGGGCCAATACACCAAGCAGGGATGAGGACAGCAGAAAGGGTTCCACGCCCATGTCCACCAGGCGGGTGACGGCACCAATCGCGCTGTTGGTGTGCAGGGTGGAGAGCACCAGGTGCCCGGTCAACGAGGCCTGTACGGCAATCTGCGCGGTTTCCGCGTCGCGGATTTCGCCGACCATCACCACGTCCGGGTCCTGCCGCAGAATGGCGCGCAGACCGCGGGCAAAGGTCATGTCGACCTTGGTATTGACCTGGGTCTGGCCGATGCCTTCCAGGTGGTATTCGATCGGGTCTTCGACAGTGAGGATATTGCGCGTGCGGTCATTCAGGCTGACCAGGCTGGCATACAGGGTGGTGGTTTTGCCCGAGCCGGTGGGGCCCGTGACCAGGATGATGCCGTGGGGTTTGCGTACGCTGGCTTCCATCAGCTGGCAATCGCGGCTGGACATGCCCAGGTGCTGCAGACTCAGACGCCCGGCCTGCTTGTCGAGCAGCCGCAGCACCACCCGCTCACCGTTGGCCGAGGGCAAGGTGGAGACCCGCACATCCACCTCACGCCCACCTACCCGTAGAGAAATACGACCATCCTGCGGCACCCGTTTTTCCGCGATATCCAGGCGCGCCATGACCTTGATCCGCGACACCAGCAAGGCCGCCAGCTCGCGTTTTGGCTCCAGCACTTCGCGCAGCACACCGTCGACGCGAAAGCGCACCACCAGGCGTTTTTCAAAGGTTTCGAGGTGAATATCCGAGGCGTTTTCCTTGATCGACTCGCCGAGGATGGCGTTGATCAGACGGATGATCGGCGCGTCGTCTTCCTGCTCCATAAGGTCTTCGGTTTCCGGCACCTGATCGGCCAGCGCGGCCAGATCGAGGCGGCCACCGATGTCTTCAGCCAGTTGCATGGAAGCCGAGTCATGCTGGTAGGCCGAGGCCATTGCCTGGTCGAAGGCGGCAGGAGCCAGAGCGCGCAATGGCAGGCGGCGTCCCACAAAGCGCTGGGCTTCGGCCAGAGCCACCATATCCACCGCCGGGCGAAAGCCCAGGCAAACCTGCCCCTGATCGATCATCAGCACCACGCCATTGCGCTTGGCATAACTGAAAGGCAAACGGCGTGGCAGGGTTTCCACCGGAGACACGTTCATCTGTAACTCGACCTCGGCATCGTCATATTCAGTTCATGTTCAAGATTAAGGATGACGATTGCTCGCCATGCCGCTGTTTTTTTGTTGTTTTGTGTTGTGCGACTCGTAGATTTCGCAGCGGGCGCTATCTTTACCACACTGCCGAAAAAACACACGCCTCCCCAAAATAAACAGAATAGGACTACGAGGCGAAGTGGATGCTAAAAAACCCGGGCCTGCTCTATGATCGGCCGCCACCAAATGCAGCATCTAAAATCATCCGACAGTAGCGAGTAATTTCTTTGTCCGTGCCCGAAACCCTCCGCAGGCTGCTGCAAAGTGCCCCGACACTGCTGGGCGTATTGTTGATCCTGCTGATCAGCCTGAGTTTCGCCACACAAACCATCGATTGGTTACAGCTCAACCGAAGCCACGCCAATGTCCCCGCCAGTGACAACAACGAACTGAGCAGCACGCCGACACTGGACAGCATGCAAACCCTGTTCGGTGCCGCCCGCGTCAACCAGGACACCGCCCCACCCGCCACCAACCTGCGCCTGACCCTGCGCGGCAGCTTCGTGCACAGCGATGCACGCAGTTCCAGCGCGATTATCCAGCGCGAAAGCAGCAAGCCCCTGCGGTTTGCCGTGGGCAGTGAAATCGACAAGGGCATCCGCCTGCATGCGGTGTACCGCGACCGGGTGGAAATCGAGCGCAACGGCCGCCTGGAAACCCTCACGTTCAGCAAACGCAAGGGCGGTCCCGGCGGCAACCAGCCAATCAATGAAGGTGCGGTGGACGAGTTGTCCGCCCTCCAGCAACAGGATGAACAGCAGTTGCGTGACCGCATGGAAGCGTTGCGCCAACAGATGGAAAGCGCTGGCGGCCAGCCTGAAACCGCACCGGTGCCTGAGCCGGAATACCAAGGCGAACCAGCGGCTGCGCCGCAATCAAATGAACCCCTTCCCACTGAACCGTCTACGGAAAGCGATTAAGCCGATGCCCTCGACCCTTTCACGCCTGACCCTCGCCCTGCTCGCCTGCGGCCTGCTCAGCATCAGCGTTAGCGCCAACGCAGCGATCTCCCCCGCGCCAGCCAGCGCCAGCCAGGATCAGCAACAGGACCAGGAGCGTTGGACGATCAACCTCAAGGACGCCGAGATCGGCGAGTTCATCGACCAGATCGCCGATATCACCGGTGAGACCTTCGTCGTCGATCCGCGCGTGAAGGGCCAGGTCAATGTGATTTCCAAGACACCGCTGACCCTCAGCGAAATTTACCAATTGTTCCTCTCGGTGATGGCCACCCACGGGTTCAGCGTGATCACCCAGGGTGACCAGGCGCGCATCGTGCCCAACGCCGAAGCCAAGGCCGATGCCGGGGAAGGCCGGGCAGCACCGGATCGTCTGGAAACCCGGATGATTCAGGTCCAGCACGGCAATGTCGCCGAACTGATTCCGCTGATCCGCCCGCTGATTCCGCAATATGGCCACCTGGCGGCAGTGACCTCGGCCAATGCCCTGATCATCAGCGATCGCAGCGCCAACATTGCCCGCATCGAAGACCTGATCCATCAACTGGACCAGAAGAGTGACCACGATTACAGCGTGCTCAACCTGCAATACGCCTGGGTTACCGACGCCGCCGAGGCGATCAACGCCAGCGTCAACCGCGGCCAGGCCAAAGGCACCTCCGGTGGCACCCAGGTCATCGCCGACACCCGCACCAATCGCCTGATCATTCTCGGCCCGCCTGCCGCTCGCGCACGCTTGATCGGCCTGGCCAAATCCCTCGACACCCCGAGCACCCGTTCGGCCAATACCCGAGTGATTCGCCTGCGCCATAACGACGCGAAAACCCTGGCCAAGGTGCTTGGGGAAATCTCCGAAGGCATCAAGAACCCCAGCACTGGCGCAGCCGAAGGCGGCGGCAAACCGCAGAACATCATGATTCGCGCTGACGAGAGCCTGAACGCCTTGGTATTGCTGGCCGAGCCGGACACCGTGGCGATGCTCGAAGACATCGTGCACCAGCTGGATGTACCGCGGGCGCAGGTAATGGTGGAAGCTGCCATCGTCGAAATTTCTGGCGATATCACAGACGCTCTGGGCGTGCAGTGGGCGGTGGATGCCCGCGGTGACAGCGGCGGTCTGGGCGGGGTGAACTTCGGCAATACCGGGCTTTCGGTAGGCTCGGTACTGCAAGCGATTCAGGATGAAAAAGTGCCGGAAAGCCTCCCTGACGGCGCCATCATCGGCATCGGCAGCAAGAACTTCGGAGCCTTGATCACCGCCCTGTCGGCCAATAGCAAAAGCAACCTGCTCTCCACCCCCAGCCTGCTGACTCTGGACAACCAGAAAGCGGAAATTCTGGTGGGCCAGAACGTACCGTTTCAGACCGGCTCCTACACCACCAACGGCAATGGTTCAGACAACCCCTTCACCACCATCGAACGCAAGGATATCGGCGTCACCCTCAAGGTCACGCCGCATATCAACGATGGCGCGTCACTGCGCCTGGAGATCGAACAGGAGATTTCCTCGATTGCCCCCAGCGCGACCATTTCCGCCCAGGCAGTGGATTTGATCACCAACAAGCGCTCGATCAAAAGCACCATTCTTGCCGAGGACGGCCAGGTGATCGTGTTGGGTGGGCTGATTCAGGACGACGTCACCATGACCGACTCCAAGGTGCCGTTGCTGGGTGATATTCCCTGGCTGGGCCGCCTGTTCCGCTCCACCAAGGAAGGCCACACCAAACGCAACCTGATGGTATTCCTGCGGCCGACCGTGGTTCGTGACGGGGCTGGGTTGGCAGCCTTGTCCGGGAAGAAGTACAGCGATATTCGCGTACTGGGCGATGCCAGTGACAGTGCACGACCGAGCATTCTGCCGGCCAAACCGGGGCAGTTGTTTGATGGTCAGGGTAATTCGGCGATCGATTTACGGCCGCGATAAACGCACCCGGCGTAGGGCTAATATCCGCCACGCCTCCAGCGAGTCGGCGGATATCGCCAAGGCGATATTCGCCCTACGCGTAAATCATCTTCCTGGTCATGCCGCCGTCCACGACAAACTCCTGGCCGGTGACAAAACCGGCACTGGCCGACAGCAGCCAGGCCACCTGCGCGGCCACATCCTCGACCAAACCCACCCGGCCAGCCGGGTGTTGGTCGTGATCGGCATCACTCAGCGGCGCCGCACGGCGTTCGGAAGGATCACGGGCGTCGATCCAGCCCGGGCTTACAGCGTTGACGCGAATATCCGGCCCCAGGCTGACCGCCAGTGCATGGGTCAGTGACAGCAAGCCGCCTTTGCTCGCCGAATAGGCTTCGGTATCGGCTTGCGCCTGGTGGGCGCGAGTCGAGGTGATATTGATGATGGTGCCGTAATGGGCACGCAGGTACGGCGCGCAATGCTTGGCCAACAGCAAGGGACCGCTGAGATTGACCGCCAGCACCCGGTTCCAGTGCGCCAGGTCGAGGCTGTCCAGCGGTGGATTGTGCGGATCGGCAAGCGCGGCATTGTTGATCAGCGCGTCCAACCGGCCGAACTGTCCCAATACCTGGGCCACGCCCTCCACCACCTGACTTTCCTGGCTGACATCCATGGCCACAAACCAGGCGTTTTCGCCGAGGGCCTTGGCCACTTTGCCGCCGCGATCACGCTCGGTATCGGCCAGTACCACCTGCCACCCCTCGGCGATCAACCAGGCGGCAATGCCCAGGCCGATACCCCGCGCGGCGCCGGTGACCAGGGCCACCTTGCCGTTGTTGGCCAACGGCCGGTCCACCTGCAGATCAATCATCAGGGCCGCTCAATCACAGCGCCGCGAGGCCACGCGCCAGGTCGGCCTGAATGTCCTGCACTTCTTCCAGACCTACCGCGACACGGATCAGGCTGTCACGAATGCCAGCCGAAGCGCGCTCTTGCGGGGTCAGACGCCCGTGGGACGTGGTGCTTGGGTGGGTGATGGTGGATTTGCTGTCACCCAGGTTGGCGGTGATGGAAAGCAAGCGGGTGGCGTCGATAAAGCGCCAGGCACCCTCCTTGCCGCCCTTCACTTCAAAGCTCACCACCGCGCCGAAGGCACGCTGCTGACGCTTGGCCAGTTCATGCTGCGGATGGCTGGGCAAACCGGCGTAGTGCACCTTTTCGATGCCCGGCTGCTGTTCCAGCCACTCGGCGAGAATCTGCGCGCTGGCACAGTGCGCCTGCATACGAATACGCAGGGTTTCCAAGCCTTTGAGGAACACCCAGGCGTTGAACGGGCTCATGGTCGGGCCGACGGTGCGAACGAAACCGACGATTTCGTTCATCAGTTTCGAGCTGCCTGCCACCACGCCACCCAGGCAACGACCCTGGCCATCGATAAACTTGGTCGCCGAATGCACCACGATATCCGCGCCCAGGGCCAGCGGCTTTTGCAGCACCGGGGTGCAGAAGCAGTTGTCCACCACCAGTTTGGCACCATGGGCATGGGCCACTTCGGCCAGCGCCGGGATATCCACCAGCTCGGCCAGCGGATTGGATGGCGATTCGACAAAAAACATCTTGGTGTTCGGCTTGCAGGCCGCGCCCCAGCCGGCGACGTTGGCCAGCTCGACATAGTCGACCTGCACACCAAAACGCTTCAGGTATTTTTCGAACAGGCTGATGGTCGAACCGAACACGCTGCGCGACACCAGCACATGATCGCCGGCGCTGCAGAAGGCCATGACCACGCCCATGATCGCCGACATACCGGAAGCCGTGGCCACCGCCTGCTCGGCACCTTCCAGGGCGGCCAGGCGCTCTTCGAAGGTACGCACGGTGGGGTTGGTGTAACGCGAATAGACGTTGCCCGGCACTTCACCGGCAAAACGCGCAGCAGCGTCGGCCGCCGTGCGGAACACATAGCTGGAGGTAAAGAACATCGCCTCGCCATGCTCGCCTTCAGGGGTACGGTGGTGCCCGGCGCGTACCGCCAGGGTGTCGAAACCTACGCCTTCGAGGTCACTGTCCAGCCGCCCGGCATCCCATTCCTGCGTCATGCCCTTTCTCCATCAAAATTCAGTAGCACTGCAAACGTGCAGCCCGCCGAAGCGGGCTGCCGTCATCATCAGTTGTTGTACAGGTCGATGATCGCGCTGACCACATTGGTCTTGTGTTTCGACGAGTCGTTACGCGCCTGCTCGATCCTGTTCAGGTAGGCCTCGTTGACGTCACCGGTGACGTACTTGCCGTCGAACACCGCGCAGTCGAACTGATCGATCTTGACCTTGCCGCCGCCGACCGCGTCGATCAGGTCGCTGAGGTCCTGATACACCAGCCAGTCAGCGCCGATCAGCTCGGCCACTTCCTCGGTGGTGCGGTTATGGGCGATCAGTTCGTGGGCGCTGGGCATGTCGATGCCGTACACGTTCGGGTAGCGCACGGCCGGGGCCGCCGAGCAGAAGTACACGTTCTTGGCGCCAGCTTCGCGAGCCATCTGGATGATCTGCTTGCAGGTGGTGCCGCGCACGATGGAGTCATCCACCAGCATTACGTTCTTGCCGCGGAACTCCAGCTCGATGGCGTTGAGCTTCTGCCGTACCGATTTTTTCCGCGCAGCCTGGCCGGGCATGATGAAGGTGCGGCCGATATAGCGGTTCTTGACGAAACCTTCGCGGAATTTCACCCCCAGGTGGTTGGCCAGTTCCAGAGCCGAGGTGCGGCTGGTATCCGGAATCGGGATAACTACATCGATATCGTGATCCGGACGCTCGCGCAGAATCTTGTCGGCCAGCTTCTCACCCATGCGCAGGCGCGCCTTGTACACCGAGATACCGTCCATGATCGAATCCGGGCGCGCCAGGTAGACGTGCTCGAAGATGCAGGGCGAGTACTGCGGGTTGGTGGCGCACTGACGGGTGGAAATCTTGCCTTCTTCGGTGATGTACACCGCTTCGCCCGGAGCCAGGTCGCGGATCAGGGTGAAGCCGAGAACGTCGAGGGAGACGCTTTCCGACGCGATCATATATTCCACGCCTTCGTCGGTGTGACGCTGGCCGAAGACGATCGGGCGGATGCCGTTGGGGTCGCGGAAACCGACGATACCGTAGCCGGTGACCATGGCCACCACCGCATAACCACCGGTGCAACGCTTGTGCACGTCGGTGACGGCGGCAAACACGTCGTCCTCGGTGGGCTGCAGCTTGCCGCGTACCGCCAGCTCATGGGCGAACACGTTAAGCAGCACTTCGGAGTCGGAGCTGGTGTTGACGTGGCGCAGGTCGGACTCGTAGATCTCTTTGGCCAACTGTTCAACGTTGGTCAGGTTGCCGTTGTGCGCCAGGGTGATGCCGTACGGCGAGTTGACGTAGAACGGCTGCGCCTCGGCCGAGGTGGAGCTGCCTGCGGTCGGGTAACGCACATGGCCGATGCCCATGTGGCCGACCAGGCGCTGCATATGGCGCTGGTGGAACACATCGCGCACCAGACCATTGTCTTTGCGCAGATACAACCGGCCGTCATGGCTGGTCACGATACCGGCAGCGTCCTGGCCGCGATGCTGGAGTACGGTAAGCGCGTCATACAGCGCCTGATTGACGTTCGACTTACCGACGATGCCGACGATGCCACACATGCGACCAACCCCTTTCTAGTGGAAACTACTGCGCTCGGCTATGCATCGTTAAAAACAGACTCGCGATGCTCATTGGCTACAGCCAACTCCGCTTACTCGTCCGCTTTTGCACTAAAGAGTGCCTCGCCTAGCCTTCGTTCGCTACGTTTCTAAATTGCTGATTTCTACAACGATTTTGGCTGCAGAACATTTTTAAACGACAACTCTGACGGCCCGGAAACACCACTGGCAAGCCATTGGCTGGCCAGGGTCAGAATCAGATTTTTCGACCAGTCGGCCACAATCAGAAAATGCGGAACCAGTGCTGACTGCTGCCACCAGGAATCCTGAGTCACCGGTGCCAGGCTGAGCAGGCCGACCAGCAACACCACCAGCAAGCCGCCGCGCGCCGCACCAAAAACCATACCCAGCACGCGGTCGGTGCCAGATAGTCCGGTAACGCGAACCAGCTCGCCAATAAGAAAATTAAATAGGGCACCCACTAACAACGTGGCTACGAAGAGAATGGCACAGCCGGCGATAACCCGGGCTGAAGGGGTGTCGATGTAGTCCACCAGGTGCTGGGACAGAGCGCCGCCAAACATCCAGGCAACGACCCCGGCAATGATCCAGGTCACCAGCGACAGGGCCTCTTTGACGAAGCCGCGTTTCAAGCTGATCAAACTGGAGATCGCGATAACGGCGATGATCGCCCAATCGACCCAGGTAAATGGCACGTTGCAGGCCTACCGACGGAAGAGGCGCGGGATTTTAACAGAGCGCTACGCAAGGAGTAAGCCGCGATTTATCGAACGCGGTTCAATTAATTGCCGCCGGGCTAAAAGCATCGCGACTGAAGCCGCTCCTCCAAGATCGTACTCCCCGCAGGAGCGGCTTCAGCCGCGATGCTTTTTTCAGTGAGGCAATCAGCTGCTTTCTGGCTGAAAGCGCACCACAAACCCTTTGAGTTTCTGCTGCTTGGTCAACTGATCACGCAGACGCTCCGCTTCGGCGCGTTCGATCAGCGGGCCGACAAATACCCGGTTCATGCCTTCGGCGCTGCGGATATAGGCGTTGTAGCCCTGGCTGCGCAGGGTCTTCTGCAGGCTTTCAGCGCTGGCCCGGCTGGACAGACTGGCCAACTGGATCGACCAACTGATCGGCAGGCTATTGGCGTCCAGACGGTTAGGCGTGGCAGCCGGCACAGCCGGAGTGGCACTGGCAGTAGCCGCCGGTTTCGGCGCAATCGGGGCAGAAGGCGCGGCCGAGGCAATCGGCGCGGACGGCAATGGTGCTGGCGTGGTGGCTGGGGCATCGGCAGGTACCGGCTCTTCCGGCAGCAACTCCGGCTCCGGAACGGCCACGGCGTCCTGGCTCACCTCGGGCATAGCCGGCGCTTGCGGCATGGCCGGGGCGTCCACCACCACATGGCGGGACTCATCCTGACGTGACAGCAGCATCGGCAAAAAGATGATCGCCAGGGCCAACAGCACCAAGGCGCCAACGATCCGTTGCTTCAATCCTTTATCCAGCAAAGCCATTCCCCACTTCTCCCATGGCATGGCGGGCCAGCCATTCCAGGGCCTCGGCCACGCAGTAAAAAGATCCAAACAACAGAATTTCGTCGTCTGCCGTCGCGCGTTCCAGCTGCGCTTCCAACGCTGCGGCGATATCACCGTAGGCTGCGACACTGGCACCTTGGTTCAGCAAGGCGGCCTGCAGCTCGGCAGCCGGGCGGGTCCGCGGCGTCGGCAAAGGTGCCACCGCCCAGCTCGAAACCTGACTCAGCAACGGCGCGAGAACACCCGGCAAGTCCTTGTCAGCCAACAAACCGAACACCGCCAGACGCTTACCCACAACAGGCTGACTGGCCAGACGCTGCGCCAGGTATTCGGCGGCATGGGGATTATGCCCAACATCCAGCAGCAGCGTGAGTGCCTTGCCGCGCCAATTTACCGCTCGTCGATCCAGGCGTCCGGTTACCCGGGTGCGCTGCAGGGCAGTGACCATCTGGTCAGGCTGCCAGGGCAGGTCGAGCAAGGCATAGGCCTGCAGGGCCAGGGCGGCATTTTCCATAGGCAGATCGAGTAAAGGCAGGTCGTGCAGGCGCAGGTGCTCACCGGCGCTATTGAGGCCGCGCCAGTGCCAGCTGTGTTCGCCAAATGCCAGGTCGTAATCCGGCCCACGCAGCAGCAGAGGACAAGGCAGCGCTTTGGCTTTCTCGCGCAGCGGTGCGGGAGGATTGAGGTCGCCGCACACCGCCGGCACGCCGGCGCGGAAAATACCGGCCTTTTCAAACGCCACCGACTCGCGGGTATCGCCCAGGTAATCGGCATGATCCAGGCCGATGCTGGTGACCAGCGCCAGGTCCGGGTCGATCAGATTGACCGTATCCAGGCGACCGCCCAGGCCCACTTCGAGTACGGCCGCATCCAGGCCACTGCGCTGGAACAACCAGAACGCGGCCAGGGTGCCGACTTCGAAATAGGTTAAGGAGATTTCGCCACGCGCCGCTTCAACCGCGGCGAAGGCTTCGCACAACTCAGAGTCGGTCGCTTCGACGCCGGCCACCTGCACGCGCTCGTTGTAACGCAGCAGATGCGGTGAGCTGTACACACCCACCTTGAGGCCCTGCTCTGCGAGCAACGAGGCCAGCAAGGCACAGGTGGAACCCTTGCCGTTGGTGCCGGTGACGGTGATCACCTTGGCCGCCGGACGTCCCAGACCGAGGCGGCTGGCCACTTCTCTGGAACGCTCCAGACCCATGTCGATGGCTACTGGATGCAACTGCTCCAGATAGCTCAGCCACTCGGCAAGGTTGCGCTGGATCATGCGCTGATAGGTGTCGGCGCAGCGACCGGGGTCGGCAGGTTCTGCATTTGCGCCAACAGGCGCGCCAGACGCGGGCGCAGTTCCTGACGGGAAATGATCATATCGATGGCACCGTGGGCCAGAAGGAACTCGCTGCGCTGGAAGCCTTCGGGCAACTTCTCGCGTACGGTCTGCTCGATAACCCGTGGGCCGGCGAAACCGATCAGCGCCTTGGGTTCAGCGACAATGACATCACCGAGCATCGCCAGACTGGCGGAAACGCCGCCGTAGACCGGATCGGTCAGCACGGAAATAAACGGCACCCCCTCTTCTCGCAGACGGGCCAGCACGGCGGACGTCTTGGCCATCTGCATCAGCGAGATAAGGGCTTCCTGCATGCGCGCACCACCCGAAGCGGCGAAGCACACCAGCGGGCAACGCTGCTCAAGGGCCACGTTGGCCGCACGGACAAAGCGCTCACCCACGATGGCACCCATGGAGCCGCCCATAAAGGCGAACTCGAACGCACAGGCGACCACGGGAATCTGCTCCAAGGTGCCACGCATGGCGATCAGCGCGTCTTTCTCGCCGGTCTGCTTTTGCGCAGCAGTCAGGCGGTCTTTGTATTTCTTGCTGTCGCGGAATTTCAGACGGTCGACTGGCTCCAGATCGGCGCCAATTTCTTCACGACCCTCGCTGTCCAGGAAGATATCCAGACGGGCGCGAGCGTCGATACGCATATGGTGGTTGCACTTGGGGCAAACATCCAGGGTCTTTTCCAGCTCGGGGCGGTACAGCACCGCTTCGCAGGATGGGCACTTGTGCCACAAGCCCTCGGGGACAGAGCTCTTTTTCACCTCGGATCGCATGATCGATGGGATCAGCTTGTCTACCAGCCAGTTACTCATGCACTCATTCTCCAAAGCTGTTGGCTTGTACAGGCGCTATTAGCGGCTACCTGTCACAACGCAAAAATTCAGGTTTGCTGTCCAGCCATCGCCCCGTAGGCGTCTGACCCGGACCCGCTATTGCCATAAACCGCTGTAAGGGTTTAACCACATAGCTGTCGCGAAGTTCACGCGCTTGCGTGGCGACAGGCTTATGGACGGCCACTGATGGACTGCCGTCACATGCGATCAGCTTGCTCGGGTACGCTTCACCGCCGCGATAAACGCGCGCACCTTTTCCGCACTTTTAATCCCTTTGCTCTGCTCTACCCCGCCACTGACATCCACGGCATAGGGTTGTACCTGTTCGATGGCATCCGCCACATTCTCCGCGGTCAGACCGCCAGCAAGAATGATCGGCTTGCTTGGCTGCGCCGGCACCAGGCCCCAGTCGAACGCCTCACCGGTGCCTCCGGGCACGCCGGCAACAAAGGTGTCGAGCAGAATGCCTGAAGCTTCGGGATAAAGCGCGATCATCGCCGCCACATCATCACCAGCCTGCACCCGCAGCGCTTTGATATAGGGACGACCATAGCCGGCACAGTCTGCAGCCGCCTCGTCGCCATGGAATTGCAGCAGATCCAACGGCACCCGCTGTAACAGCGCTTCCAGCTCGGCGCGCGGCATATCGACAAACAACCCGACGGTGGTCACAAACGGCGGCAGCGCAGCAATGATCGCGCGCACCTGCTCGGCTGTTACCGCCCGCGGGCTTTTGGCGTAAAACACAAAACCAATGGCATCGGCACCCGCCTCGACTGCCACCAGCGCGTCTTCCAAGCGGGTGATGCCACAGATTTTGCTACGAACGATGGACACGGCGCGCACCTGAAAAATACCGGACTGGGGATGGTAGCAAAGCCCATTGCCGGGCGTCAGCCAAGGTCCGCCAGCCCGGAGAGGAAATGCGGGCCGATATAGCGCTCCGGCAAGACGAACTCCGCCGGGTACTCCACCTGCACCAGATACAGGCCAAACGGATGGGCCGTCACCCCGCCAGTACGGCGAATCCGCGACTCCAGCACGTCCTTCATCCACTCCACCGGGCGCTCGCCGGCACCGATAGTCATCAGCACGCCGGCAATATTGCGCACCATATGGTGCAGAAAGGCGTTGGCGCGCAGGTCGAGCACGATCATCTTGCCGTGCTGGGTCACTCGCAGGTGGTGCATCTTCTTGATCGGCGACTTGGCCTGGCACTGACCGGCGCGGAACGCGCTGAAATCATGTTCGCCCACCAGATACTGGGCGGCCTCACGCATGCGCTCGACATCCAGCGGGCGGTGGTTCCAAGTGATTTCCTCGCCCAGATGGGCCGGACGGATCTGGTCGTTATAGATGACGTAGCGATAACGCCTGGCCACCGCCTTGAACCGCGCATGAAAATGCGCCGGCATCACCTTGGCCCAGGTCACGCTGATGTCGTGCGGCAGGTTGATATTGGCACCCATCACCCAGGCTTTCAGGGTGCGTTCGGCCTGGGTGTCGAAATGCACCACCTGACCACAGGCGTGCACCCCGGCATCGGTACGCCCGGCGCAGTTGAGAATCACCGGTGAGTCGGCCACGCGGGACAGGGCTTTTTCCAGCTCTTCTTGAATAGTCGCCACGCCCGAAGCCTGGCGCTGCCAGCCGCGGTAACGCGAGCCTTTGTATTCCACGCCGAGGGCGATTCTGGAAAAGCCAACGGCGGCCATCTCGGCCGCCGCTGTGGGTATTGCTTCAGTCATGAATCAGACGATACGGGCGATCAGCTCGCGCGCTTCCTGTTGTTGGGCGTCGCTACCCTCGCTGATCACTTCATCGAGGATGTCGCGGGCGCCTTCGGTGTCACCCATGTCGATATAGGCACGGGCCAGATCGAGTTTGGTGGCGGTTTCGTCGGTGCCGGACAGGAAGTCGAAATCGTCGTCGGCGTCCAGGCTAGCAGCAGATGGGCTGCTGGCCGGGGCGATCAACGAGTCGAAGTCGTCTTCTTCCGGCAGGTCCAGTTTTTCGCTCATCTGATCCAGTTCGGCAGTCACTTCATCCAGTTTGGCCGCGAAGGTCTCGTTGGATACCGGCGCGCTCGGGGCGTCGTCAGGCAGGGACAGATCGAAGTCCGCCGGCAGTTCGTGCTCGGCATCCAGACCGGCGTCCAGTTCCGGCGCAGCGTCCGGCTCCAGGCTGAGGTCGGCGAAATCGTTGCTGGCGCTGCTGCCCAGGTCGTCATCCAGGCTCAGCAGGAAGTCATCTTCCTCGCTGCTGGTGGCGGCTTTCGGCTCTTCCAGATCGAGACTGAAGTCCGCCAGGTCGTCGCTCAGCGCGGCGCTGCTGGTGCTCGGACTGTCGTCCAGGCTCAGGTCGAAATCCAGGTCGCTGATGCCGCTGCCGGCTGGCGAGCTGGTGGAAGTCAGGTCGAGTTCGTCGTCCAGGCTCAGATCGCCGAAATCATTCAGCGAGTCGCCGCTGCCCGAGGTCAGATCGCGATCCAGTTCGGCTTCGAGGTCATCGAGGCTCAGGTCCATCTCATCGGCTGGCGCGGCAGCGGCTGGCTCGTCCAGGGTCAGGTCGTCGAGGCTGAAGTTATCCGCGTCGTTATCCAGTGCCGAAGCAGCAGCGGCACCGGCGAAGCCTGCGAAGGCCGCAGCAGCCATGCCTGGGTAACGGGACTTCAGCTGTTCGATGTCGCTCTGCGCGCCACCGATTTCAGTCAGCTCGCGCTCCTGACGGGCGAAGCCTTCCTGGTCGCCCAGCTCAGCCTGCACTTCCATCAGTTTCAGGCGCAGGTCAGCGCGCTGCGGTTCGTTGTTGATGGCGTCTTGCAGCAGTTCTGCAGCCTGAGTGAAGCGACCGTAGGCGATATAGATATCGGCCTCGCCCAGCACATCACCGGTTTGCGCGGTAACACGCTCTTCTTTGGCTGGTGCAACAGGGTCGTCGCCTTCCACGTCCAGACCGGCGAATGTGGTGTCCGGCACGTCCAGATCGCTGTCGAACGGGCTCGGCTCTTCCTGGGCAGCCAGGTCATAGTGCAGCTCGGCTTCTTTCTGCGCATTGCGGCGCGACAGCACCATCAGACCCACCAACAGCAGCAACAGCGCGCCACCACCGGCAATGCCGAGGAGCATCGGGTTGGCCATCAGGTCGTCGACAAAGCTGGTTTCTACCGGCGCAGGCTCAACCACTGGCGCGGGTTTTGGCTTGACCGGTTTCTCGACTGTCGGTGCGGGTGCAGGAGCCGGTGCGGCTTCTGGTGCCTTGGCAGCGTCAGCCGGCTTGGCCGCTTCTTCGCTGTAGTTGAAATCGGTGGCTGGCGGCTTGTCGCCGACTGGCGGGGTGGCCTCAGGCGCTACTGCCGGTTTGACCGGCTCGGCAACTGGGGTGGCGCTGGCAGTTGGGGAGGTAGCTGGGGCTGGAGTAGCCGGCTTGGCCGCCGCAGCTGGGGCCGTTGCAGCAGGCTGATTGCCCTTGGCGGCGATATCGGCTTGTAGCTTGGCCATCTGGCTGTCTTTCAGCTGGATCAGACGGTTGAGCTTGTCCAGTTGGCTTTGCAGGTCGCCCATACGGCTCTTCAGCTCGTCGTTCTCACGGCGAGTGGAGTCGAGGCTTTCCTTGGTCACAGCGAGTTTGTCGTTAAGCGCCTTGGTGTCACCGCTGGCACCTTTTTCGCCGCCTTTGGTGGCCTTGCCGGCATCACCGGAGAGCAGCTTCAGGCTGTCTTTATCGTCGGTCTTGGCCGGGGCATCACCGGCAGTGGCGCGCTTGGTGGCGTCCAGTTGACGGGCACCGCTGGCCGCTACGCTGCGACCTTCACGCCAGGCGGCGTTCTGCGAAGCAACCTGGGCAATGGCATCGCTCTGCGAGCGCGACTTGATCCGTTGCTCGTCGGGCAGACGCAGCACCTGACCGCTTTTCAGACGGTTGATATTGCCGTCGACGAAGGCGTCCGGATTGAGATCCTGGATGGCCAGCATGGCCTGGTGTACCGAACCGGTGGAACGGGTGCGCTGGGCAACTTCCCACAGCGTGTCGCTCGAGGTGGTTTTGTAGGAATCGTCAGCTACTTTGCCAGCCGGTGCCGCGGCGCTTGGCGCAGGCGCTGCCGGACGGGCAGTTGGGGCCACTGGAGCGGGCTCAGCAGCGACCGGCGCAGCTGGACGCGCAGTTGGCGCAACCGGAGCAGGCTTGACGGCCGGCTTGGCGACCGGAGCGGCCACTGGCGGTTTCGGCGCAGCAGCGGCAGCGGCTTGTGGCGAGTACAGCGGCGGATCCAGCAGCAGGGTGTACTCGCGTAGTACGCGACCACTTGGCCAGAGCACTTCTACCAGGAAGTTCAGGTAGGGCTCACGCACCGGCTTGCTGGAGGTGACGCGGATAACGCTCTTGCCGTTGGGCTTGAGTACCGGGGTGAATTTGAGGTCCGTCAGAAAATACTGACGGTCAATACCGGCCTTATTGAATTCATCCGGGGATGCCAGATTGGGAACCACCTCGTTAGAAGCCAGATCTCGAACCTCGACCAATTCGATCTCTGCGTCCAATGGCTGATTCAGCGCCGACTTCAGGGTCACTTCCCCGAGCCCCAACGCGTGCGCCATACCGGACGTCAGCGCCGAAGCAGCCGCGATTGCCAGCACCAGTTTGCGAACCCGAGCCATAGCGATATCCCTTGTTTTATCTTTTTTCTCGACGCGCGAGAGGGTCTTAATACAGTTGCTGCCTGTTCCGCCGAATGGCGGCTCCCCAACCAACAACAGCTCAGCCCCCGGATGTACCAAGATAGGCCAAGCTAGAATGATTCTTCAAATTTCTAGGTAAGTATCTTTTACAGATAGTGTTTTATCAATAACTCAGCAATTTGCACAGCGTTCAGAGCGGCGCCTTTGCGCACATTATCAGACGCAATCCACAAATTGAGTTCGGACAAATCGTCGAATCCGACGCGAACACGTCCTACATAGATCACATCCTGGCCTACGGCATCGCCGACTACGGTCGGATAATCGCCCTCTTCCACCAGCTCGATACCCTCCGCCGCCTCCAGCGCAGCGTTCACCGCCGCCAGATCGACCGGTCCCGCACATTGCAGGGAAACGCTCAGGCTGTCACCGAAAAACACCGGTGCCAGCACGCAGGTGGCAGACACTTTAAGGTTCGGCTCGGCCAGCACCCACTTGAGCTCTTCGACCAGACGTTTTTCTACCCGGCTATAACCGCTGGCATCCGGCTTACCCACCTGTGCCAGGACATTGAACGCCACCTGGCGATCAAAGAAGCGCGGCTCCAGCGGGCGCACATTGAGCAACTCCGCCGTTTGCCGGGCCAGTTCCGACACCCCTTCCCGACCGACACTGGAAATCGCCAGACACGCCGTCGCATTGACTCGTTGAATACTCACCAGCTGCCGCAGCGGTGCCAACGCCACTGCCAAGGCAATAGCGCACGGGCTCGGGCTGTTGATCTGGAACGGTGCTTTCAGGCTGGCCAGCACGCTGGCGTTGGCTTCCGGCACCAGCATCGGTGCCTGTTCGGCCGGCAGCGCGCCAGACAGATCGATCAGATGGCAACCTGCGGCCTGGGCGCGCGGGGCAAAACTCAGGGTGACCTGTTCGGCCGCCGCAAAGAACACGATTTGCACCTGATTGAAATCGAACTGCTCAACCTCACGCACCCGCACGTTCTTGCCGCGAAACGGCACTGAAGCGCCCGCCGACTCGATGCTAGCCAGCAAATGCAGGGTACCGATGGGGAATTCGCGCTCTTCCAGCACCTGCACAAGGGTTTCGCCGACGGTGCCGGTGGCGCCAATAATGGCGATATCGAAGGTCTGGCTCATGCTGTTACCTCTGCTGAAATACTGCCGGGCGGAACGCGGGGAGCGGCACTGTACCCGTCCGGACATAAAAAAACAGCCTTGGCGTTGCGCCGGCACTGACCGGTGAACCCCAAGGCTGTTTTTTTTACGCTGGCCACCCCACCCGCTAAGCAGACTGGGAAGCCAAGGCCATCAACGCTCCAACAGAATCCGCAGCATGCGCCGCAGCGGTTCGGCCGCGCCCCACAGCAGCTGGTCACCAACGGTGAAAGCACCCAGGTATTGCGAACCCATATTGAGCTTGCGCAGACGGCCGACAGGAACGGTCAGGGTGCCGGTCACGGCAGTCGGGGTCAGTTCCTTGATGCTCAGCTCGCGCTGGTTCGGCACCAGTTTCACCCAAGGGTTGTGCTGGCTGATCAGGCCTTCGATATCGCTCAACGGCACGTCTTTGTTCAGCTTCAGGGTCAGCGCCTGGCTGTGGCAACGCATCGCGCCGATACGCACACAGATGCCATCCACCGGGATCGGGCTCTTGAAGCGGCCGAGGATCTTGTTGGTCTCGGCCTGGCCTTTCCACTCTTCGCGGCTCTGGCCGTTCGGCAGTTCCTTGTCGATCCACGGAATCAGGCTGCCAGCCAGCGGCACGCCGAAGTTCTCGGTGGGGAAGGCGTCACCGCGCATGGCTTCAGCCACTTTGCGGTCGATATCGAGGATGGCGCTGGCCGGGTTGGCCAGTTCATCCGCCACCGCAGCGTGGGTAGCGCCCATCTGTTTGATCAGCTCGCGCATGTTCTGCGCACCAGCACCGGAGGCTGCCTGGTAGGTCATGGCATTCATCCACTCCACCAGACCGGCTTCGAACAGACCGCCGAGGGCCATCAGCATCAGGCTGACGGTGCAGTTGCCGCCGATATAGTTCTTGGTGCCCGCATCCAGCGCCTGGTCGATGACCTTGCGGTTGACCGGGTCGAGCACGATCACCGAGTTGTCATCCATGCGCAGCGACGAAGCCGCGTCGATCCAGTAGCCATTCCAGCCCGCTTCGCGCAGCTTGGGGAATACTTCGCTGGTGTAGTCGCCGCCCTGGCAGGTCAGGATCACATCGAGGCCTTTGAGCTCATCAATGCTGTAAGCGTCTTTCAGCGGCGCAATGTCCTTGCCCACGGCAGGGCCTTGGCCACCGACATTGGACGTGGTGAAGAACACCGGTTCGATCAAATCGAAATCCTGCTCTTCGAGCATCCGCTGCATGAGTACGGAACCGACCATCCCGCGCCAACCGATCAGACCTACACGCTTCATCGCAACTACACCTTAAAAAAACATGAATACGAACCCCCGCTTTCGAGGGGGCCGCAGAGAGTAACCGACTTGTTGTCGCTCTTGCGACCCCTGAAAGCGGTTCTTATAACGCTGTTGCTTTACAGCGCTTTTAGCGCGGCTACTACTGCATCACCCATCTGCTGAGTGCCAACCTTGGTATTGCCTTCGGACCAGATATCGCCCGTACGCAGGCCCTGATCCAGCACCACGCCAACCGCCTTCTCGATGGCATCGGCCGCAGCGGCCTGGTTGAAGGTGTAACGCAGCAGCATGGACACCGACAGAATGGTCGCCAACGGGTTGGCAATGCCCTGCCCGGCGATATCCGGCGCCGAACCGTGGGACGGCTCGTACATGCCCTTGTTGTTGGCATCCAGCGAGGCGGACGGCAGCATGCCGATGGAACCGGTCAGCATGGAAGCCTGATCCGACAGAATGTCGCCGAACATATTGTCGGTCACCAGCACGTCGAACTGCTTGGGCGCACGCACCAGCTGCATGGCCGCGTTGTCGACGTACATATGGCTGAGTTCGACGTCCGGGTAGTCCTTGGCCACTTCTTCAACCACTTCGCGCCACAGTTGGCTGGACGCCAGCACGTTGGCCTTGTCGACCGAGCACAGCTTCTTGCCGCGTACGCGCGCCATGTCGAAACCCACACGGGCGATACGGCTGATTTCGCTCTCGCTGTACGGCAGGGTGTCGAAGGCGAAACGCTCGCCGTTTTCCAGGGTCTTGGTGCCGCGTGGTGCGCCGAAGTAGATGCCGCCGGTCAGCTCACGCACGATCAGCACGTCCAGGCCCGCAACGATTTCACGCTTGAGCGACGAGGCGTCTGCCAGTTGTGGGTAGAGAATGGCCGGACGCAGGTTGGCAAACAGCCCCAGGGCCGAACGAATTTTCAGCAGGCCACGCTCCGGGCGAATGTCGCGCTCGATCTTGTCCCATTTCGGGCCACCGACGGCACCCAGCAAGATGGCATCGGCCGCCTGGGCACGGGCCAGGGTTTCGTCAGCCAGCGGTACACCATGCTTGTCGATGGCCGCGCCGCCGATGACGTCTTCGCTGAATTCAAAGCCGAGCTGGAACTTGTCGTTGGCCAGCTCCAGCACCTTGACCGCTTCGGCCATGATTTCCGGGCCAATACCGTCACCGGGAAGAATCAGAATCTGCTTGCTCATAACGCCCTCAAATCAATCAATGGACGAGCCTGCGCGGCACGCCGTACAAAAACGCAAATCTTACCCCGTCATTCCGGCGCAGGCCGGAATCCAGACTTGATCAGGCAACGCTGTTCGTCGTGACATTCTGGATCCCGGCCTGCGCCGGGATGACGGTGGGTTCTCAGGAAATCGCCGTTATTACTTCTCGGCCCACAGCACCAGCACATCGGTACTAAAGGTGCCGTCTTCAGCAATCTCAAAATACTCGCGCACTTCTGCGCCCATGGCCTGCTGCAGTTCGCGAATCGCCACCCGCAAGTTTTCCGGGGTGCGCATGCGTTCGACCCAGGAGCTGTACTCCAGCTGCAAACGCTGGCGGCTGTAGCTGCGGGTCGCCAAGCCAGCGTCACTGACAAAGCGCAGCCATTCGCTGGCCGAATAGTCGCGCACATGGCTGGTGTCGCGCAGCACTTCCACGGTCTGCAAATAAGTGTCCAGCAGCGGGCTGCCCGGCGACATCACGTCGATAAACGCCGCCACCCCGCCCGGCTTCAGCACGCGGCGCACTTCGCGCAGAGCCTGGCCGACATCGCTCCAGTGGTGCGCCGAATAGCGGCTGAAGACGAAGTCGAACTCGCCATCGGCAAACGGCAGACGCTCGGCGGCACCTTGCTGGGTGCGGACATTGGCCAGGCCACGATCCACCGCCGCTGCGCTGACCACATCGAGCATCTGCTGGGACAAGTCATAAGCCACCACTTCGGCCACCAAGGGCGCGACATGGAAACTCACATGCCCGGCACCGCAGCCCAGGTCCAGCACCCGAGCCGCGTCATGACCCGCCAGCTCCGCCTGGAGCAGAGCGAATTCAGTACCTTGGGCGTGCACAGCACTGCTCAGGTAGGCGGCAGCCTGTTCACCGAATTGTTTCTGTACCACTTGGGCGTGGGCGTTGCTGGTCATGGTGACGTCCTTTTTATATGCGCCGCGTTTTCTGTAGGAGCGGCTTCAGCCGCGATGCTTTTGACGTTCAAGCCCATGTTTGCAGGCCAGGCCAATCGCGGCTGAAGCCGCTCCTACAGCATTTTGATCGGCTTCTTAATCGCGGAACAACCAAGGCTGCGAAGCGCGATGTTTGGTCTCGAAGGTGCTGATCGCCGCTGCGTCCTGCAGGGTCAGGCCGATATCGTCCAGGCCGTTCAACAGGCAGTGTTTGCGGAACGTATCCACGTCAAAACCGATGACCTTGCCGTCGGCACGGGTCACGGTCTGCGCGGCCAAATCCACGCTCAGCTGGTAGCCGACATTGGCTTCCACCAGTTCGAACAGTTCATCCACTTCCGCTTCCGGCAGGATGATCGGCAGCAAGCCGTTCTTGAAGCTGTTGTTGAAGAAGATATCGGCGTAGCTCGGCGCGATGATGGCGCGGAAACCGTACTCTTCCAGAGCCCATGGCGCGTGCTCGCGGCTGGAGCCGCAGCCGAAGTTTTCACGGGCCAGCAACACGCTGGCACCTTGGTAACGCGGGTGGTTGAGCACGAAGTCCTGGTTTACCGGACGCTTGGAGTTGTCCTGGTTGGGCTGCCCCACGTCCAGATAACGCCACTCATCGAACAGGTTCGGGCCAAAGCCGGTGCGCTTGATCGACTTCAAGAACTGCTTGGGAATGATCTGGTCGGTGTCGACGTTGGCGCGATCCAAGGGAGCGACCAGGCCGGTGTGCTGGGTAAACGCTTTCATCTGCTGGTCCTCAAGCCTGGGTCAATTCACGAACATCGATAAAACGGCCGGTCACCGCCGCAGCAGCAGCCATGGCCGGGCTGACCAGGTGGGTACGCCCACCGGCACCCTGACGGCCTTCGAAGTTGCGGTTGGAGGTGGACGCGCAATGCTCGCCACTGCCGAGTTTGTCCGGGTTCATCGCCAGGCACATGGAGCAGCCCGGCTCACGCCATTCAAAACCGGCTTCCAGGAAAATGGTGTGCAGGCCTTCTTTCTCGGCCTGCTCTTTCACCAGGCCCGAGCCCGGCACCACCATGGCCTGCTTGATGGTCGAGGCCACTTTGCGGCCCTTGGCGACCACGGCCGCGGCGCGCAGGTCTTCGATGCGCGAGTTGGTGCAGGAGCCGATGAATACGCGGTCCAACTGGATATCGGTAATCGCCTGATTGGCGGCCAGGCCCATGTACTTGAGGGCACGCTCGATGGAATCCTTTTTCACCGGGTCGGATTCTTTGCTTGGGTCCGGCACGTTGGCGGCCACCGGCAAGACCATCTCCGGCGAGGTGCCCCAGGTCACTTGCGGCTGGATCTGCGCGGCGTCCAACTCGACCACGGTGTCGAACACCGCATCATCGTCGGATACCAGGTCTTTCCAGGCTTCTACCGCTGCATCCCAATCGGCACCTTTAGGGGCGAACGGGCGGCCTTGAATGTAGGCCACGGTTTTTTCATCCGCCGCCACCAGGCCAACGCGCGCGCCGCCTTCGATGGACATGTTGCAGATGGTCATGCGCCCTTCCATCGACAAGTCGCGGATGGCGCTGCCGGCGAACTCCAGGGCATGGCCGTTGCCACCCGCGGTGCCGATCTTGCCGATCACGGCAAGGACGATGTCTTTGGCCGTCACGCCAAAGGGCAATTTGCCCTCGACGCGCACCTGCATGTTTTTCATTTTCTTGGCCACCAGGCACTGGGTGGCGAGCACATGTTCCACTTCCGAGGTACCGATACCGTGGGCCAAGGCGCCGAAAGCACCGTGGGTGGAGGTATGGGAGTCGCCGCAAACCACGGTCATGCCCGGCAAGGTCGCGCCCTGCTCCGGCCCGACGACGTGAACGATGCCCTGACGGATGTCGTTCATTTTGAATTCGAGGATGCCGAACTCGTCGCAGTTGTCGTCCAGGGTCTGTACCTGAATGCGCGACACTTCATCGGCGATGGCGGCGATGCCACCCTGGCGCTCGGTGAGGGTGGTCGGCACGTTGTGGTCCGGGGTGGCGATGTTGGCGTCGATGCGCCATGGCTTGCGACTGGCCAGACGCAGCCCCTCGAACGCTTGCGGGGAAGTCACTTCGTGAAGGATATGGCGGTCGATGTAGATCAGCGACGACCCGTCATCCCGCCGTTTAACCTCGTGCGCTTCCCAGAGTTTGTCGTAGAGCGTCTTGCCAGCCATCAGTCATTCCTCATCAGCGTTTCTATGCGTCAGGCCGTTCCAACCGGGTGGAAATGACCTTATTGCTTATGGGGTCGAATCGTAAGGACTTGCTTTAAATAACTCAAATTCATATTTTTCATACTTTGCATAACCAAGTGGAATCCAAGTATGGATCTGGCCAACCTCAATGCCTTTATCGCCATCGCCGAAACCGCCAGCTTCTCTGGTGCCGGCGAGCGCCTGCACCTGACTCAACCGGCGATCAGCAAACGCATCGCCAGCCTCGAGCAGCAATTGAACATGCGCCTGTTCGATCGCCTGGGTCGTGAAGTGAGCCTCACCGAGGCCGGTCGCGCCCTGCTGCCGCGCGCTTACCAGATTCTCAATGTGCTGGATGATACGCGCCGCGCCCTGAGCAACCTCAACGGCGAGATCAGCGGGCGTCTCACTCTCGCCACCAGTCACCACATCGGCCTGCACCGCCTGCCGCCGCTGCTGCGCGCCTTTACCCGGGCGTATCCGCAGGTGGCGCTGGATATCCAGTTTCTCGATTCCGAGGTGGCCTATGAAGAAATCCTTCACGGCCGCGCCGAGCTGGCGGTGATTACCCTTGCACCGCAAACCCATGCGCCGGTGAAGGCGGTGGCGGTATGGGACGACCCGCTGGACTTTGTGGCAGCCCCCGAGCACCCACTGGCACGCCTGAAAAAAATCGACCTCAAGGCCATCGCCCAGCACCCGGCGGTGTTTCCCGGGGAAAACACCTTTACCAACCGCATCGTCAGCAAGCTGTTCGCCGAGCAGGGCCTGACGCCCAATATCGGCATGAGCACCAACTACCTGGAAACCATCAAGATGATGGTGTCCATCGGTCTGGCCTGGAGCGTTCTGCCGCGCACCATGCTCGACGATCAGGTGGCGCGCCTGCCGATTCCCGGCATCCAGCTGCGCCGCGAGCTGGGTTACATCCTGCATACCGAACGAACCCTGTCCAACGCAGCCAAAGCTTTTATGGCGCTACTGGATGCGCAACGAACGGACGCCTGAGCAAGGGATCAGTAGTGGCATCTTGCCTAAGCGCCCAGGCTGAGGCTAACGTGCTACACATAATGATAAGAAGGGCTAGTCGATGACCCCACCCCGCGTTTGCACCACCCTGCCGCTTCCCCCCACTGAATGGGCCCTCTATGCCCAAACCTTCTGATCACCTGCCGCCGCGCCCGTTTGTTCCCGCGCTGGACCCCGTGGAACGGGAGCAAGCCTGGCAAGACGCACCGCGCCTGCTCGCCGCCCTCAATGGCGCACGGCTGGGTGCCTGGCACTGGGAAGTGGAGAGCGGACGGATCAACTGGTCGCGCGGTGCCCAGGCGATCTTCGGCCTGGACCCCAATCGGCCGATCCGCACTCAGGTCGACTATTTCTCGCTGATTCCCGATGAAGAACGGGGTGCCGTGCAGCAGCTGTTCCAGGAGGCCATCAGCGGCCTGCCGACCAACCGCGCGTTTCGCCACCGCATCCGCTGGCCGGATGGCAGCCTGCATTGGTTGGAGGTGTCCGGCAGCCTGCAACGCGACGCCCACGGCAAGCCAAGCATCATGGGCGTGGTGCGCGACGTGACCGAGCAACAGGAACGCGAGCACGCCCTACGCGCCTCCGAGCAACGCTTCGCCAGCCTGTTCCACCTGAGCCCCGACGTGATTCTTTTGGTGCGCTACGAAGACAACGTACTGATCGACGCCAACCAGCATTTCGAAACCCTGTTTGGCTGGAGCCCCAATGACCGCCTCGGCCGCTCGGTGATCGAGCTGAATCTGTGGGGCGACCCGCAGAGCCACGAACAATACCTGCTGGACCTGACCCAGACCGTCGAACCGGTGTTGCACGATGTGCAACTGCTCACCCGCGAAGGCCACCCGTTGGACGGCCGACTGTCGAGCCAATTGATCGAGCTGGAAGAACAAAACTACATCCTCAGCACCTTTCTCGACCTCAGCGAGCACAAACGCCGCGAGCAGGCGCTGCGGGCCAACGAAGACAAATTCGCCAAGGCCTTTCGCAATACCCCGGATTCGGTGGTGATCGCCGACTATCCCAGCGGCGAGCTGATCGAGGTGAACCCCGGCTTCGAAGCCCAATTTGGCTGGAGCGCCGCCGAAGCCCTGGGGCGCACCTCCATCGAACTGGGCCTGTGGCACAACATCGACGACCGCCGGCGCATGCTGGAAAACCTCGAACAGCAGGGTCGCATCGAGCAGATGGAACTGATCCTTCTAGACCGTGCCGGCCGGCAAAGCATCAACCTGATCTACGGCGGCAAGATCGAGCTGGATGGCCGTGAGTGCCTGGTGCTGTCGATGCGCAACATCACCCAGCAACGGGAGCAGGAACAGGAGCTGCGCGACAGCCGTGAACGCCTGTCGCTGGCCCTGGAGTCCGCCGAACTGGGCACCTGGGACTGGCATATCCCGAGCAATATGCTCTACGGCTCGCCGCGCGCCTCGCAGTTGCACGGCATGTCCGCCGAGCCCTTCCACGGCAGCTTCGCCAGCTTTTTCGATAGCGTGCCGGAGGTCGAACAGCTCGCCATGCGCCAAGCCTACCGCGACGTGGTGGATGGCGAGCGCAAGGATTACCAGATCACCTACAGCTCACAATTCCCCAATGGCGAGGTGCACTACCTGGAAAGCACCGCCAAGCTCTACCGCGACAGCGAAGGCCGGCCGTTGCGGATGGTCGGCATCCTTATGGATATCAGCGAGCGCGTGCAGCGGGTGCAGCGCCTGGCCGCCTCGGAAGAAAAATTCGCCACCCTGTTCCAGGCCAGCCCGGACCCGATCTGCGTGTCACGGGTGGTGGACGGCGTGTTTATCGAGGTCAATCCGAGTTTCTGCCGCACCTTCGGCTGGGAGTCGAGCGAGATCACCGGCAAAAGCGCCAAGGACATTCGCTTCTGGGCCGACCTGGAGCTGCGCGAGAGCCTGGGCGCGCAGCTAAGGAGCGACAAAGAGCTGAATAACGTCGAAGCCCGTTATTTCACCCAGAGCGGCGAAGAGCTGACCTGCGTGGTATCCAGCCGTTATATCCACGTCGACCGCCAGCGCTGCATCACCACCACCTTCCGCAACATCACCGAACGCCAACAGGCCCAGGCCGCGCTCAAGGCCAGCGAAGAGAAATTCGCCAAGGCGTTCCACTCGAGCCCGGACGCCATCACCATCACCGAGCGCAAGGACGGTCGTTATATCGAGGTCAACGAGGGCTTCTGCCGCCTCACCGGCTTCCGCCCCGAGGAAGTGATCGGCCGTACCTCGGACGATATCAACGTATGGGCCAAGCCCAGCGAGCGTGAGCGCATGGTGGAAATGATGAAACGCGACGGCCGCGTGCATCACCTGGAAATGCTCGGCCGCCACCGCGACGGCACGCTGAAACAGGTGGAAGTGTCGGTGGAGCCCATCGACCTCAATGGTCAGGACTGCTTGCTACTCACCGCTCGGGATATCGACGAACTGAAAAAAGCCCATGCGCAGATCCAGCACCTGGCCTACCACGACCCACTGACCAACCTGCCCAACCGCGCCCTGCTGATGGACCGCCTGACCCAGCAGATCGCCCTGCTGACCCGCCACGACCTGCGCGGTGCCCTGCTGTTTATCGACCTCGACCACTTCAAACACATCAACGACTCCCTCGGCCATCCGGTCGGCGATTCGGTGCTGAAGATGGTCACCGCGCGCCTGGAAGCCAGCGTGCGCCAGGAAGACACGGTGGCGCGTCTGGGCGGCGATGAATTTGTGGTGTTGCTCTCCGGGCTGGAAGGCAAACGTTCGGAGGTGATGCGCCAGGTGCGGCAGATCGCCGACAAGCTGCGCAAACTGCTGGCCGAACCCATGCTGCTGGACAACCACCGCCTGCAGGTGACGCCGAGCATGGGCATCGCGCTGATTCCCGACCACGGCAACACCCCGGCGGACCTGCTCAAGCGTGCGGATATCGCCCTGTACCGGGCCAAGGATTCCGGGCGCAACGCCATTCAGATGTTCCGCAAAAGCATGCAGGAAGCGGCCAGTGAGCGCCTGCGCCTGGAAAACGACTTACGCCAGGCCTTGGTACGCGGCGAATTCGACCTGCATTTCCAGCCCCAGGTGGACGCCCGCAGTGGTGCCGTGATCGGTGCTGAAGCGCTGCTGCGTTGGCACCACCCGACCTTCGGCCCACAGTCGCCGGCGCAATTTATTCATGTACTGGAAGAAAGCGGGCTGATTCTGGAGGTGGGCGGCTGGGTGATGGCCGAGGCCTGTCACGCCTGCGCGCAATTGCTGCAGGACGGCCTGATCGATGGCGACACCTTCAGCCTGTGCGTGAATATCAGCCCCCTGCAGTTCCGCCAGAACAACTTTGTCGAACGGGTCTCCACCAGCCTGCGCGACAGCCAGCTGCCCAGCAGGATGCTCAAGCTGGAGATCACCGAAGGCATCGTGATCCAGAATATCGACGACACCATCGCCAAGATGCTGCGCCTGAAAAAGCTCGGCGTGAGCTTTGCTATGGATGACTTCGGCACCGGCTATTCGTCGCTGACCTACCTCAAACGTCTACCGGTGGATGTGCTGAAGATCGACCAATCGTTCGTGCGCGACGCCACCAACGACCCCAACGATGCCGAGATCATTCGCGCCATTGTGGCGATGGCTCGAAGCCTCGGGCTGGAAATGATTGCCGAAGGGGTTGAGCAGCAGGACCAGTTGGACTTTCTGCTCAAGGAGGGCTGCCATTTCTACCAAGGGTATTTGTATAGCCGACCGGTGCCGCTGGCTGAATTCCGCGCGCTGCTTGCGCATGCGGCGCAGCGGCCGTTGGTATAGAGCGCGGAAAAGACACCGTCATCCCAGCGCAGGCTGGGATGACGGTGGTGGGTGAGGTTACCCCGATCAGCTATTCAACATCGGACGCGAACCATTACGCGCCAGGTCGATACGCAGGCGTAGCGGCCAGCAAGCTGATTGGCGGAAACGACAAGGGCGCCAATAGGCGCCCTTTTTACATTACTCAGCGTTCTCCGCCGTCATCCCAGCGCAGGCTGGGATCCAGATTTTCAGAACGAACGACATAACCTGAAAGAATCTGGGTCCCAGCCTGCGCTGGGACGACGGTGGTGGGTAAAGTTACCCGTCTTAGCTATTCAACGCCGGACGCGCACCACTGATAGGAATGCGCTTGGCCTTGGCCTCTTCCGGCACGACGCGTACCAGGTCGATGCTCAACAGGCCGTTGGCCAATTGCGCCGCCTTGACCTCGATATGGTCAGCCAGGCGGAACGACAACTTGAACGCTCGCTGGGCGATGCCTTGGTGCAGGAAGGTGACGTCTTTGCCGGCTTCGGCACGCTTGCCACCACTAACGGTCAGTACGCCGCGCTCAACTTGCAGATCAAGGTCTTCGTCTTGAAAACCGGCTGCCGCGACGACAATGCGGTACTGATCATCACCGTGTTTTTCCACGTTGTAGGGTGGGTAGGAGCTGGCTTGCTCATTGCGTTGTGCGGCTTCGAACAGATCGTTGAAACGATCGAAACCAACGGAGCTGCGGAACAGTGGCGCGAGGGAAAATGCAGTGCTCATGTGTCTCTCCTGAAAATCAGCAAAAGGTTGAATCCGGGACCCGACTTCGGCATCCCGTAACCCTTAAATAGGGACACGCTGAACAGTTTCAAGAGCTCTTTTCTAAATATTCAGAAGCTCGCGGCTGAAGTCGCTCCTACGGAACACGCATAGCCTGCAGGAGCGGCTTCAGCCGCGAGCATTTAGATTTGCACCCGTAACATCTGATCAATGCGCTCGCAATCGCTTTCCCGGCGAACCTGACTGAACAATTCCATGGCCTGCGGGTAGTTGCGCGTCAGCTGGCCCAACCACTGCTTCAAGCGCCCCGGCGCATAGCGCGGCGACAGCTTGCCGCGTGCCTGTAGCCAGAACGACTGCAGCAGCGGCATCAGCTCAGCCCAGGTCATCGGCGCAATTTCCACCCCTGCGCGGGCCGCGGCGATCTGCCGGGCCAGGTCGGGCAATGCCACCAGACCGCGACCCAGCATGATGTCTTCAGCGCCGCTGATTTCCCGGCAACGGCGCCAATCATCGACGCTCCAGATTTCGCCGTTGGCATACACCGGCACCTTCACCACATCCTGAATCCGCGCCACCCACTCCCAATGGGCAGGCGGCTTGTAGCCTTCGCGCTTGGTGCGGGCGTGCACGACGATTTGCGCCGCGCCGCCGTCGGCCAGGGCGCGAGCGCAATCCATCGCGTAATCCGGCACTTCATAGCCCAGGCGCATCTTTGCCGTCACCGGAATCGCCGCCGGCACGCTACGGCGCACTTCGCTGACGATGGCATGCAGCAGCTCCGGCTCTTTCAGCAAGATCGCGCCGCCACGGGATTTGTTTACGGTCTTGGCTGGGCAGCCAAAGTTCAGATCCAGCACCGGTGCGCCCAGTTCGCAGGCCAGCGCGGCGTTGTCGCCCAGGCACACCGGGTCCGAGCCCAGCAGCTGCACGCGCATGGGCACGCCGGCGCGGGTTCGCGAGCCGTCTTGCAGCTCCGGAGCCATTTTGTGGAAGTGGCTGGCGGGCAGCAGACGCTCGCTGACACGGATAAATTCGGTCACGCACCAGTCGATGCCGCCCACCTGGGTCAGCACGTCACGGAGGATTTCGTCGACCAAACCTTCCATGGGTGCCAGGGCGATCTGCATAACGGGTTTCTCTTTAGAGCAGGCGAAAAAGGCACCTAGTGTAAGGACCGCCGCCGGGCAAGGCGATGATTCAATCTGAATTCCAGCGGATAGCACGCGGTCACAGCCCATAGAACCCGATGAAAGGAACCCTGCTATGCGCGCCCTACTCCCTTTGCTGGCACTGACCGGCTTGTTAATCCTGGGCCCCGCCAACGCCGAATCGCTGGTACCGCCGCCGGATGTGCCGCTGGGCACCACACCGGACAGCCAGGCCACGGCGCGCCTGGTGGTGAGCCGCGACAATAGGGCACCAAACGCCTGCGCGGTGGATTTGTATGTGCAGAATCAACTGGTGGCGCAGCTGGCACCCAAGCAATCGATTGCCGTGGATGTGCCGGCCGGGGAAGTGTCGATCAGTGTGTCGCGGGGTGGTTCGGGGTACTGCGTGAGCGATATGCCGGCCAATGCACAGTCGGCGGTGTTTACCCCAGGGGAGACCCGGCAATTCAAGATTGTCGTGGACGACACCGGGGCGTTTCTTTCACCGGCAGATACGCAGGCCCCGTAAGCACCCACTCTCCGTAGGAGCGGCTTTAGCCGCGATGGGCCGGACCTGAAACCGCAATGACCGCCCAAGAGCATCGCGGCTAAAGTCGCTCCTACAGGGAAAGATGGTTAGCGGTTAAGCACCGCAGGGCCGTAGCCTTCGAGGAACTCGGGTGGCATGCGCTTGGGTTTGCCAGTACTCATCTCGATGCACACGAAGGTGGTTTTGGCCCGTAGCAGGGTTACTCCGTCCGCCGGGCGAATCAGCTGGAAATGTCGGCTCATACGCAGTTTCTGATCCGACTCGATGATCCAGGTCGCCACCTGCAAGTCATCGCCCTCGTAGGCACTGGCCAGGTAGTCCACCTCATTGCGCACCACGGCCATGGCGCGATCCAGACGGCGGTACTCGACCAGATCCAGCCCCAGGCTCTGCGAATGGCGCCAGGCGCAGCGCTCCAGCCAGCTCACATACACGGCGTTGTTGGCATGACCGAGGCCGTCGATATCCTCGGCAGCAACCTGCAGGTCGATCACAAAAGGCGTTGGCAAATCCCAGTTCATACGTCTCTCCATGGCGGCGAGGCGGCAGTTTAGCAACGTGGGCGGATGGCGGGATACGAGATCAGACTCGTGAATGGACATCGAAACACCGTCAACCCCAGCGCTACTCGAGAGCGAGCGAGCTAGAGCGCAGCAAGGCAAAAAAGTTTTTTAAAGCACAGCGGGCTGGAGCCCATGAGCATTTAAAAAACATTTTTAACGCAGCCCCCCCGACGCGCAGCCGCTCGCTTAGACACCCTGGAAAAACAAAAGGGCCATTCCGTAAAGAATGACCCTTCAAAAGTCCGCAGAGCGGATAAATTGGCGTCCCCTAGGGGACTCGAACCCCTGTTACCGCCGTGAAAGGGCGGTGTCCTAGGCCACTAGACGAAGGGGACAAAACCTTCAAAAACAAGGCCAGCATTTAGCTGGCCCGTGGCACTCGTGAAGCGTAGTGCAAAATTGGTGGAGATAAACGGGATCGAACCGTTGACCTCTTGCATGCCATGCAAGCGCTCTCCCAGCTGAGCTATACCCCCAGATTTATCGCCTCACGGCTCACAGCGCCTTGCGGTGCTGCATTTTAAATCGTGGCGTCCCCTAGGGGACTCGAACCCCTGTTACCGCCGTGAAAGGGCGGTGTCCTAGGCCACTAGACGAAGGGGACGCAAAACCCTTCTAACAACTCAACCCGTTCAATGAACCGGTTGTGGCAAGCCTTTCGGCTTTAGAGATTGGTGGAGCTAAACGGGATCGAACCGTTGACCTCTTGCATGCCATGCAAGCGCTCTCCCAGCTGAGCTATAGCCCCATCTCGAGGACGGGGCGCATGTTAAGCGTGGGTCTTAGGGCTGTCAACATTATTTTTCCAAGAATCGTATTTTTTATGCTGGCAGAACAACTACTTACCCTGCCCCGCCAGCATTTTCCATACTTCGAACGGGTGTCAGGCGATGCTCGCCAGCAGCTTTTCCCACTCCTTGGTTTCCTTCTTCGACACCCCACCCAGCAGCTCGATGGCTTGACGCAAGCGGAAGCGGGTGAGGTCCGGGCCGAGAATTTCCATGGCATCCAGCACCGACACCGAACTGGCCTGGCCGGTGATGGCGACAAACATCAACGGCATCGCATCACGCAGTTTCAGCTCCAAGTGCTCGACCACCGCCTGAATGCAGCCGGTGATCTTGTCCTTTTCCCACTGACGAAGCGCTTCGAGCTTCCACAGGATCAACTGCAGCACCTGGCGCACCTGCTCGGGCGACAGTTTCTTGTGCTCGAACAAGGCAGCATCCAGCGGCAAGGCGCCGGCAAAGAAGAAGTTGGCCAATGGCGCGACCTGGCTCAGGGTTTCCACGCGCCCCTGAACGTGCGGAGCGATCCGCATCAGGTACTCGGGGTTCAACGCCCATTTCTGCACCTGAGCGGCGAAGTCTTCAACGCTCAGTTCGCGAATCCACTGACCATTGAGCCAGGAGAGTTTTTCCAGATCGAAGATCGGCCCGCCCAGCGACACGCGCTGAATGTCGAAGTGCTCGACCATCTCGTCCAGGGTGAATTTCTCCCGCTCATCCGGCATCGACCAGCCCATACGGCCCAGATAGTTGAGCATCGCCTGGGGCAGATAACCCATGCGCTCATAGAAGGTGATCGAGGTCGGGTTCTTGCGCTTGGACAGCTTGCTCTTGTCCGGGTTACGCAGCAGCGGCATATAGCACAGCTGCGGCTGCTCCCAGCCAAAGTACTCGTACAGCTTGATCAGCTTCGGTGCCGACGGCAGCCACTCTTCGCCGCGCAATACGTGGGTGATGCCCATCAGGTGGTCGTCGACCACGTTGGCGAGGAAGTAGGTGGGCAGCCCGTCGGTTTTCATCAGGACTTGCATGTCCATGCGGTCCCATGGGATTTCCACGGTGCCACGCAACATATCCGGCACCACGCACACGCCTTCGGTCGGCATCTTCATACGGGTGACATGGGGCTCGCCGGCGGCAATACGCTGGGCCACTTCGGCGGCTGGCAGGTTCATGCACAGGCCGTCATAGCGCGGGGTTTCTTTCTTTTCGGTTTGCTCGGCACGCAGCTTGTCCAGGCGCTCGGCGGTGCAGAAGCAGTGGAAGGCATGGCCTTTCTCCACCAGTTCGGCGTTGTATTTCTGGTAGATCGGGCCACGCTCGCTCTGCCGGTACGGGCCGTGGGGGCCACCGACGTCCGGGCCTTCGCTCCACTCGATGCCCAGCCAGCGCAGGGCGTCGTAGATCTGCTGCTCCGACTCGCGGGTGGAGCGCACCTGGTCGGTGTCTTCGATACGCAGAATGAACTCACCACCGTGCTGACGGGCAAAGCACAGGTTGAACAGCGCGATATACGCGGTGCCAACGTGGGGATCGCCGGTGGGCGATGGTGCGATACGGGTGCGTACTTTAGTCATGGACAGTCTCGAATCAGCAGATCAATTAAGGACACCTCACCGCTGGCGCTGAGGCCGGCGAGCGAGAAATCAGAAAGTGGGCGGCAATGTTACCAGCCGCACCACGGAAGGCTCCAGCAAACCGCCTTCTTCCAGGCGCAGGCTGCGCATCAGAAAGTCGAGAAAGGCTTTGACCTTCATCGCCTGGAAGCGCCGCGACGGGTAAACGGCATACACCTCGCCCACCGGCAGCCGCACTTGCGGCAGCAGCTCGATAAGTTCGCCGCGTACCACCTGATCCTCACTGAGCATCAGCGGCAGCGCGGCAATGCCCGCACCGGACAACGCCGCCTCGCGGGCAAAGGTCAGGTTGTTGCACGACAACACGCGCTGGCAGGGGATGTTCTCGCCCAGCAGCGGCCAATAGCGGATGGAGTCCTGCGGCAACAGAATGGCGCGGTGCCCGGCCAGGTCCTCGACCTTGCGTGGCGTACCGTGGGCGGCCAGGTACACCGGGCTGGCACACAGCCGGCGGCCACTGGAAAACAGCTTGCGGGCGATCAGGGTGGAATCCTGCGGCTGGCCGATGAGGATGGCGATGTCCACGCCCTCCTCCAGCGGGTCCACATGCCGTGAGGTGATTTCCACCTCGGCGGAGATCTGCGGGTACTGCAGCATAAAGGCCCCCAGCACGCGGCCGAGGAACAACTGGCCAAACTCGATGGGCGCGGTAATGCGCAGCAAACCGGAAGGTTCCTGCTGCAACTGCATCACCGCCTGCTCGGCTTCAGCGAAGTCGAGCATGATCTGCCGGCAGCGCTCGTAATAGGCCTGCCCTACTTCGGTCAGGCGCAATTTGCGCGTGGTGCGGTTCAATAAGCGCACGCCGAGGCGCTCTTCGAGCAAGGCGATTCGCCGGCTTACTGTCGATTTTTGCATCGCCAATGCCTGCGCCGCCTGGGTGAAACTGTGGCATTCCACGACCCGGGTGAAGATCAGCGCATCATCCAGCCCCATTATTGTTCCCCATAAGCAACAAAGTTTCTGAATTGTATCGGCTACTTAGCTGCATGGAACACTGTTAGATTCCCTTACACTTTTGCCCGCCCTTCGAGCACCAGAATGCCTGCCAAATTGCAACGTCGACTTTTCCTGTTTATCGCAATCATTGTCCTAGTAGCCGGTGGCTTCTTTGCACAGTGGTTTTTTGTCGGTCGTTTTGTCGAAACCACCGACAACGCCTACGTTCAAGGCGAGATTACCCGCGTTTCCAGCCAGTTGAGCGCACGCATCGACAAGGTGCTGGTGCACGACAACCAGCATGTGCAACAAGGCGAGCTGCTGGCGGTGCTGGACGCCGAGGACTTCCGCATTGCCGTCGACCGCGCCGAAGCTGCCCTCGCCACTCGCGAAGCCGAGCTGGCCCAGTCGCAAAGCAAGCTGACCCAACAAGACAGCATGATCGCCGCCAGTGCTGCCGACGTGAGCTCCTCCGAAGCCACCCTCGGCCGCGTGCAGATGGACCTGTCCCGCGCACAAACCCTGCGCAAACCCGGTTATGTATCGGAAGAGCGGGTCACCACCCTGGCCGCCGACAACCGCGTGGCCCACTCGCAAGTCAGCAAGGCTCAGGCCGATCTGCAGGCCCAGCGTCAGCAGGTGAACTCGCTGAACGCCGATATCAAGCGCCTGCAAGCGCAGATCAGCAACGCCCGCACCGACCTCGAACAAGCCAAGCTCAACCTCAGCCGCACGGAAATCCACGCCCCCATCAGCGGCATGATCGGCCAGCGCGCCGCCCGCAACGGTCAGTTCGTGCAGGCCGGCGCTTACCTGATGTCGCTGGTGCCGGATGAAGACATCTGGGTACAGGCCAACTTCAAGGAAACCCAGATCGGCGACATGCAGCCCGGCCAGAAAGCCGAGCTGGAGTTCGACGCCTACCCCGGCAAGCCGATCGAAGGCACCGTGCAGAGCCTGTTCGCCGCCTCCGGTGCGCAGTTCAGCCTGCTGCCGCCAGACAACGCCACCGGCAACTTCACCAAGGTGGTGCAGCGCATCCCGGTGAAACTGACCTTTGCCGCCGACAACCCGCTCAAAGGCAAGATCCGCCCAGGCATGTCGGTTAGCGTAAAAGTCACCATCAAGGCGGACCACAGTGGTAGCTGACGCCCTGGTTCGCCCGGAAGGCGAACCCACGCGGCGCGACTGGATTGCGGTGATGAGCGCCATGCTCGGTGCCTTTATGGCCGTACTGGATATTCAGATCACCAACTCCTCGCTCAAGGATATCCAGGGCGCGCTGTCGGCCACCCTGGAGGAAGGCTCGTGGATTTCCACCTCCTACCTGGTGGCGGAAATCATCATGATCCCGCTCACCGCCTGGCTGGTGCAGCTGCTCTCGGCGCGGCGTTTGTCGGTGTATGTGTCCATCGGTTTTCTGATCTCTTCCCTGCTCTGCTCCATGGCCTGGAATCTGGAGAGCATGATCGTCTTTCGCGCCATGCAGGGCTTTACCGGCGGCGCGCTGATCCCCCTGGCGTTCACCCTGGTGCTGATCAAGCTGCCGGAAAGCAAGCGCGCGGTGGGTATGGCCATGTTCGCCATGACCGCCACCTTCGCGCCCTCCATCGGTCCGACCCTGGGCGGCTGGCTGACGGAGAACTGGGGCTGGGAGTACATCTTCTATATCAACGTGCCGCCCGGCCTGCTGATGATCGCCGGCCTGCTCTACGGTCTGGAGAAAAAGGCACCGCACTGGGAGCTGCTGAAAAGCACCGACTACGCCGGCATCCTCACCCTGGGTATCGGCCTGGGCTGCCTGCAGGTATTCCTCGAAGAAGGCCACCGCAAGGACTGGCTGGAGTCGGCGTTTATCGTCACCCTCGGCAGCATCGCCCTGATCAGCCTGATCAGCTTTGTCATCGTGCAGATGTCCAAGCCCAACCCACTGATCAACCTGCGCATCCTCGGCAACCGCAATTTCGGCCTGTCGAGCATCTCCAGCCTAGGCATGGGAGTTGGCCTGTATGGCTCGATCTACCTGCTGCCGCTGTATCTGGCGCAGATCCAGGGCTACAACTCGATGCAGATCGGCGAAGTGATCATGTGGATGGGGATTCCCCAGCTGTTCCTGATTCCCTTCGTGCCCAAGCTGATGAAGTTTATTTCGCCGAAATGGCTGTGCGCGGCGGGCTTTGGTCTGTTTGGTCTGGGCAGCTTTTTGTCCGGGGTACTCAACCTCGACTTCGCCGGCCCGCAGTTCAACCATATCCAGCTGCTGCGCGCCTTTGGCCAGCCACTGATCATGGTGACCATCTCGCTGATCGCCACCGTGTATATCAGCGCCCAGGACGCCGGCTCGGCCTCCAGCCTGTTCAATATCCTGCGCAACCTGGGCGGTGCCATCGGTATCGCCCTGCTCGCCACCCTGCTGGATGCACGGACCAAGATCTACTTCGACTACCTGCGCGAAGCCATTGTGCCAAGCAACCCGCAAGTGGCCGAACGCCTGAACAGCCTGACGCAAACCCTGGGCAACGAAACCGCGGCGCTGGCCAAGCTCAGCGAGATCACCCATCAGCAGGCGATGATCATGGCCTACAATGACGCCTTCCATTTTGTCGGCCTGGCCCTGGCCATCAGCATGATTGCCGTACTGCTGACCAAAGCGCTGCCGGCGGGTGCCACGGGCGGCGCAGCCCACTAACTCAACCCATTTACGCCGCGCCGGCGCTCTGCCGGCGCAGGTCTTTCAGGTTCCCCATGTCTTCCTCGCTCTCCCCTCGCGCCCATTCGCTGGTGCTACTGCTGTCGTTCGCTGCGGTATACATCGGCTGGGGCACGACTTATCTGGCCAACCACTTTCTGCTGCTGGAACTGCCGCCGTTTGTCATCGTTACCCTGCGCTTTTTCCTCGCTGGCAGCCTGGCGCTGATCTGGGTATTGGTCAGTGGCCAGGCGCGGATTCAACGCAGCGACTGGGGCGGTGCCTTTATCGGCGGGCTGATGCTGATCACCGTCGGCCAGGGTGCCCTGCTCTACGCCAACCAATACCTGCCCACCGGTTTACTGGCGATGCTCTACACCACCCTGCCGATCTGGAGCGTGGCGCTGGAATGGCTGCTGGGTGATCGCCCGCCGCTGTGGGTGTTGTGCGGCCTGACGCTGGCCTCCATCGGCATCGTGCTGCTGATGAGCAACGGCCTGGGCCACGCCGCCAATGCTCAGCAATGGTTTGCCGGCAGCCTGGTGGTGGCCGCCACCTTGATGTGGGCGGTGGGTGCCTGGTTGCTGCGCAGCCGGCCCTCGTTCCGCTCCACCTGGCTGGGCATGAGCCTGCAGATGCTGATTGGCGCGCTGATGCTGGCGCTGTTCGCCGCCTGGCGTGGCGAGTGGAGCGAGCTGCATCTGAGCCAGCTGTCGCTGCACGGCTGGTGGTGGCTGGCCTACCTGGTGTTGCCGGTCAGCCTCGGGGTGTACCCCGCCTACTTCTGGCTGCTGCGTGAAGTACGGCCGAGCCTGGTGTCGACCTTTGCCTTCGTCAATCCGGTGATTGCCCTATTGCTCGGCTATCTGCTGCTAGGCGAAAGCCTGGGCATGGCGGCGCTGGTGGCGTGCCTGGTGACGCTGGGTGGGGTGATGTTGATTATCTTCGGCCGTCGCTGATGCGCTTTTGCTTTTATGGGAGGGGGGTGGGGCGCGCGGGGGTGTTGTTTAAAACTCGGGGGGGGAGGGCCCCCCCCCAAAAAACACGAC